>NZ_JADPAA010000012.1:0-111634 GCF_015669365.1 Clostridium sp. 1001283B150210_160208_E6 | reverse complement strand
TATAGCACTCTTACCGAATCATCATCAGGTATAATATTTTCGAAACTTATTGGGAAACCTATTTGGTGAATAGGTATGATATTATTCTTTTGCATATTAATATTATACGAAAAGAAGAGAATTCAAATTCATGAATTCTCTTCTTTCTTTTTATCGGATTGTATCAAATTTATTTTGATACAGCTCCTTTTTAATTTATTTCTCTTTTAATTTTTGTTTAAACTCTATTGCATCCTCTTCACTCTTAAATGCATTGATAGGAACTATTAAACTAATCTCATCCTTATTCTTAAATTCAATAAATAAGCATTCTGATATTTCTGTAACATCTGCTACATCCTTAATGCTTATTGTTCTACTCTTTTCTTCTATATCTACAATAAGATTTTCTCCATTTAAAACGAGTTTAATATCCCCATTAGGCAATAAATCTCTTTTATTAGCCATCCTCTTAAAAGCTCTCCTAGTCATTTTTTCAAGTAATGCTGGATAAAAGAAATAAAATATTATACCCAATAATCCAAATATAATTGAAACTGGTATTTGACCTGATAATATTGTAAATACAAAAATAACTGCACAAGCTGAAGTTAAAAATACTCTTGGTCTATCTAACTTCTTCTCATCCCTTGATTTTTTAGATGCAAAACTAGCACATTCAATCCATTGTTCTACTGTATTTCTATAAATAATTTCTATCATACACCTTTTCCCCCATGTTTTATCTATAAAATACATTATACATTATTTTTACTATATTTTGATATCAATATTTCTTATTTTTGAAAAACCATCTAAAACTTCTATGGTGCTAATAAACAAAAGTTTATCTTTATTAAAACTAGAACTTCCTATCTCATTTTGGATTGATAACATTTTTTCTTTGGTGAATGTTTCCTTGTTCTTTTTAATATATTCTATAGATTTCAATACCTTATCCTTACTTATCTCATCTTTTCTAATCCATCTATATAAATCATATATATTCATAACTAACAGATGTTGCTCTGTAAGATATTTTGATAGTTCATCGTAAGCATTATTTGAATTAATACTAGCCAATCTTTCTTCTATTAATCCTGAATATAATATAAGGTTCTTCATTTCTTCATCCTTAGTTACATCATTAATATAATCAGATACATTTTTAATCATTTTTTCTACTATATGATTATATGTATTAATTAAATTTATTGTTGAATCTTTAATACTAAATGGAAATATAAATTTATTTATTAACATTGCAATTATTACTCCAATAATTACATATAAAATTCTAACTCCACCAAGCTCTCCTACATTTCCTACTAAAGATGCAGCTCCTACTGCAGATACAGTTGTACAAATCATTTTATATTTATATTGAACAAGATAACTTGATACATATCCTGTTGCCATAATTATTAATCCTCTAACGCTAGTTTCTTTAAATACTGAAAAAAGTATTGTAATTATAATTACCCCAATAAATGTTCCTAAAATTCTATCCAAACTCTTCTTTTTAGACATCTCATACTGTGGTTGATTTATGGAATTCACAGTAAAATATATCCACCTTCCATCAGTAAGTCCAAAAAAATTCACTATAAATGCACTAAAGGCTATTCCAATCCCTAATCTAAACCCATATGTAAATCTTAATGAGTCTCTTGATATTTCACGTCTATATCTCCATGCTCTTTTGTAATTTTCCGGGATTTCTTCCCTTCTCTTAACCAAATTATAGTCTTTCTTTTCTAACTTCATTAAACTATATAAATCATCTTCTATTAATTCAATAATATTTATTATCTTTAATGATATATAATCTGTTATTTCCTCTTCTATAATTATCTCATTAAAAATAGAATCTAATTTTTTTAAATTCCCCTTGTCTTCTAAACAAATTTTAATATTTTCAATAAGAGGAATAACCTTCTTTTCTAAGATATCTACATTTTGATTTTTTTTAACTTCATTTAATATAAGGTTTATTCTTGAAAGTGCAACTAATATATCTAGTTTAATTCTACTTTCCTCAGGTAAATAGAACTCCCTTTCCCTCTTATCATATATAACCTTTCTAAACTTACTAATTCCATCTTTTATTCTATTATCTATTTCTTCTGTATTCTCTTTTCTTTCAATTAATCTTATTTTCTCATTTAAATTAACACATATACTTGTTAATAACTTATTTCCAGCTTTTGAGACCTTATCCCTATTTATTATAAGTTGTGCTCCCATAATTACTAATGCTCCAAATATAAGGGAACCAATTCTATTTGGTAACTTATCTAAGGATACAGGTGATGATAACATAAAAATATATTGAAGTGAAAAGGGAAGATAAGTAGGAGATTTTAAGTTATGACATAAGGTAAATCCAATAATAAACATTACTGCAAAGTTAATCAAAACTCCTAAATACATATTACTAGTAGCTAAATATGCCATTACTCCTAAAAATATATTAAACCCAATAAGAACCAATGTATTTCTTACAGCATTTAAAGTTAAATCATTCTCTAAAAACATTAAGGCGCCTGTTACCGTTGTTACTGCTATTAGTGTGTTTTCCTCACCAAAGATTTTTATAAATGTTGTTATAAATAGTATTATAAATATAAATAGAACTGTTTTTGATAATATAGTTTTTTTATTCATAATTAAGTCCTCCCTAAAAAGCGTACAAAAGCAATCTTATAATAGTATCTTCATTATTTCAACAACGTATTAAATTTAAATTTTCTGTAAAGAATACTCGAAAGACTTTATATATTTATTTTCCTTATACCACTTTTTAAATGTACAAAAAATACTCCAGTATCAGTATACTGGAGTATTTCTTATTACTTTGTTATATATAAATAAACTAATTTAACCGTATTTTCTAAAGCACTATAATGTGTTCTTTCCATACCATGTGAAGCATGAACTCCAGGCCCAATTAAAGCTCCTCTTATGTTATTTCCACCTCTAAGAGCTGCTCCTACATCAGATCCATATTGAGGATATATATCTACCACATAATCTAAATTATTTTCCTTTGCAAGGTTAACAAGGTCAGTTACCATATTATAATCATATGGTCCACCAGAATCCTTAGCACAGATAGATACATCATATTCTGTACAGCTTAAATCATCCCCTATACATCCCATATCAACAGCTAACATTTCTGTTATATCCTGTGGAATATAAGATGCTCCATGACCAACCTCCTCATATACAGTAATCATTATCTTTGTTTTATATTTAGGCTTTCTTCCCCCTCTATGTAATAATTCTAAAAGGGCTAATAAGGAAGCTACACTTCCTTTATCATCAATAAATCTTGATTTTAAGAAGCCACTTTCTGTAACTGTAGTTTTAGGATCTATAAAAATATAATCTCCTGGAAAGATTCCTAAAGCATTAACATCTTCTTTAGACTTAACTACCTGGTCAATCCTTATTTCCATATTTTCTGCATCTCTAGATTTTGAAGATGCATCCTTATAAACATGAGTTGAAGGACTAGTGCTTAAAAAGGTTCCTGTATATATTTTTCCTTCTCTTGTTCTTATTTTGCAATACTCACTATCTAAAGTAGGTACTGTTGGCCCTCCAACCACAGTAAACTTTAAAGTACCAGAACTAGTTACAGATCTAACCATAGCTCCTAAAGTATCTACATGGGCTGATAACCCTATAGTTTTCTCATCACTTTCTCCCTCTATAGTTATAACTCCACAGCCCTTATTAGTATATTCAAATTTATATCCAAATCCTTCTGCAATATTTTTTACTTTTTCCATAACTTCATAGCAAAAACCACTTGGACTATCGCACATTAATATTTCTTTTGCTGTATCTAATAAAAAATTCTTATTTACTTTTATATCCATTGCATTCATCTCCTTCTATATTTTTATAACTTTATTATAAAGAAATAGGAGCTGCTATACCAGCTCCTACTTAATTAAATATCCATAACTTGAAGCATTAAATCATTAGTTCTATTAATAAATTCATCAAGCTCATCTGAATTTAATGACTTATTAGATATTAACGCTAAATCAACAATTTGCTTACAAATGATATTAACCTTATCTTTTTTACTTTCATCATCAGAAATAGATGCAAGTTTCTTTATAATTGGGTTATTTCCATTGATAACAAGACTCTTTTCTTCTGGAATGTTCATTCCCATTCCTCCAAATTGAGCTTGAATTTCTGCCATTCTTCTAGAGTATTCAGAAAGAAGTACCATAGCTGGAGTCTTTTCATTTTTTAATGACTCTACCTTATATTCCTTCATCTTATCTCCAATTACTGATTTAAATAATTCAATAATCTTTTCATTATTTTCTTTATCTTCTTCAGCATCCTTATCCTTTAATACATCTGAAAGGTCAGAGTCTACTCTTGTAAACTTAACATTACCATCTTTATATTCAAGGAAAGATATAAAGTTATTATCTATTGGACTACTTAATATAAGTGCATCTAATTCATATTCCTTAAATAACTTTATATATTGAGATTGTTCTTCCTCATTGCTTACATAGAACACTTTATTCTCATGCTTTTCTTTAGCATTTTCTAAGTAATCTTTTAAAGTAATATGCTTACCTTCTATATTCTTAAATACTATTATATCTTTTATCTTTTCATAGAAACTTTCATCCTTTAAGCAGCCAAACTTAATAAATAGATGAATATCATCCCAGAACTCATCAAACTTATCTCTATCATTATTAAATATTGAATTTAGCTTATCAGCTACCTTTTTAACAATATGTTTAGAAATTCTACTTACATCCCTATCATTTTGTAAGAAGCTTCTTGAAACATTTAAAGGTAAATCTGGACAGTCTATTGCTCCCTTAAGTAATAATAAGAATTCAGGGATAACTTCCTTTATGTTATCTGCTACGAATACTTGGTTATTATATAACTTAACCTTACCTTCTATAAGCTCAAACTCATTCTTAAGCTTAGGGAAATATAAAATTCCTTTAAGGTTAAATGGATAATCTACATTTAAGTGAATCCAGAATAATGGGTCTTCATATTCATTAAATACTTGTTTGTAAAATTCTTTGTACTCTTCATCTGTACATTCACTTGGCTTCTTAAGCCATAAAGGATTTGTATCATTTAGAGGAGTTGGTTCTCCATCCTTATCCTTATCTTCTTCTGACTTTTTCTTTTCTTCATCTACATTGATTAAGAATATTTCTGTTGGTAAGAATGAACAATACTTTTCAATAATACCTCTTACCTTATAGTATTCTAAGAATTCTTTGCTTTCATCATCAAGGAATAGAGTTATTGTTGTACCCCTAGTTTCTCTAGAATCAGAATCTCCCATTTCATATTCTGTTCCACCTTCACATATCCATCTTACAGGGGTAGCCTCTTTCTTATATGATAAAGTATCTATTTGTACCTTTTTAGCTACCATAAAAGCTGAATAAAAACCTAATCCAAAATGACCAATAATGTCATTTCCCTCACCCATTTTATCTTTATACTTTTGTATAAAATCCTCTGCACCTGAAAAGGCAACTTGTGTAATATATTTTTTTACCTCTTCATCTGTCATCCCTATACCGTTATCGCTGAAAGTTAATGTACCTTCTTCTTTGTTTACAGAAACAACAACCTTAAACTTTTCGTCATCGATTCCCTCTGCTTCTCCTAGGGATACAAGCCTCTTATATTTGCTAACAGCATCACATCCGTTACTAATAAGCTCTCTAATGAAGATATCTTTGTCTGAATATAACCACTTCTTAATTATTGGAAATATATTTTCTGTGTGGATTGAAATATTACCTTTTTCTATACTCATTTTTATCCCTCCCTAAAAGATAATTTTAGTTACATTAAATAATATTGTCAATTATGTCCATGTAAAAAAATAGTGAATTATATCATTTATATAATCCACAACACCCCTATTTTAAATAAATTAAAGCTCCATAGCTACTATGTTTATATACTTTTTCTAAATCTAAATTTCTCTTTTCTCCCCAAGTTGATACATTTATATCTATCTTATTTCCCATTCTAAAATACTTTGTTATTGTCATCCAATGCCAATCAAATTCCTTTAAAGTTGTATTCCTTAGCATTAATATTGCTATAGGCTTATTTTCACTTAAAGCTTTTTTTATAAAAGAACAAAATTCATAATAGCTAGTGTTGAAATACTTTACTCCAAAATCAAGTTTTATTCCTTTATTTTCTCCAAAGCTATATAATCCTTTTATAAAATCTCTTGGTTTTAATATACCAACCTTTTCTATTGGTTTTGTCCACTTTATAATTTCATTCATATACTTTAAGAAATTATCTTTAGAAAAATCCTCATACTCATATAACTCTTTTATGCCTTCATTAATACTTTTGTAAGCTAATAAATTAGCTGCTGCTACTGCAGCACATCCATATTTTCTATTAATCTCATCTTCAAACCACTCTTGGTTTCCACCATAATAAAAGTTTTTTCCATCATTAATATTTAAGAAATTAATATAGCTCTTTATCTCTACACATTCAAAAGGCATAATCATCCCCACTTTCACCTTAAATTAATACATAATGTATATTTAGTTGCCTTTTTCTTTATGTATAACCTTATTATTTTCTTCAGCACTATTATTATTTCCCTTATTAAAATAGAAAGTATTAATAAAATCCATAAAATCTTTATTACCACTCTTAGGAAAAAGATTATTTATTACTATTTTAACAAGTGCAACTATTTCTGCAAATATCCCCGTAATAAATAATCTTATAGTCCATTCATCAAAATCCATTTCTCCCTTTCCGATTTTCCATACTACAACATTTATAAATATAACTTGTATAACAAGAATTATACTAATCCCTAAAGATAATCCTTGCTTCATCCTTTGTTCTGTTTTCTTTTCATCCTTCCAAATAGTAAGAACCTGAATTCTATCATCTGTTTCTTTATATTCTTGTTTTTCCTTTTCAGATATTGTTCTTGTAATTGGCGTCTCATAATCAAAATTTATTAAATCATCTAGTCCTAATTCTTCTGGATCATTATAATCAAAACCATCATTATACTTCTCTTCACCCATCCCATTCACCTACTTTAAATTTAATCTTTTAAGTCTTACATTCATAGCTGATTGAGAAACTTTAAATATTCTTGATAATTCCATTTCAATTATGCCTGTCCCAAAATTAAGCTTTCTTAATTGATCAAATTTTTCTACTAGTTTCTTTTCTGGCATAAGTAAACATCCTGCAAACTCGTTTGCCTCTTGTTCTTCTTTTGACTTAACAGCTAGTACATCTCTATGAAGATCTACAAATTCTCCTTTATTATTAATATGATTTAAAAAATAATGTCCTAACTCATGTGCAATTGTAAATCGCTTTCTTGCCATACTATCATTTGCATTAATATATATGCTTATATTTTCCTTATTCTTTTTAATCCCACCTAAAACAGCTGACCCCTTTACAGATTTAAAATTAACTTGTGATATAGGTATTCCAACCTTTTTAGCAATAACTACAGGGTCTATAGGTAAACTTCCATCTGTATATTCTTCTATGATGCTATCAACTTGAAATCTAATATTATCCATGTTAATCTCCACCCTTTCATTGATAAATATAACTTTCCCCATAACTACTCCTCCATCACTTGTAATTACAGAAGATTATACATATCCTTATATACATATAAATCTTCCTTTTTATTTATTCCTAATTCCTTATATTTTCTCCTTAATACTTATGATATGTATATACACACAATTCGCCCCATCTCCAAATATAAAATAAAAAAACTCAAGCAACCGCTTGAGTTTTCCTAATCTTAATTATATTTATTTCATTGTTCTAAATTCAAATCCCTTACCTTGTAAATATTCAATTATTTGTGGCAATGCTTTTACTGTCTCTTCTTTACCGTAAGTATCATGCATTAATATTACAACACTATCTGCATTAGGTCCTAATTCCTCTACGCTACTCTTTAATTTTTCAAATAATCCTGTAGCATCCTTTTTCTTTCCTTCTGCATCACCATTTAAAGCATTCCAATCAATATTACAATAACCTTTTTCAATCATTTTATCTTTCATTGGTTGTCTGCCCTTCCAAGACCAGTAACCACCTGGGAATCTAATTGTTTTAGTATCAAAATCTTTACCTAATATCTCTTTAAGTAAAGCATTATTCTTTTCTATATCATTAGTTATATTTTCAACGTTCATTACTCTATTAGGATATAAATATTTGTAATCATGACTATATGTGTGATTTGCTATAGCATGTCCACTTCCAGCTATTGTTTTTAATATCTCTTGTGCTTGTGTATTATCCTTAAGAGAAGTTCCTAACACAAAGAAGGTTCCTTTTACATTATACTTGTCCAGTACCTTTAATACTTCTGGTGTATTAGTTGTTGATGGACCATCATCGAAAGTTAAATATGCAACTTTTTTGCCATCTGTTCTAACTGGATAAGTTTTAGTTCCTGTTAATAAGCCATTAGTATTTTCTGAAACCATTTGAGCACTATCTGCATTTTCATCTTCTTCCAAAGTTAAGTACCCACTATTATCTAGTTTTGGTTTTTCAGGCTCTTTTTCAGTATTATCCTCTTCTTGCTCTGGTTGTGCTGAAACTATCTGATTTTCACCCTTTAATCTATAATCAATATATATAAAAGTAGGTATCATTAATAATACTAGTGTAAAGCACACTACTAATACCACTTTCATTTTTTTTGAATTTCTCTTTTTACTTAATCTAGCTCTTCTATACTTGTCCATTTTTACTACCTCCACTACTTCCTTCACTAATATTATAGTTCTTAAGGGTATGAATAGTAGTTACAAATTAATTACTATTTATTAAAATATAGACTACAAAAAACTACAAAATTATATCATTAATCGTAGTAATTAATTTTTCATCACCACACTTATCAATATATATGTTAATTAGCAACTGTATATTCATCGATTTATAACCTCTAATTCCCTCTGAATATATAGAATAAATTAAATCCTTATATCCCTCTTTATTTTCTTTAATTAAACTTATTATTCTATTCTCCTCTACCTCTACTAAATCATCTATAATTTTATCTTTTAATTTTTCTGAAAAGACATTTACATACTGCTTCTCCTCTTCACTCATACCTTCTAAATCATTGTTTAATATTTTCATAATATCCATATGTATCACCTTAAATATTTTCTTTTAATCTTCTAATAGCATAATCTATAGCACATTCTAAATTTAAAACATTTTTTCCTCCACCTTGTGCTAATAAAGGGCTTCCTCCACCTTTACCATCTACAAGAGTTATAGAATCCTTTAAAAGTGCTCCCATATTTAACCCCTTCATATTCTTTGAACATGCAAATAAAAGGTTACACTTTTCTTTATCCCTTGTTCCAAATAAAACTATTCTATTTTCATCTTCACATATAGCAGTTGCTAATTTATTAAGATTTTTCATTTCTTCATTATCAAAAATTTTGTTTATTAAAACAACATTCTTTATAGTCTCCCCATTAGAAACTAATTCTTTTATCTCGTATTCCCCTAACTTTGCCCTTACTTTGCTATAATCACCTTTTAATGAATTGTAGTTATCTACAAGTTTACTTAAACTATTAACTACATCATCTGTTCCAGAGCTTAAACTTAAACATATATTATCTAGAACAAAATCTCTATGTAAGTAATCATTTATAGCCCTACTACCTGTAAGATATGTTATTCTTGTATTTCCTTTATGCTTTTCAAAGCCTTTTATCTTAATTAATTGAAGGTCTAAAGTATTATTTGGATGAATTCCACAACATGCATTAATATCAATATCATCAATTTTAACTATTCTAATCTCATCATCTTTAGTAGCTAAATCCCTTCTAAGTCCCATCTTTTTTGCTTCTTTTCTATTAGTCATTAAAAACTCAACTTTATGATTTTCGCAAATAACTCTATTTGCCATTTTTTCAGCTTCTCTTATCTTCTCTTCTTCTATTGTTCCTACAATATCTACAGTACTTATTTCATTACCAATATGTATTCCACATGTATTTGCATTAAATAATGTATAAAAACATCCTGATAATAAATGTTGTCCTAAATGTTGTTGCATTCCATCAAATCTTCTGCTCCAATCAATGGTACACTTTATATTTTCTGTCCTTTTAGGCTCACTCTCTAAAATATGATAAATCTTATTTTTATCTTCTATTACATCTAAAACTCTTATTTCATCAATGTATCCTAAGTCACACCATTGCCCTCCCCCACCTGGGAAAAATGCAGTTCTATCTAAAACCACAGAATGCTTATTATCCTCTTTTGTATATTCCATTATATTTGCTGTAAATTCTTTTAAATATCCATCTTTATAATATAACTTTTCAGTCACCTAACTCACCTTCATAAACCTTTCTGCTTCATTAATACCTCTATATTCTTACCTATTATTTCTATTCCAATTCTTATATCATCATCGCTTACCCTTCCAAACCCTAACCTTAAGGAAGACTCCCCTTTAAAATTATTATAGAATAAATCTCCTGGCATAAATAATACTCCATCTTCATAACAAAGATTCAATAACTCTCTGGAGCTAATATTATTTTTAAGCTTAATAAATACATATAAGCCACCTTCTCCTGTAACATATTCATATGGAATATGCTTATTAACCATCTCCATTATTAAATTGTATTTATTCCTATAATATTTTCTAATATTCTTTATATATCTAGTAAAAGCTCCACTTTTTAAATAGTAGTAGAAGGCACTTTGATCTAGAAATGACGAATGTATAGTTCTTCCTCTTTTCACACTTTCTAAGATATCAATAAGTTTCTTATCTCCCATTATCCAACCAATTCTTAACCCAGGAAATAAAACCTTTGATAAGCTTCCTATATAAACTACACCATTTCCCCTTCCACTTAAGGCTGCTAAAGGCTCTAAAGGAGAACTTGAATACAATAATTCCTCGTTAAACCCATTTTCTATTATTGGAATGGAGTGTTCTCTAAAAATCTTATATATTTCTTTTCTTCTTTCAGAGTTCATTACTATCCCTGTTGGATTATTATACGAAGGAATTAAATATGCCAATTTAGGGCTATATAACTGTAATGTCTTATTTAAATCCTCTATTACCATTCCATCCTTATCCATTGGAACCCCAACAACCTTCAGACCATAAGCCTCCATAACTTTAAGAGCTGTATTATTAGTTGGTTCCTCACATAAAATAACATCTCCTGGAGAAGTTAATGATGCTAGTATAATATCAAATCCCTCTGTAAAACCATTGGTTATTAATATATCTTTATTTTCTTTACTAACGCCCTTTTCTTCCATATATTCAAACAAATAATCAATTAAGGGTTGGTACCCTTTTGCATATCCATAATTTAACAAATGAACCTCTTCGTAAGTCCAAGAATCCATTAAAGCCCTTTTAAAATCTTCCAAGTTAAATAGTTCACTTTCTGGCGCAATAGACTTAAATGATATCATACCTCTTTTAAATTTAGGTTCACTTTTAATAATATCCTTTTCTCTTAATACCTTCCCATATTTATTAACTAGGTTATCCCATTCAACATTATACTCATATACCTGCTTTTCTCCTTCAACAGCTATAAAAGTTCCCTTTCCTCTCTTAGTTAGAATATACCCTTTGCTTTCTAGATTTTCATATGCAGATATTACTGAATTTCTACTTATTTTTAGATAATTACTTACTTCTCTTGTGGATGGTAACTTACTATCCTTTTTTAAATCACCTTTTTTTATTCCATCTATGATATGTCTTTCCAATTGAATATATATTGGATCACTATCATTAATTTCAAGTGTAGAAAAAATCACTAATATCACCCCTTTCTCAATTCTAACCAACAAATTCATTATAACAACTCTTTCATCTACTTTACAAATAATTAACTTAAAAAGGTTAGGTGGACATTTATTTTGCTTGATTTTATATTTTCCTATGCATAAAAAAGAAGGGTATTTTTAAAAAATAATTTTTTCAAAAGTACCCTTCCTTTTTAGAATAAAAATAATTCTTTGTGGAATTATAATAATGTAAGTAATTTAAAAGTTTTAAATTTGACTACTCATTTAGAAGGTAATCAACACAACTTTTATAAAATACCGGCCAAGATAGTAGTTTTTCCATAACGAAGAAGTAGCCGGGTTAAAATTACTTATATGGGGCATGCATTGTCTAATGTATGCCTTTTATTTTACCCTTATCACTCTAACAACTCTATTTCTTATAGATAATGCTACCATTACTCCTAAAGCTGTTAAAATTAAATCCTTAATTATAAATGGATATAATCCAGCTACTAATGCCCCTTCTAAAGTGAGGCCCATTAATAGCTTAAGCTGAAGCACTCCAAATACATAATCCACAGCTAACCCAAGGTATGCTCCTATAAAAGCTAAAGACTTCTTATCTTTTTCTATAAAATATCCAATAATAAAAGCCATAAATACAAATCCTATTATATATCCTCCTGTGGCTCCAGTTATTATATTTAATCCACCAGTAAAACTAGCGAATACAGGTAGCCCTATAGCACCTAACAACATAAATACAATAATGGACAAGGTCCCCAATTTCTTTCCTAATATAACAGATATAATTACAACCCCAAAAACCTGTAAAGTTAGTGGTACTGATGGTAATGGTATTGATAATTGAGAAAATACAGCCATTAATGCTGCTCCAACTCCAACCATTATCATTTCCCTAACAGATAACCTCATTTTAATGCCCCCTAAAACTTTTTTCTTGTTAAGTATAATATTGGAATAAGCCATTGTCAACTCATTTCGTATTATCAGTTTACAATCTAGGAATAATTAAGGAGAAACTGCAAAGCAATTTCTCCCGTAAATTTATAAGGCTCTTTTATAAATATAATAAACATCTTCCCAATCTAAAGGCATATATCCTTTATCTAGATCAAATCTAACTGCCTGTTTAGCCATTATTTCTAGTTTTTCTTCGCCAATTCCTAACTCACCTAATGATGATGGTATTCCTAATTCCTTAAAGAACTCTCTTGTTTTTTCTATTGCCATATGAGCAATATCGTTTTTATCAAGACCTGGATTTATTCCCCAAACATTAACGCCATACTCAACAAACTTATCTAATGTTTTATCACTAAGTACATATTCCATCCAATGTGGAGTAAGTATAGCTAATCCCACTCCATGAGTTATATCATAGAAAGCACTTAATTCATGCTCCATAGGGTGAACACTCCATTCCCCGCCTCTACCATATGTTAATAACCCATTTATAGCCCAGCTTGATGTCCACATAAGGTTAGCTCTAGCCTCATAGTTTTTAGGATCCTCAATTGCTATTTTTCCATACTTAATACAAGTTTTTAATAATCCTTCACATAATCTATCTTGCATGAATGTGCCTTCAGTCGTATTAAAATACACCTCAAATATGTGACTCATTATATCTGCTGTACCTGCTGCTGTTTGGTTCTTTGGAACAGAGTATGTGTATTCTGGATCAAGTATTGATACTCTTGGCTTCATTTTTTCATGTCCAAGTCCTATTTTATTATTACTTTGGGTATCTGAAATTACCGCAAAGGCATCCATTTCTGAACCTGTTGCTGACAATGTAAGAATACTTAATATAGGTAATACTTCCCCTATTTTACTTGGATCCATAACAATATCCCATGGATCACCATCATAATTTACTCCTGCTGCAATAACTTTTGTACAATCTATTGTACTTCCTCCTCCAACAGCTAAAACCATATCTATGCTATTTTCTCTACAAATTTTAATTCCTTCTCTAACACTTGTAATTCTTGGATTAGGCTCTACACCTGACAATTCAAAACACTCTATGTTATTTTCACCACAAATTCTTTTAACATCATCATATAATCCTATTTTCTTAATACTTCCTCCACCGTAAACCATAAGTACTTTTTTACCATACTTAATTAATTCTTTTCCTAAATTTTTAATTTGACCCTTTCCAAAATAAACTTCTGTTGGTATTGAATAATGAAAGTTTTTCATATGCTTTATAACCTCCCAAATATTAGTTTAATTAATTACTTTTAGTACGAGTGTGGTGGATATTTGTTTTACTGTGACTTGGAGCGTAGCGACGGAACAAGCAAAATAAATGTCCACCACGCCTTCTCTATATATTATACCTCTTTAATAATATATATTTAAAGTGATAAAATCATTCTTTGTGTATCAAAACCCCTAGTATTTAAATAGTATATAGAAACAGTAATAACTGTATTGAGGTGAAAATATGAATCCTTTATTAAACATGTTATTTGGCAACATGATGGGTGGAATGGGCCCTGGTGGTGGAATGATGGGAGGAAATCCACTAATGAGTATGCTTATGGGCAATAGAGGTGGAGGTAATCCTATGATGGGGGGTAATACCCCTATGATGGGTGGCGGAAACCCACTTCTAAGTATGTTAATGGGCGGTATGAATGGTGGAAGAAATAATAATAACAATAATATGAATCCTCTCATGAGTATGATGCAAAACATGAACAGAGGTAATGGAAATCCCATGAATAATATGAATAATCCTATGGGAAACAATGGTGGAAATATGAATAATAATAACCCACTAATGGATATGCTCAACAACATGATGTCTCAACAAGGACAATCCCCTAATATGAACGGTATGAATGGTATGAACAACATGAACAACAACATGAACGGTATGAATAGTGGGATGAATAATGGTATGAACAATGGTATGAGTAATCCTTTAATGGATATGTTCATGGGAAATCAAGGTGGAATGAACGGCATGAATAATCCTATGAATAATGGTGATTCTGATATTAACAGACATAGTCGTCATAGACATAGGCGTTAATTTTCATGATAATGAGGAAAGAAAACAGGAGGTGGAAATCACCTCCTGTTTTCCTTATCTTTTTATATAATCATGAATTTCCTTATTAACCCTATATGCTTCTTCTAAATCTTTCTTAAACACCTCTTTAAATGCATACTTATATTCATAATAACTCTTCATCAAGTTTAAAAAGCCAACATCTATATGTGATTCTACCCTTTGAGCAAATATAAGTTCAGTTTCCCCTGCATAGGGTTCTATATCTACTTTTCCAAGCAACTCAATACTATCCTTTATTAAGGCTTCAAAGCTTTCTTCCTTATTGTACTTCTTAATTCTATATAAAAATCTATTTCGTTTAGTTAAATATAAAATTAAGTATACAAGTCCAACAATAAGTATTATAAATAAAACACCTAACACAAATAATGTAAAGCTAACCTTTAATCCTGAAAGACTACCACCACTACCTGCATTATTTTCTTTAATACCATCTACTTCTCCATCCTCTGAAGATGGTGTTGGATCAAATATTTTCCAACCATACCCTGGTATAAAAACTTGTACAAATGCATGTCCATCCGACTCTCTTACTACATAATTTCCATTTTCACCTTTTTCTGTAACAAGATATCCCTCTGCATACCTTGCAGGAATTCCACTTGCTCTACAAAGTAAAGTCATGGCTGTTGCATATTGAACGCAATATCCTTCTTTCCCTTCAAATATAAAGTAATCAATATAACTTCCCTTTTCTCTATTTACAGGTAACTCTAAACTATATACATACTCCCCTGATAAAAAGAAATCCCTAATACTAGCTGCCTTATCATAATTAGATTCCTTATCCTTAGTTAATTCATTAGCTAGATTTTTCATTCTATCAGTAACATCATCCTCTATATCAAGATATACCTCATCTATCAAATCACTATACTCACATTTATTACTTACTCCACCCTCAAGCATTAATCCATTGTATCTATCTAAATTCATATATTTCATTAATGCCTCTTCAGCTGTGTTTTCTGATGGTTCATCATTTATATATTCAATATTATAAACTTCACCATTTCTAAAACTTTCATCACTTAAAAATAACTGTTCAAATTGGTTTAAATACAAGTATCTTACTTCACCATCTAAACTTGAGATTTCAGCTGACAAAGTATTAGAAGGATGGGATAAATAATAGCTATCACTATCATTTTTTTGAATTGATAACTTTTTATATAATTTATCATCTCTTTTTTTGATTAAATTACCATAATCCTTGTTACCTTTATCTATTTTTCCTAAAAAATAAATGCCAGAATCAATTTCATATTTTTTATAAGGGGACATAATTAGCTCACCAGTTTTAAAGTCCTCTGTTTTATATTGCCACATTCCATTTTCAAATTTATCAAATGAATGGTCTATTAAATACCGTACATCTTCTCCTTGCACTGTATAAACAATATTATTTGAATTTATCCTTGTAGATTGATTTATTTCTCTAATAGAATTCTCCTTTACATTGAATCCAGAAAGGTTTGATGTACCCATGTATGAATTTGTAATTCTTCTTACATTATCAAGAAACTCATTTCGAGGTAATCTATCTGGCATCGGCAAAAAGTATGCTATAAAAAAAATTAATCCGCAAAAGGCTACCGTAACCTTAAAATAATCTTTTTTCTTTATATTTATTATCTTATCTATTGATAGCCCATCTTTTTTTGTTCCTTCAATAAATAGAGAAATTATTAAAATTATAAATAGAAATACTACAATATTAGTGAATAAAGTTCTTTGAAGATATGCACCTTTTATATAAGAAACTAATACTATAAGGGACATAAGAAATACCATAGGCTTTCTAGAAATATTTACTGTAAAATAGTATCCTAAAGATGAAAAGGTAAAAGATATCAAAACAATTGCACCAAATATATATCCTAAATAATCTCCTACTACTCCACCACCACCAAATGCCCATTGATAAAAGGTTTCTTCTACCATTAAATCACTAACACTAACTAAAAAATAAGTAATTCCTATAGATAATATACCAACTACTAAGTATAAGAATATCCCCCTTCTTTTCCAATCAACTACCAACTTATATAAACTGAAATATCCTAGAACTAAGACTCCAATTATAATTGAATAAAATATATTAAACCTTCTATAGATTGAATAAAATAAAATCTCACTTCCAATAAGTATGAAGAAAAAGGATAGCATATTATCTAATAAATGATTTTTAAATTCCCTCATATCATATCCTTTCCAAGCTATAATCCATTTTTAAGTATAGCTCTTCCTCGAAGGCTTTTCTTTTATCATTACTAACAACTATAACCCTATCATTTCTAACTTCCAAAGATCTTACAAGCTCTCCAAGTTCATTATCTTTATTATCTGTAAAAATTATATAATCAGATTTTTTATCTTCATTTAAAGCTAATTTTCTAAATCTATCATTTTTAGAATATATAAACTCATAGGAACTAAAATAGTTTTGTAACCAAACTATGTTTTCCATATCACTTGATGAAAGTATTCTCCATCCAGTCATTTCCCTTATAACAATATCCATTTCTAAGTCACTGTTCATAAATAAGTTTATAATACTTATAAAACTTTCTATAATTAAATCTCCAATTAATTCCACATTCTTAGACTTTAAGATAAGAGGATCTAAAATCACTACTTTTTTATTAACATCATTACTTATGCTTTTTCTAATCATTAATATATTCTTTTTTGATGATAACTTCCAATTAACTCGATTTAAAGGATCTCCCTCTGAATACTCTTTGAATTCATATCCTGGTTCACCAACTATTAAATTTGTTTCTCCATCATCCTCTTGTGATTCTTCAAATTTATTATCAACTAAATAATCACTACCATCTAACTCTATTAATGATGGTAAAATGGCTATTTTATTTATACATTCTTCACTCTCAAGATTCTTTTTAAATAACCCTAGCAAGCTTCTTATACATATTGATGAAAGTTCAATTTCACCAATGCCTCTATGAATAGCCTTAAAACTTATTTCTAATTCTTCTTTTTCTCTTCCTCCTATTGATAGTCTTGTTATATTATTTTTATCTGAAATAACATTGTTATTATAGTTAATTTCATAATCTACAAAAGGTATTGGTACCCACCCATGATTCTCTATCTCTACATTGCATAAAAAACAATTATTCTTTTCAACACTATCAACTTCACACGTAACCTTAGCATCTAAAACCCTTCTAAAGTAAATAAATAATAATCCATCAAGAATAGGTGCAATTATAATCATGTATAGTAATACATAATTCTCTTTTAATTCAAAGATATAGGTAAAAATATAGGATAAAATTAAAATTATTATATATGAAATCCAATTACCCATTTAACACCTTGCTAGTATTTTTTATAGCATTATTTACACACTCTAAAACTATATCTGAAGAATTTTGCCCCTTTACTCTTGCACCAGAAGATAAAATTATTCTATGAGATAAAACATCAACGCTAACTTCCTTTACATCCTCTGGAATTACATAATCCCTTCCTTGTAAATAAGCTACTGCCTTTGATGCTTTTAGTAATTGTAAGCTTCCTCTTGGACTAGCCCCTAAAGTTATTTTAGGGTTATTTCTTGTTGAAGTAACTATATTAATAATTAAATCCTTTATATTATCACTTACTCTAACTTCTTCAATTTCCTTCTGCATACTAATTATATCTTCGGTTGTAACTACGGCTCCAAGATTATTTAATGGATTTTCACCTGCAAATCTATCAAGTATTTCCTTCTCTCCTGATTTAGTTGGATATCCTATAGAAAGCTTAAATAGAAATCTATCCATTTGGGCTTCAGGTAATTTATTAGTCCCTTTACTCTCAATAGGATTTTGTGTAGCTAAAACCATAAATGGTTCTGGTACCTTTCTTGTAACCCCATCTATTGTAACTTGCCTTTCTTCCATTACTTCTAAAAGACTAGATTGCGTCTTTGCTGATGCTCTATTAATTTCATCACCCAGTAAAAAGTTACAACTTGCTGCTCCTGATTTATAAATAAACTTTCCTATAGAAGGATTATACATTGTAAACCCGGTAATATCTGATGCCATTACATCTGGAGTAAATTGAACCCTATTAAAAGTTCCTGATACAGACTTTGCCAAAGCACCAACGCATTGTGTCTTCCCCACTCCAGGAACATCTTCTATAAGAACATGTCCATTGGTAAGTAAAGCAATTACTATTCTCTCTATTACTTTCCTCTTTCCAACCATAATTTTTTCCATATTATTTATTATTTCGTCCACTTTATTCATAAATATTCCCCTTTCCCTTTTATTCCTTTCACTAATATAATACCATATTTTTCAACAAACAAATAAAGATGAACTACCCATAAATGAGTAGTTCATCTTTATTTTATCTTTTTCTTTATACCTTCATATAAATAATCTAAATAATCTGTATCAACATTATTATCCTTTAGAATTTTCATTCTATCTTCAACTTTTTTTATAGATTCCTTTGCTTCTCTAAAATCTTTCTGTTTTATACATGTACTTGTATATTCTAAAAGATAATCTATCTTTGTGATTATCTCTGCTAAATCTTGTCTTCCTTCATTAACCAAATCAACAAGTAATGGATAAATTTTATGAGAAGTATTCTTCTTTACTTGAAAAAGGAAATCATTAGTATTACTTGTAGTTTTCTTTGCCATTTTATCTCCCCTCCAAATCTTCTAAAATCCTGTTGCAAAACCAAAATGAATTATATCATCCTTGCTAATTTTATTCAAATCTATATTCTCCGTCGCTGCCTCTATTAAATATTAATATCACCATACATAATACTTTACTCATCAAACTTAAATGCCTCTAAACTCCAGATATCTAATTTATCAATTTTAACTTTTCCCTCATAAGATATAAATTCTAGTCCAGTACTACCTTCCTTAGGATAAATTCTACTTGAAACAACAGTTTCTCCATCATTTAAGAATATCTCCACAGCAGATTTATCCATAAACATATGAATCTTAATTTTATCATTAAAATTATTTAGTTTAAACTTTCTAACACTTTTTAATCCTTTTGCCATTGCACTGTTATCAAATATTCCATAATTATTAGTAAAATCTATTTTTAATGATGTATATTCTCTTTCTCCAAGGGCTAGCCTTATTTCCAAAATCGATGCTTCGCATTTTTCCACATCTAAAACAAGCTCATAAGAATTTTCTCTAACATTATCACTTTTCCAAGATACTATTTCTACCTTTTCTAAGCTTTCTATCTTACCTTTTCTTAGTTCCTTCATTTCTATTAAAGGTTTTTGAATTAGCTTACCATCTATAAGCTTTAACTCTCTTGGCATGGTTAAGCAATGTACCCATCCTTTATTTCCTGTTGGATGATATTGCTCCTCCTCAGGTAACCCCATCCATCCAAGCATTATTTCTCTACCTTTTTCATCTTTAAAACTTTGTGGAGCATAAAAATCAGTGCCAAAGTCTAACTCCTTAAACTCTCCATGATTAAACTCTAATGTATCAAAATTTAATTCACCAACTATATATCCTGCTTGATATATATTTTGATATCTAAATTCTTCTCTTTCTAAACCTTGAGGTGAAAATATTAAGACATCCTTTCCTTCTATATTAAGTAAGGCTGGACATTCCCATATGTATCCAAAGTCATCATATGAAGTCTTTATTTCACCTTCATAATTCCACTTTTCAAAATTCTCTGAACTGTATAAAAGTGCCCTACCTTTTAAATCTTTTGTCTGAGCACCAATAACAAAATAATATTTACCATTTCTCTCAAATATCTTAGGGTCTCTAAAATGGGCTGTATATCCCTTAGGTATTTTACCTACAACTATCCCTTTTTTCTCTACGTTACCATACTCATCACATATTGCTCTACATTGATAAGATTCTCTTTTTCCGTACTTATTTTTAACATTCCCTGTATATAAAAGCTCTAGTCTATCTTCCATAGCATATCCACTCCCTGAATACACTCCATTTTTATCATACCTATTATTAGGAGCTAATACCGCTTTAGGGTATGAATAATTAATAAAATCCTCTGTAGTAAATAGTCCCCAATGTTTAAATTTATGTTCACATCCAAAGGGATTCCATTGAAAGAATATATAATATTTCCCCTTATATTGGGCTAATCCATTAGGATCATTTATAAGACCAAATGGTGCTTCTAAGTGATAATTTAATCTCCAATTATTTCTTCTTCTTTTATAGAATTTTGCTGCATTTAAAGTTATATCTTCTAGTCCTTTCATTCTAAACCTCACTTAATGTTTTAGCAGTTCTTTTAATAACCTACTTTCATAATCATCCCCTTAACCAAACACCTATTATACCACCTTTATATATTAATATAAATAAATTTATATATTACTTAAATGCTGAAGTTATCTATAACTTGTCTACCTACATACAAAAAAGAGAAACCAAATAGATTTCTCTTTTTACACTTTGCTAATGAAGCATAACTCCTTTATTATCTTCCCTAACTATATAACTATTTCCATCAGGATCCTTAAAGGTGAACATTCTTCCAGTTGGTAATTCTAAAAATTCACCTACCTTAATTCCTCTTTCTTTAAACTTTTTATATGTTTCTTCTATTTTTACTGCCTTAAATAATAAAGAAGGATGACTAACATCTATAATCTTATTCTTTATAGACATTTTATTAATATCATAGAGTACTATATTCGTAGACTCATCATTTGCAGGACCTACCTCAACCCATTTCATATTAGGCCCCAATGGATGCTCCTCCTTTACTATAAAACCTATCTTCTTTGTCCAAAATTCTTTTGATACCTCTTGATCTTTTACATATAAGGTTATCTCTTCAATTCTCTCAATCATGCAAATTCTCCTTACAAACATACTTTCTATATTATAAGTATAACCCCATTAAAAAAATACTATTTATGTTTACTTTCTAATTCTAATAAATATTGCTTTTTATCTAATCCACCAGCATATCCAACTAACTTACTATTTGACCCTACAACCCTATGACAAGGAATTATAATTCCTATTGGGTTTTTATTATTAGCACCACCAACTGCTCTTGATGCCTTTTCATTCCCTATTTCTTTAGCTATATGCTTATATGAAACTTTTTCTCCATAACTAATCTCTTTTAGCTTATCCCAAACTTTTCTTTGAAATTCAGTTCCTACAGTATACTTTATCTTTATATCAAAGTTCTTTCTTTTCCCTTGAAAATACTCTTCAAGCTGTATCTTACATCTTGAAATTTCCTCACTTTCATCCTCACTTTTCATAGTTTCTACAAAACCTGTAGATATAATATATCCATCTTCCTCTTTTATTTCAATTATTCCAATTGGAGATTTATAATACCCATATTTCATAATATAAATACCTCTCTCATTAGTTTTTATTTACTAATAGTATACCAACTTTAATAATTCTCATAAACTCCATCCACCAATTAAACAAAAGGTATTTCATCCTTTAGGACGAAATACCTTTCTTTCTTATAACACAATATTACTATCTAATTCATTTCTTAATTCTTGTGATATTGGTACTAATGGTAGTCTAACTTCATCAGAATTAATTAATCCTATTTTCTTTAACATATATTTTATAGGTGTTGGATTAGGCTCTTTAAATAGTAAAGGAATCATAGGAGAAATCTCCTTCCATATTTCTAAAGCCGCTTTCGAATCATTATTTTGTATATAATCATACACTTTTATAAAATCTCTAGTTTTTAAATGTGCTGATGCTGTTACTCCACCATCCCCACCTAGCAATAATGAACTATAAAACAAATTATCTTCTCCTGATAATACACTAAACTCATCTGGCTTATTTAACAAAAGCTCTATAGTTTTATTAAAATCTCCAGATGCATCTTTTACCCCAACTATATTTTTCTCTTCTGATAATTTTAGGATCGTTTCATTTTCCATGTTTCTTCCAGTCCTATATGGAATATTATATAATACAATATCTAAATCAGTACTTTCAGATATTTTCTTGAAGTGCTCATATATTCCCCTTTGATCTGGTCTATTATAATATGGACTTACAGATAGTATTCCTTGTACCTTATGCCTTTCAGCAACTTTCAATTTATCAATTACACTTCTTGTACAATTTCCACCTAGTCCAATTATTACAGGTACTCTTCCATTTACCACTTCCATTGTTTTAGATACTATCTCTTCATATTCCTTTTCTGAAAGAGTTGGTGTTTCACCAGTTGTACCTAATGGCATTAAGCCATGTACCCCTTCATTTATATAATGATTTACCAACTTTTCATAAGATACCATATCTAATTCATCATTTTCAAATGGTGTCACAACTGGCACCCAAAGTCCTTTTACTTTCATATTTCTTACCCCCTATTTATTAAGGTAAGGGCAAATCTATTTAAAAAATAATACCCATCATTAAAACAATGATGGGTAGAGTATTTATACTAATAGATTATACATATAGATATTTAAATCTGTGTAGCCCTCCACTTACGTGACAGTTATACAAATATTATTTGCATACCCAGAAAATAGTTTTGCCTCTATCTCCTTCGGCTAGCATTCCTTTCATCTATTATCATAGTGTGCCCACTCCTATAGATTACTCTTAATAACCAGCGCCTCTACCTCTATTACTTATTCAATTTCTTAAATAATAACTCTAATAGTATATTTTGTCAATACTACTTTAATTTTATAGCAAAAGCTTCATATGGTCTTAGCTTAATATTACTTAAATCATTATGATTAAAGTCATAATTTGAAATTAAAATATCGAAATTACCATTATGTTTAATTTCATCTGCTAAGTTTATAATACATTCTTCTCCATAGAAATTATTAACGGAAATTATTCTTTCATTATTTAAGCTTCTTTCATATGCATAAACCTTATCATTTTCCTTTAATAATAATTTATAATCACCATCTCTAATAACAGCTTCACTTTTTCTTATTTCTATAAGTTTTTTATAATAATAATATATAGATTTATTATCACTTAATGCCTTTTTAACATTGATATCCTTATAGTTAGGTGATAGGCTTATCCATGGTTTTCCTTCTGTAAATCCTGAATTTTCACTTTCATCCCACTGCATAGGAGTTCTAGAGTTATCTCTAGATCTTTTTCTTAATATATCTAAAATCCCCTCTTCATCTACTCCTTCTTCCTTTTTCATATTAAAGAAGTTTATTGATTCTACGTCAACATACTGAGATATTGAAGTAAACTCTGGATTTGTCATTCCTATTTCTTCACCTTGATATATGTATGGAACACCACTCATTAAATGAATAGCATTAGCTAACATTGTTGAAGATTCTCTATGATAATTCTTAACATCACAGAATCTAGAATTTATTCTTTGCTGATCATGATTACACCAAAATACAGCAGTGCATCCATTTCCATTTATCATTTCAGTTTGCCATTTATTGAATAATTCCTTTAACTCCATAAAGTCAAAATCTTTTATATCCCACTTGTTTCCATTAATATAGTCTACCTTTAAATGATGAAAATTAAAAACCATAGACAGTTCTTTCTCATCTGGATTTGAATATTTTAAACAATTTTCAATAGTTGTGGATGACATTTCACCAACAGTAATTATATTTTCATCTCTTCCAAATGTATTTTCATTTAATTCTTTCAAATATTTATGTATATTAGGACCATCTGTATAGAATCTTCTTCCATCCCCTATGTTATCATCCTCAAATGTTGATTCCTTAGATATAAGATTTATAACATCTAATCTGAAACCTCTTACCCCTTTATCTATCCAAAAATTTACCACCTTATAAATTTCTTCTCTTAACTCTGGATTATCCCAATTTAAATCTGCCTGAGTTACATCAAATAGATGTAGGTAGTATTCTCCAAGCTCCTCTACATATTCCCATGCATTACCACCAAACTTAGATTCCCAGTTTGTAGGTGGTTCACCATTAGCCTTTCCTTTTTTAAATATATAATAATCCTTGTACTTCTTTTCTCCCTTTAATGCTCTCTTAAACCATTCATGCTCAGTAGAGGTATGATTAAATACCATATCAAGCATTAAATCTATTCCTCTTTTCTTGCACTCTCTTGATAGTTCCTCAAAGTCATCCATAGTTCCATACATAGGATCTATATTATAATAATCAGAAATATCATATCCATTATCTTTCTGAGGAGAGCAATAAAATGGTGTAAGCCAAATATAATCAGCTCCTAACTCCTTTATATAATCAAGCTTTTCTATTACACCTCTTAAATCTCCTACTCCATTACCATTAGTATCTTTAAATGATTTAGGATATATTTGATATACAATTTTATCTTTAAAATTCATAATTACACCTTTTCTATTTAAATAATTTTTTCTTAAAGTAAGAAAGTTCATCTATATTAACTAATTCTTTGATCTTATCAACCTTTTTCGTAAGTTTATATAACATTGAAAATACCTTTCTGTTTTGCTTTACCTGAGGGTCTAAAACTCCCAAAAATACTATTTGAACCTGAGACTTGTCCCACATAATTGGTCTTTTTAATATTCCAATAGCTAAAACTGAATTTTTATTTTCTTTAGCTATACAATGAGGTATTGCAACAAGATTAGTTATTTCAGTAGAAGACATTTCTTCTCTCTTTAATATCTGTTCCTTGGTTTCTTCCGTAATAATATCTCTTTCAATCATGGCTTTAGTCATAATCTCTATTACTTCTTCCTTAGAACTTGCCTCTATATTTGTAAAAAACAAATCATCTGACATTAGATTTTGAAGATAGTCATAATCTCTTTGCTTTTTTACATGTTCATTTATCTTTTCTTCATCCTCATCTGTAAGTAATGGAGATACATTTATAACTTCCTTCTCTAAATTTACTCCTTCTAAGTTTACAGTGGATATTATTAAATCTATATCTGATAATTCAAGTGAATCTAGTATATAAGCAGGATATACTCCCTTAATAGCTATATTTTGAAACTTCTTTGTAATTCTTGTTTTTAAAAGTTCTGCCGTTCCTACACCACTACTACAAACAATAATCGCCTTCAGACTATTATTCATAATATATCTCTCAAGAGATGCTGCAAAATGAAGAGCTATATATCCGATATCCTCTTCTGTCATACTAATTCCATACTCTTCCTTAAACACTTTACTAAATAATATTGAATAATTATATGCTTCTATATACTTTGACTTAATAAGATTAATAAGTGGATTATCTAAAGTTACATTTAAACAATATCTAGAATATGAAGTATATAAATGATTTATTAATCCCTTTAATAAGGTTCCATCTCTAAAGAAATCTATATCATATTCATTTTTTATTTTATCTATTGCATGAATAACCATTTGCTCAACAGATATACCACTATCATCAAGTTCCTTTATTTCAATATGATTATTTCCTATAATGTATGAAATATATAGTATATCCTCAAAAGTAAATTCAACTTTAAATCTTTCCTTTATTTTCTTAGCTATTGTCTTTGAAGCTGATATAACGCTATTATCTAATGAAATATTTATATTATCATCAAGTACTATCTCACAATTATACTTGACCCTAAAAATACTTATAACTATATACCTAGTTATATAGTTAATTTCAATATCGTTCTTTCTTATTTTAAGATCCTTAAAAATATTCTTAATCTCTTCTAATAAATTATAATAATCTTCTTCCTTAAAACCTACTAATCTATTTGATATAAGTATAGAGTTATCTTCCTTCCTCTGAGTTAAGAACCTAACCATACAATTTCTAATATCTATCTCATTTCCCTCAAGTATATATCCATAGTGAGGTTTATTTTGTATAGTTATCTTATATTCTGAAAGGATATTTTTCACATCCATCATTACCTTATTTATAGAAGACCTACTTATATATAATTCATCAGCAATTTTATCCTGATTAATATATAGGTTTGAAAGTAATAATTCTAATATTCCATTAACCTTATCAGATTTTTTTCCGCTTACCTCTGCTGATGATGAAATATTTTCATCTATAAATTGGGAAAATAGCTCATCCTCATTAATTATTAGCCTATACCCTTGATTAGTAGCTTCAACTTCAGCTCCATTATCCTTAAGGATTTCACTTATCTCTTTTAAATCTCTCTTTACAGTTCTACTGCTAACTCCTAACATGTCTGCAAGTTCAATACTATTTATATAAGATTTCTTACTGTTATTTAATTCTTTTATTATCTTACTCATCCTATCGCTAATCATCGTTGTACTCTCCTTTACATGTTAAAAATTAGCCAGTTATTATAATAACATAATAGAGATAGTTTTACCTATCTCTATTATTCTATAGTTTATATATTATTTAACTTGAGCCTTTTCTTCTTTTTTCACTATAGATAATCTTCTAAATACTGAAGCTACTGCTACGAATATAACACCTGCTAAAAGACCTAAGAAGAATCCTGCTGGTCTCTCAATTAGAGGCCATCCCCAAATAGATGCTGGAACACCTATATGAGCAAATGAACCCATAGCAAATGAAATACTTGCACCTATTGAAGCTCCTATAACGTTTATTGGTATTTGTCCTAGTGGATCTGATATCATAAATGGAATTGCTCCTTCTGATATACCAACAACACCTAAAATCATACTTGGAAGACCTGAACCGCCTAATCCATCATCAAATACTTTTCTACCAACTAATAATTTATCAATAATTGTAGCTAATCCTATTCCTATTGGTGGAATTAAAATACCTAGTAATACTGGAGTGTATGTAAAGCCTGTATCTGAAGTTAATTGCATACCAATTGTCATAGCAGTTTTATTAACTGGACCACCAAGGTCAAATGCCATTGCACCACCTAATAGAGCTGAAAGAGCTGCTCCACCCGCTTGTCCTACTGCATTAATAATAGCTGTAATACCATTAATAAATCCAACACCTATTGGTCCTACGATAAATTTACTTGCTAAACTAGCAATAATAACACCTAATACTGGTATAATGAACATTGTTTTAATACCAATATATTTTCTCTTAATCTTAATATTTTCATTAGCAAACTTAACGAAATATCCTGCAACTAAACCTATAAGAATTGAACCTACAAATCCTGATCCCATTTCAGAAGCTAGAACACCACCTAAGAAACCAGGGGCAAGAGCTAACTTATCACCAATTGCATAAGCTAAGAAAGCTGCAAATATTGGATACATAAGGTTCATTAAACCTTTACCTGCCACTTGTGTTATCCATGCAAATGTTGAAACTAATGCATCAGAACTATTTAAAGCCTCAGGACTCCATATTTCTACATTTAGTATTTGACCTGCAATTCCTCCAATACCCATTAACATACCAGCACCAACAACTACTGGAATCATGTAAGAAATTCCTGTCATTAAGTGGCTTTGCATTACTCCCCACTTTTCTTTTAAAGTACTTTTACTCATGATTACACCTCAAATTAATATTTTTATTTTCTTTAGTTGTATATAATTTAAATATTTTCTTCAATAATTTCCTTTGACTTAGTAATAGCATCCTTTAAAGTTACTCTTACAGTTTTGTCTTCAAATCCATTAAGTCTATCTTCTTCTTGAAGTTTAACAGCTGTTGCTATTATTACTAAATCAGCTTCTTCTAAATCCTTTGCTGATAATTTTTCTTCAATTCCTGTTGATCCTTGAGTTTCAACCTTACTCTTATATCCTAACTTTTTAGCTGCTGCTTCAATTGCATCTGCTGCCATATAAGTATGTGCAATCCCTACTGGACAAGCACAAATTCCCACTATTTTCTTTGACATAATTAATTTCCTCCTTCTAACCTTTCAATTAAATATTTATATATTTCCTCTTCACTTTTGGAAGATTCAAGTTTCATAGTAAATTCATCATCCATTAAAAATCTAGCTATCTTGGATAATATCTTAAGATGAGTTGTACCTGCTTCCGTATCTGGTACTGCTAAAGCTAAAACAAAATTGACTGGTTTATCATCCATTGACTCCCACTCCACTTCATTATCTAACTTTAAAACTATTACTGATGCTTTATTTACAGTACTACTTTTACAATGAGGAATGGCAAATCCCTTTCCAAAACCTGTTGTACACTCCTCTTCTCTTACAAGAAGTCCATTAAAATATTCTTCTTTTGACTTTACTATTTCATCTTTAAAAGCAATTTCCGAAACGAGCTTTAAAACTTCTTCTTTTGTTTCAACTTTTACTCCAACTCTAATTCTATTAATATCTAAAACATCTACCATATTTTCACTCCCTCGTTACTTTCTATGGTCTAATTGTATACATTTTCACCTAACCTTTCATTACTTCTTTTTTCATTCTGCTATGACAAATTTTACTTTTATATTTGTCCCCTTCACGGTGACAAATTTACATTTTTAAATTATTCATGTCACCGTGACATAATTAAAACAAAAAAGGTATAGCGGATATTTATTTTGCTTCTTCCGTCGCAGGGGCCATAGATATTTATCTTTCTCGTTCCGTCGCAAGCTCCAAGTCACATCAAAACAAATATCCACCCCACGGGTACTAAAGGTAAGGAAAATATAAAATTACTATTCTTTATTTTATATTTTTTAATATGAAAATGTAATAATACCTTTGATTTATAGCTAATTGAAATTTTATATTTTCCTAGACAGCAAAAAAGAGAAATCTAATTAAGATTTCTCTAATAACTAAATCTATTTAATTAATTTTGTTCCTTCACTATTTTGCTCTATTCTTCCTTCTTTCATTAATCCACCAAGTGCCATCTTAAAATAGTTCTTAGATGTATGGAAGGTTTCTTTTATTAATTCAGGAGCGCTCTTATCATTAAAAGGCATATATCCATCATTTTCAAGTAAATAGCTTACTATAGATTCCTTTAACATTTCTCTTTCATCAAGTCTCTTCTTTCTATTAGTTATACCAATTATACCATCTTCATATATTCTTTTAATTCTACCTTTAAACTTATCCCCTGGATATATATCTGTAAAATGTTCATTTCCTAAGATTATAGCTTCATATTTACCATCAATAGCCACTCTTATTGTCTTTTCTCCGCCTTTTCCATAGGCTATAACTTCTACTTCATCACCAACTTTAAATCCTTCACCTTTTTCTATGTAAGGATCAACATATGTAGTTGCTGCTAATCTATTAGTTTTATCTAGATATGCATATAACAAGTACTTCTTACCTGTTACCAACTTAAACTTTTGTTCTTTAATTGGTATAAATATATCTCTATCTAATCCCATATTTGCAAAAGCTCCAAAGGAACTTTGACCAACTACTTCTAAATAAGCAACTTCTCCAACCTTTATCAATGGCTTTTTCATAGTTGCAATTGGCCTATCCTTAGAATCTCTATATACAAATACTTCTACTTCTTCTCCTACTTCTATTTCTTCATTTAATATTAAATTATTTGGTAATAGAATATCATTCCCGTTACCATCAGTTAAATAAAAACCAAATTCAACTTTTCTATCTACTTTTAAACTATTATCTTCTCCAATATAAATCATAGATAAATCTCCTACCTTTTCCTTTTGTATTCTACTTATTTTATCATTACTATTGATTATTGTCATCATTTCATACCTTTAAGCACTATATATATTATAGTAAACATTTTTTTAAGAGGGAACGGGTTTGGGAAAAAGTAAAAAAAAGAATAAAATATTAAAATGCTTTTATGGAATTCCACATTGTCATACGGCTTTTTCTACTGGTCGTGGCACCCCTAATGATGCCTATGAATACGGTAAAAACACCGGAATAGATTTCATGATAATAACTGATCATAACTCCTACTTAGGCAAAGATTTATATTGGAATAATAAAGAAATATCAAAATGGAATGTAACAAATGCAATGGCAGAAAGATTTGCAAAAAAAAATGATTTGTTCCTACCAATGGTTGGTTTTGAAACAAAAACTTCTCTATATGGTGATTTTAATATAATTAATTCTAACACATACTTTAAGGGGATAATTAAGGACATAAACTTACTAATTCTATGGATGTTAAATAACCCTGAAGCTATTGTCACTATTAATCATCCACATAGAAACATTACCTCCTTAGCTTATAATGAAGTTTTAAATAAAATGATAACATCTATGGAAGTTGGAAATGGATCTTATCCTAATAAATATATTCGTCACGATAAATATTACTATTCTCTTCTTGATAAAGGTTGGAAGCTTGGTGCTATAAATAGTCAGGATAATCATAGACTCAATTTTGGTGATAGTGATAATCTTACAGGAATATTAGCTTATGAACTAAAAAAAGATGAACTTATAGAAGCCTTTAGGGAAAGAAGAACTTTTTCTACAGAATCAAGAACTCTTGAAATGTATTTCACTATAAACGATTCTATGATGGGAACTGAAATTATCCTTAAGGATGATACCCTACGATTTATGATATTTGCTGAAGATAATAATAACAAAATAAAATCTATTGAAATAGTAACAAATAAAAGCACTATAGTTAAAAAGATCGAAGATATTAATCTTAACTCTATAAAGTATTTGTATGACCATAAATATATTGAAGGTGAGAGTTGGTATTTAATTAGAATTTGGCAACAAGATAATAGACTTGCCATAAGCTCCCCAATCTTTATTGAAAAATAAACAAATTGAGTGGATATTTATTTTGCTTGATTTTATAATTTCATAAAAAACAAAAAAATCCCTAATTTTAGGGATTTTATATTTTAATCATTTTTTTGATTTTTTAGTCTATTTGGTTTAGCCTTTGGTTTTATTACTATTTTCTTTTCGTTAGACTTCTTTGGCCCCCCAGTTTGCTGAATATCCATAAACCAGAAAAAAGAAATAACTGTTACAGCCATAACTACCATTTGTATTACCATTCCTTCTGGTCTAACAAATAGCTGTATAGCAAAACCTATAATTGCTACAGCAAGTGGTATAAATTTATTTATTCTAATCTTTGTAAATACCCATTTCTTACATAGCATTATAATTCCTAATAGTACAGCAAACATGATAACTAAGTATAATGCTGATATTAAAAAGTTTACCATCCGTCACATCCTCCTTAACTTTAACTATACTAATAATATTAGATTAAAATGAACAGTTTTTCAAGTAGAATTATTATATATAATAATTCTTATATATCCTTACTAAAATATTTATTTTTTGATAATATCTTGATAAAATTTAAATTTTAATTGGCATTTTTTGCATTTCTATAATTTTTCCTTTAAAATTCATGTATTTTTTGATAAAATAGAAATTAGTAATATATGAATTAAAATGAGGTGGCAATATGGCTTTAAATCCCAATCTCCAATTAGATGAATTAGATCTTCAAATATTAGAATTACTTATAAAAGATTGCAGAACACCATATCTAGAAATAGCAAGAATATGTCATGTTAGTGGAGGAACTATACATGTCAGAATGAAAAAGATGGAAGACATGGGAATTATCAAAGGTTCAAGAATTCTACTAGACCTTGCAAAACTAGGATATGATGTATGTTGCTTTGTTGGTATATATGTAGATAAGACTTCTTCTTTCCCTTACGTTTTTGAAGAAATGAAGAAGATAAACGAAGTTGTAGAATTGCATTTAACAACAGGTGATTATTCAATGTTTGCAAAAGTTATTTCAAAAAATATAGCAGATTTACAAAATACTTTGCTAGAAAAAATAAATAATATTGATGGTATTCAAAGAACTGATACATTTATATCTCTTTCTCAACCAATTGATAGAAATATAACACTTTAACATAGAAGAACTCGCTAAATAGCGAGTTTTTTTCGTTAAATTCACTCTTAGAATAAAACCTTTTTTTATGGTTACAATATATATTGTAAACTATAAAAGGAGTGTGTTTTTATGAAAATATTAGATACAATAGCTCTAACATTAGTAATAATAGGAGCTGTAAACTGGGGACTTATTGGTTTTTTTGAATTTGATTTAGTAGCAGCTCTATTTGGAGAAATGACCGCATTTAGTAGAATAATATACGGCCTAGTTGGTATCGCAGGATTATATGCAATATCTTTCTTTGCAAAGAACCAATATAAGAGTGTAGAATAATTGTCTTAATAGTTCAGCTTAAAGTTTGCTGAACTATTTTTATGTTTAAGATAATTTTAAGCTTATCTTAAATATTTTATTAATATTGTTATTATATAATTTATTTAAAAGAAAGGAGGGTAATATGAATATTCAAAACTTGCTATCATATAATTTTTATAATTTATTTTTTTATTTTATTATTTACTCTTTCTTAGGTTGGTGTGTGGAAGTTTTATACGCATATAAAAACCAAAAAAAGTTCGTTAATAGAGGCTTTTTGCATGGTCCTATTTGTCCTATTTACGGACTATGTATTTCTTCCATGGTAATTGTATTAGATAACATAAATGTTACTCTACCATTGTTATTAATAGTAGCTACCATTGTTATCTCCACTATAGAATACCTAACTGGATACATATTAGAAAAGTTATTTAAGACAAAATACTGGGATTATACTGATGATCCATTTAATATACATGGTAGAATATGCTTACACTTTTCTATTATGTGGGGTATAACCTCTGTAGGTGTAGTAAAGATAATTCATCCACTAATAAAATATATAGTGACATCTATTACTCCACTTCTTAGCACTACATTATTTTGCTTACTATTTATTTTATTTACATTTGATTTTGCACATACAATTTCAAAACTTGTAGACCCAAAAAAATTTGATTTAAACATACAACTTGGAACACTATCATTATTTAATAGGTTAAAAAAATAATTTACTTAAAAGAGCCCATGCTAATTACTTAGCACCGGCTCTTTTATACTATCTTTCAAACTTTTTTATTTCTTCAAACAATTCTATAGCAGCGTTTCTTGGTCCGTTCTTTTCTAGTCCTCTTACTCCAAGACATGTTTTTATTTGTCCTACTTTTACACCAATGTTGAACATAGCTTCAAAGTATTCCTTAATTAAGGCATCTGTCTCTTCAACCTTTTGTGCTGGACCAAATGGGTTTGCAAAGAATGATTCTACTAAACCTGTTTCTGTTGTAGTTCCCTTTGCCATTCTTGCTCCTGCTCTAAATACTTTAATTGCATCCTCTGGAGTCTTAAAGTACTCTAATGAATGTTCTCCCTCTTCAACCTTTGTATAATTATTTGCATAGAAGAAGAAGTCTACATTGTATCCTCTAACAACTTCCTTATATGGAGTTATTGGCATTACTAATCTAGCATTAGTCTTATCTGGATTCATGAATATACTTCTATCCATTTCTTTAAATGCATATCCTTGATCTAAATCATCAAGTCTTACAAAGGCACCTATTTCTGTACCATAACCAACAATCTTATTATCTTCAAGCTTAAATGTACCCATATCATCAAATAATATAGTCATATTAGAAATATAATCTTCACTTAATGATCTAAATGCTTCTATACTTTCTGACTTACCAGCACCACTGTCTCCCATTATAACAACATTTGCTGTGTTACCATCCTTAAGTTGAATATTAACCATTGCCCCATGGATTGGTAAATATCCTTTTCTTATCATTCTTAAGTTGTGTAATGTTAAACACATCTTTTTCATATATCCAAAGTAATCTATCTTATCTGAATGATTAACATATCCAAGCATTATATCATTCTTCTTATCTTCATAGAATACTGTCTTTAACTCTTCATTATCATCAGTTGCCCCGAATACATAAACTATATCAGGCTTTCTACCTCTGCATTCTTCTTTTCTAGCCATTTCAAATAAGTTACATAGAGTTATTCCATGCTCCATGTAATCTCTATGGAAATATACATATGCTAGAGACTCTCCAATTTTTGCTGGATAACAGAACCAATGGTCACTATTAATATTTGCATCTTGTAGTGGATTTTCAAACACTTCAGTAAACATTCCATCTCTTGTAGATCTCTTTGGATAAGTAATAAATGGTGTTTCTAAAAGTATTGAATCAATAAAAGGAACATATTCTATAGCTTCATACCCTCTAGGTATTGGCCACATCATCATACCAATCTTAATACAAGAGTTACCACCAGCTGGAATTTGTCTAAATACTTGTGGTTCTCCTCCTATAACATTCTTCTCTACTTTTCTATATAACTTTAGCACTAGCTTAGAAAACTCTGCATTTGCTTCTGTAAAACTAACTGCTGCTAGTCCATGTTCTATTGAACCTGTATGAATTAATGTATATCTTTCTAATCTTCTCCAGAAAAGATATAGGTCTTCTACTAAAGCTACAAATTCATCCTTATCTGCTAAAAGCTCTACGTACCTAGGATTACTTTCACTTATTTCTCTTGCACTCATTACAGTTAAACACTTAAAAACTTTAATTATATCTTTTCTTAACTCCGCTATGTCATCCGTTCCTAATGTCCTCTTTACGTATCTAAATGCAAGAGTATTTTTTTTCTCTGATTTCTTTAGATATACATCAATTACTCTTCTAAACCCTTCACTTTCAAGTAACATCTCAAAGGTTTTACAGTACTTTGCTGTAAAGTTTATTATTACTTTATCATTGCTCATTGAAAATTCTTTTCTCATTCCTATGCCCCCTAATGAATTTTTTGTATTTGTAAAATTGCATTTTTCGCTTTATAAACCAATATTAATATGATTATAACACAAGAAATGCAATTTTGAAACATTCAAATTTGCATTTCTTGTGAATGTAATTGTTTAACACGAACTTTTTTTATATTTTTTCATACAAATTACGTACACTTTCTTCTACTCTTAACATTAGTTCTTTTTCTACTTCCCTAGAAATATTTTCAGTTTCTATAGCTTCCCCAAAAATAACTTTAACTTTTCCAGGTACAAATTCTTTACTATCTTCAAAGCAAGCAGATGTTCCTTTTATTGCAACTGGAACTATTGGTGCCTTAGATTTAGTTGCTATTTTAACACTTCCCTTTTTAAATTCATGTATTTTACCATCTTTGCTTCTTGTCCCCTCTGGAAAAATAGTAAAATTATATCCATCTTTTATATTATTCACAGCTTGATTAATTGCTTTCATTCCTTCTCTTACATTATCTCTATCAATTGTTACACTCTTTACATGAGTAATCCAATATCCAATAAGAGGTGCCTTAGCTAATTCTTTCTTAGCCACAAAATCTAAAGTTCTTTGAGTTGAATATCTCATAACTGGTATGTCTAATATACTTTGATGATTCCCCATAAATACACATGTTTTGTCTGGAATATTTTCAAATCCTTCTACTTCAATTTCCATTCCTATTATATTTATAGTAAAATAAGTCCATTTTCTAAAAACTTCTTGAGCATACTTCCAAGCTTCCTCTTCCCCCTTGAACTTTTCTATATAAGCCCTCTTAATTCCTTTTAGTCTCATAATAAGCATATAAACAACATAACGTACATACTTTATATATTTCATTTTTCCACCTTCTCTCCTAGATTAAAATAATTATATCCTTAAAATTTTTATTATGCAATGTAATCATTTTTCTTTATTATAATAACTTTTGGTGTTACACTAAAATATATTATACAAAGGAGGAGGTTATTTATATGAAGAAAAAACTTTCTATCATAGCTATTATTTTAAGCTTTTTTTCGCTTTTCTTATTAGGCTGTGAAACTCAAAATGAATCTATAGAACAGACTGCAGGAGAAATGACCGTACACTATATAGACGTAGGGCAAGGGGACTCCATTTTAATACAGGTAAATAATAAAAATCTGCTTATAGATGCTGGCCCTGGAAAAAGTAAAGACATGTTACTTAACTACTTAGATTCATTAAACCTAAAAAAAATTGATTATGTAATTGCTACTCACCCTCATGAAGACCATATTGGTAATCTTGATGATGTAATTAACAAATATGAGATTGGTGCATTTTATTCACCTAAAGTTACTCATACAACTAAAGCCTATGAAAATATGATTAAAGCTTTAAAAAAGAAAGACTTAAAGATTAATGTAATAAAAGAAGGAACTAATTCTATTGACTTAGGAGAAGGAACTAAAGTTTCTGTTTTCTCTCCTATTAAAGCTGAATATAAGAAAGGTTCCCAACAAGACTTTAATAACTACTCTCCAGTGATGAAAATTGAGTTTGGAAAAACATCATTCTTATTTACTGGTGATGCTGAGGCAGAAGTAGAAAAAGAAATACTTAAAAAAGGATATGATGTTAGTGCTGATGTATTAAAATTTGGCCATCATGGCTCTTCAACTTCAACATCTGAAGCCTTCCTAAAAGCTGTTAATCCTTCTATAGGAGTTATTCAACTTGCTGAAGATAACACATATGGTCATCCTCATAAAGAAACATTAGACCTTATAAAGAAATACAAACTTAATGTATATAGAAACGATATAGATGGAGATATAGTATTATCCTCAGATGGTACAAATATTATAAAGAAGAAATAAAGGAGATTGCTATTTAGCAATCTCCTCTTTTTCTATAACTATATCCTCAAGTTGCTCTTCATCTTCTTCTGATTCTTTAGCAACCTCATCTAATATTTCTTCATCAATAATTTCAATATCTTCAATTGATTTTATTTGTGAAACTTCATCCTCTTCCTTATCTTCAAATATTATGCTCTTCCAATTTACAAAAATGTGATAAAGATTTACAACATCTTGTTCATTATATAATAATATTTTCTCAATCTTTTCCCTAGGCATCCTCTTAATATAATCTTTGTCCTTCATTACCTTATGAAATGTTTTAGCTAAATTTGAACCACTAATTACTTCGCTTTCTCTTATTATCCCAAATTGCTTTTCAAGGTTTTTTAACCCTATAGAAGTTTTTCTTTCTCTTTCATATTCTTTCTGAATATCAACTGATGCAAATTCTTCATTAAAGTTGTAAATAACTCCATACTTTTGGAATAAATAATTTATTACAGTAAAATCATTATTTCCAGAGAAAGTTACTATAGCTTTTTTACCTTTATTTTTCATAGATATAAAATAGTTTTTAGCTAAATAAAGAATATCAAGTCCTTCATACCTATTTTCTATCATATATTGAGTAACTTCTAGGGATTTTGTTCTACTATTATAAACACAAGCCCCAAACACTCCTATACATTTTGGTTTTTTATACACATAATGTTCCAAATCAAAAAAAATCATATCCTCAGGTAAAAACTCCATACCTTCGTGATTAATCATAAGGTCATTAGACACATCATCAACTCTCAAGATGTTTTCTCTAATTATCACAGTACCACTCTTTTCTACGCAAATTGTAGGTTATTAACATCTAAATTATAAGTTACATCCTTTCTTTCTACTATGACATTAACTTTTTTCTTTAGACTTTCATCATTAATAACCTTTCCTAATAACTCTTTTGTCGGGTTCATACAATATGGATTTCCAACCATATTTAACATAGTATAATCTCCAGCTGTATCCCCATAAGCATAACTCTTATCTAACTCTATATCATATAGCTTTACTAATTCATTAATTGCTTTTTGTTTGCTCTCACTATCCCACATAGGAATTACATCCCCTGTATACATATTATGTTCATCTTGAACATAAATTGACCCTCTAAAATCATCAAATTCATATTTTTTAGCCATCTCTCTTACAAGTTCATATGGAGAACCTGATACTGTTATTATAATATGCCCTTGTTCTTTATGCCACTTAATTCTATCTCTAGTAAAAGTGTACACTCTATCACCCTTTTGTTCAACTACCCTCTTTGCTATAAAATCTATTTGATCTTTTTTAAGCCCTTTTATAGCATCCATATATATATCTACCATTTTTAATAGATAATTATCATAATCACCTTGACGTTTATCCCACCTAACAAACTCAGGTCTTACTTCATTATACCACTTTTCACCTTGTATTATCTCATATTTAACTAACTTCTTAAAAACTTCAGTTATTAAACCTTCCCTATATACAGTTCCATCAATATCAAAAAATGCTGCGATTTTTTTCACAATCTATACCTCCTTTAATAATATATATTGTTTCTATTATACTTAGATTTTATTTTTTCGCAAATTTAATTAATTATTAATGAAATTGAGATTTACTTTCATTGACATTTTTATCTTTAAATGATAGTATAATATTGATAATGATTTTCATTCAATTTTTAGAGGTGATTAGAATGTGTTTATGCGAATTAGAATTAGGGGAAATCGGAACAATTAATGAAATAAAGGGAGATTCAAAGTTAACAAAAAGACTTTGGGCTCTTGGTTGTATCGAAGGAACAAAAATACAGCTAAAAAGAGTTGCACCATTAGGTGATCCAATAATAGTAAACTTAAGAGGATTTGATTTAGCTATAAGAAAAAAGGATGCTAAAAATATTTTTATCCAAAAGTAAGGGGGGATTTATATGACAACAATTGCTCTTCTTGGTAATCCCAATGTAGGTAAAACAACATTATTTAACGCTTTGACTGGTTCAAAACAATATGTTGGAAATTGGCCAGGAGTAACTGTAGATAAAAAAGAAGGTTTTTTTAATGATATTAAAATCGTAGACCTTCCTGGAATATATGCAATGGATACTTTTTCAAATGAAGAAAAGGTAGCTAAAAACTTTTTAGAACAAGACGATGTTGATTTAATATTAAACATTGTTGATGCATCAAACTTAGATAGAAATTTATATCTAACTACTCAATTAAAACAATTTAATAAACCAATTATTTTAGCTATAAATATGGTAGATATAGCAGAAAACAAAGGAATTATTATAAATTATAAAAAATTAGAATCTTTATTAAATATAAAAGTTATGCCTATATCAGCTGCTAAAGGAACAGGAATAGATAAACTTAAAGAAGTTATTTCAACAACTACTCTTAGCAAACCTAATGATATGGACAAGTTTAACTTTAAAGACGAAAAAGCTGCTTATAAATACATAGAAAGTGTTTTAACAGAATGTAGTAAAGTACCAGATAATAAAAAGGTTTCTTTTACAGATAAATTAGATAAAATATTACTTAATCCATTTTTAGCTTATCCAATTTTTATTCTAATGATGGTATTAATGTTTCAAATTACATTTTCATGGGTTGGACAACCTCTATCAGATATGCTAGATGGATTACTAAACGATTCCTTTATGCCATGGTTAAGTGAATTATTGTCAAATTCGTCACCTTGGTTCCAATCACTTATTGTAGATGGAATAGTTGGAGGAGTTGGAGGAATACTTGTTTTACTTCCTGTAATACTTTCACTTTTCGTTTGTATTACAATATTAGAAGATAGCGGGTATATGGCAAGAGTTGCTTTCATAATGGACAAACTTATGAGAAAAATGGGTCTATCAGGAAAAGCATTTATTCCTATGATTGTTGGATTTGGATGTTCAGTTCCTGCTATTATGAGTGCTAGAACACTTGAAAGCGAAAAGGATAGAAAACTTACTGCTTTACTTGTTCCTTTAATGTCATGTAATGCAAGATTACCTGTTTATACAGTTTTTGCAGCAGTATTCTTTGCTGATCACCAAGGACTAGTAGTTGGTTCGCTTTACTTCTTAGGAATATTACTTGCATTCTTAATAGGTATATTATTTAAGAATACAATTTTCAAGAAGGACGAAGAACCTTTTATAATAGAATTACCTGAATATAAAAAGCCTGAATTCAAATCAGTTTTAACTCAAACTTTAGATAAAGGTAAAAGTTTCTTAAAGAAAGCTGGTACAATAATATTTGCTATGAGCGTAGTTATTTGGTTATTATCTAACTTTAGCATTAGCGGAATGGTTGATAACGTAAATGATAGTATCTTAGCTAACATTGGTTCATTTATAGCACCAATATTCTCTCCATTAGGATTTGGTAATTGGCAATCATCAGTTTCTTTATTATCTGGATTACTAGCTAAAGAAACAGTAGTTGCTTCTATGGGAGTTATATTTGGTGGAGATTTATCAGTGACATTAGCTTCACATTTCACTGCATTATCAGCTTACTCTTTCTTAGTATTTGTATTACTATACACTCCATGTGTATCTGTAATTGGTGCAATGAAAAAAGAATACGGAACTAAACTTACACTATTCTCAGTAACTTATCAATTAGTATTAGCATGGGTTGTTTCATTCTTAGTATTTAATATAGGCAAGTTCTTAATTTAGAAAGGTTGGTGATATTATGGAAATCTTAATTACTGCAGGAATAGTAGCTTTAGCAATTTTCATAATTTATAAAAACATAAAAACATCTTCTAAAGGAAAATGTAATTGCGGCACTTGCTCTAAAAACTGCCCAGCTAGAAAAAATTAATAAATAAGATTTTTAAAGACTGCATCTTAATTGCAGTCTTTTTTATTCTTTAGAAAATTATATGCCCCTGGTCTTTTGCTCACATGGGTTTCCAAAATCCACGGCTCAGCAAGCTCTTCTTTATTTTTTTATAAATAACTTATTGAAAAATCCCATCTCCAATAAACAAATAAATATATAAACAAATAAATATATAAACAAATAAACATATAAATATGTATTTATATAAATATACAAAGAAATAAATATATATTTATACCCTTTCTTCATCCTCCTAAAACAAAATATAATTCCATTTCTTCACCTTTAATTTATCTCAAAAATTTTTATACTTTCCTAGACGTTAAAAACTCAGTAGTATTTAACCTACTGAGTTTTTTCTTTATCTATATTATCCTTATTATCTATCTTATCATCATTATAAAAATCTTCTTCTCTTGCATCAATTCTTCTCATAAGATTTTTATTCTTTGCCTTAAATAAATTTACCTTTCTCTCATAATATATATTTATAGTTGCCATAGTAGGTGATGCAAGTAACATTCCTATAGGCCCAAAGAATCCTCCACCTATTGTAACTGCTAATATGATATAAAATGGTTTTACTCCTACTTTATCACCTATAAGCTTAGGATCTAAGTACCATGCATCAAATTGTTGAAGTGCTAATAAAAATATAAATATTGTTATAGCCATAGCTGGTGATACAAATAAACCTACAGCTGCTCCAACCACTTCTCCAACAAATGGTCCAAAGTACGGAATCATATTAGTAACTCCAACTACAATTGCTAATAACGGGGTATATGGTGCACCAATTACCATAAGTCCAAAAAAAGCTAATACTCCTATTATAGCTGAGTCTATAGCTTTAGTTCCTATATATTTACCTATCATTTCATGATAAGTTCTAACTAAGCCTATTATTTTTGTTCCTCTTTCTTCCTTAAATATCATATATGTTATAGTTTTAACTTCAGTAATAAATCTTTCTTTATCTAACAATATATAAATTGAAATTAAGAATCCAAATCCTATTTTTACTACGTTTGTAGTAATTGATACTATTGAAGATACAGAACCATTTAATATTCCAATTATAATACTACTCATATTTCCAGATATAACGCTTATATTATCTAAAAGACCAGTACTATTTATTAGTTCATAAAAATTTTGATTTTTTAACGCTTCATTAATCCAACCTTGTACTGTTTCCATATATCCAGGTATTTCAGATGTAATTGATATTATACTATCAACAATACTAGGGACAATATATAATGAACCTATTACTATAGCTCCTCCTATTAATAGATATGTACTAAAAATGGATAATCCTCTTCTCATCTTTAGCCTTCGTTCAAATAAATTCATTATTGGATTAATACAATAAGCAAATACCATTGCGTATATGAACGGAGATATTACCGATATTGTTGTGCTTATAAGATTTAAAAACATTTGATAATTGTCAATTAACTTATATCCCACAAGAGCTATTAAAACTATTACTAGAATATCTCTATACTTTATATACTTATTAAAAAACAAACTTTCCCCACCTCTCTATAAAAAAGTGGCTTCGCCACGCTTTAGCGAAGAAGTCACTTTTTTCAGCCATACCACAGGTTCCAAAACTTGCTTTTGCAACCTGTGGTGGCACTATAATTTTTATTTTTAACGTCTTCACATATTTTCACCACTTAATCTCGGCATCCGTAAGGTTTGCTACTCAAAAATTTTATACTTTTCTAGACGTTTAAAATTATTATAATTATAGCATATTTTTATCAATAATAAAGAGTATGTATTATACAAATACATACTCTCTATCATAATTACATTTTTTCTACTACATCTATACCTAAAAGGTCTAATCCATTCTTTATAACTTGAGCAGAAGCTTCAACAAGCTTTAGTCTTGTTGCCTTTAAAACTTCATCTTCTAAGTTTAATATTGAATGAGCATTATAGAACTTATTAAATGCCTTAGCAACTTCTATAGTATATCTTGTAACTATTGATGGCTCTAATTTATCTAATGCTAATAAGATTTGATTTTTAAAGTTATCTAAAGTCTTAACTAATTCAAATTCTTCCTTAGATGCTAATTTACTATAATCTACTTCCTTGCTAATTCCTTCAGCTCTTCTTAAGATACTCTTTGCTCTAGCATATGCGTATTGAACATATGGACCAGTTTCTCCATCAAATGAAAGGATTTCTTTCCAATCAAATACTATATCCTTTTCTCTAGAGTTCTTTAAGTAAGTGAATATTACAGCACCTACCCCTATCTTCTTAGCTACTTCTTCCTTATTTTCTAATTCTGGATTCTTTTCATTAATAACTTCTAAAGTTTTTTCTACTGATTCTCTAATTAAATCATCAAGTAAAACAACTTCTCCCTTTCTTGTAGAAAGCTTTCTATCAGCAAACTTTACTAATCCAAAGCCTACATGCACACAATCATTTGCCCACTCATGTCCAGCCAATTCTAGCACTTTAAATACTTGTTTAAAATGTAGGGCTTGAGGTGTTCCTACAACATATATACTCTTATAGAAGTCATATGTCTTCTTTCTATACATAGCTGCTGCTAAATCTCTTGTTGCATATATTGACGCTCCATCAGCCTTTAAAACTATGCATGGTGGCATATTGTAGTCTTCTAGCATAACTACTTGTGCGCCATTACTTTCAACTAAAAGCTTCTTTTCTTTTAATTCATTTACTACAACATCCATCTTATCATTGTAGAAAGCTTCTCCGTTGTAAGAATCAAAATTTACTCCAAGTATATCGTATACTCTTTCAAATTCCTTTAAGCTTAAATCTCTAAATCTCTTCCATAAAGCTTCTGCTTCTGGGTCACCATTTTCTAAAGCTTTAAAGTATGCTCTTCCTTCATCTTCTAGTGATGGATCCTTTTCTGCTTCATCATGGAACTTAACATATATTCTTAATAATTCTTTTATTGGGTCAGCTTCTAAGGCTTCTTCATCTACCCATCTATGATAAGCTGAAATAAGCTTACCAAATTGAGTTCCCCAGTCTCCTAAATGATTTATACCTATTGCATTATATCCTTCTTTCTTATACATCTTGTATAATGCATTACCAATAGCTGTTGTGAAAAGATGTCCTACATGGAAAGGCTTAGCTATATTAGGTGAAGAATATTCAACACATACATTTTTTCCTTCTCCAATATTAGAAGCTCCATAGTTATCCCCTTCTTCTAATACCTTTTCTATTGTATTTTTACTGAATACACCTTTATCAACAAAGAAATTTACATATGGTCCTAGTTGTTCAACCTTTTCAAATCCATCTTTATTGATATTTTCTGCTAATTCACCAGAAATCATATTAGGTGCTTTTCTCATAACCTTAGCTAATTGAAAACATGGGAATGCATAATCACCCATTTCTGGTCTTGGTGGAATTTCTATTAATCCTTCTATCTTGTCTAAATCTAAATCAACATGTTCTTTTATTAACTCTGCAATTTTCTTTTTATAATCCATATTTATCCTCCTAAAATAAAAAAATCGCCTCTTGAATAACAAGAGACGGAAATATCCGCGGTACCACTCTAGTTGCAATAAAATTGCCACTCAACTTTTTAACGCAGTATTCTGCGGCCAATCTTACTCAATTCAGATGGCATCTCAGAGGCTCTCTTCCAAACTAACCTATTCACAGGGCTTACACCCTCCCCTGCTCGCTTCAGAAATCAGTTAGAGTACTCTTCTCTTCATTGATTTTCTATTATCTTTTATACATTATACCTATAAATAACTTTTAATGTCAATATTCATTTTTACATAACATTTTTCTATACACTATAGTATAATAATATTATTATTAATCTGATTATATATCTTAAGGAGTTATTTATGAATAGGGTTGGTGTTATAGACATAGGTTCTAATGCTATTAGATTTATGTTGACAGAAGTTGAAGAAGGTGGGTACTTTCGTATTATAGATGAATTAAGTACCACAGTTAGATTAGGATACGATTTAATTGATAATGATTTTATTTCTGATGAAAAGATACAAAAAACAATTAGCACGCTAACTACATTTAAGTCTCTTGCCTCTGTTTCTAATGTGTGCGATATGGTAACTGTTGCTACTGAGGCATTAAGTGCTGCTACAAATAAGGATAGGTTTGTTCATACTATAAAAGAAGAACTAGATATGGATGTTATTGTACTTTCTAGTGAAGAAGAACTTTATTTTAGCTACCTTGGTGTTACAAAAAGTATTTACTTTGATAATTCTCTTTTAGTTGATGTAGCTGGTACTTCTACTTATATAGCTTGGATATTAAATGGTGAAATAAAAGAAAGTGTAACCCTACCTATAGGTAGCGTAAACTTAACATACAAGTATAATCTTCAAGATAGAATACTTAGGGATGATTTAGAGGCTGCTATTAGCAAAATTTATAGTGAACTATTAGAAATAGAATGGTTAGGAAACAATACTTTTGATTCTATAATTGGTGTAGGTGGCACAGTCCGCGCTATTGCAAAAATGAACAGAATAAAAAATAGATATCCTTTTGATATCACACATAACTACATAATGACTGATTATGATGTTCACGATATTTATAATCTTTTAAAAAGTAAGGATTATAAACTTAGAAATAAATTTGATGGTTTATCAAAAGAAAGAGCTGATATTATAGTTGGTGGAGTTTCAATATTCCATGAAATAATTAAGTATGTTAATGCGCAAAAAATAATTGTGTCTGGTAGAGGCCTTAGGGAAGGTATAATGTATGAGTACATAAATACTCATTTTAAACCTATAGAAGACATTCTAGATTATAGTATAAATGGTATATTAGAAGATCTTCACATTAACAAAGAACATGCTAAAAATGTGTATAATCTTAGCCAAAAACTATTTGAAGCTTTCAAACCATTACATCGTTTAGGCAATGAATATGACCACATAATAAAAACAGCTGCTATGTTACATGATTGTGGTACCTCAATAGATTACTATAATCACCATAAACATACTTTTTATATTATTTTAAACTCATATATTAATGGCTTAACACACAAAGAACTTTTAATGAGTGCATCAATTGCAGCATCTCATAGAAATAATAGCTATCATGTTGCTTTACCTCAGTTCTGTTCAATAATAAATAGGCTCGATTTTAAAGTTATTGAAGAATTGGGGATTATTTTAAAAATTGCTGAAGGTCTTGATAGAAGTCTTTCTGGCGCAGTAAAAGATTTAAGTGTATCTATAAATGAAGATACTGTTGAAATTCAACTATATTCTTGTTTAAATCTTGATTTAGAAATTTCTCAAGCACTAAGATGTTCAGATAAGTTTAAAGAAGTATACGGTAAAACCTTAACTATAAAAAAGGTTTGCTCTAATAAATAAATAGAAAGGAGATATCAAAATTACCTTTTGATATCTCCTTTTTTCTACTTTAATGTTGCAGTTAAACACATAGTCTTCATACCTAATGAAGTAAACTTTGTTTCATACTCTGTCATTATATTATCCTTAAAATCTGAGTTATGTAAATCATAAGTTAAGAAGTCTATATTAAATCCACATTCCTTAAAATACTCTTGTGAATCATTAAATAAGTCTGTATCATCAGTTTTAAACCATATTTGTGCTCCTGGCTTTAAAAACTTCTTATACTCATTCAAAAACCTTATATGAGTTAATCTTCTCTTATTATGTCTATCCTTTGGCCATGGATTACAGAAATTTATATATATTTTATCTATTTCATCTTTATCAAATAAATCTGCTATAAAGCTTATATTTAAAGCTATTATTCTAGCATTAGTTAATTCAGGTTCAACTTCCTTAACCTTTCTTAATGCATATACTAATACTTCATCTTTTAAATCTACAGCTATATGATTAATGTTAGGATATCTTTTGCAGTTTTCTGTTAAGAATCCTCCTCTACCACATCCAAGCTCTAAATGAATAGGATTGTTATTTCCAAACTCTTCTCTCCATTTTCCTTTTAAATCAGCTGGTTTGCTTATGAATATATTGCTCTCTTCTAATTCAGGTCTAGCCCACCACTTTTTTCTTAGCCTCATATGTAAAAATCCTCCTAGGAACGTTTTTCGTTAGCGAGTTGTATTATACCATATATATTAACGAATATACAATTATACTTCTTTAAACCTCTGTTGCATTATCCACATCTTTTATATTTTTAATATAAATATAACCTTCTTTATTACTATATATAATCTTATCGTTCATACTAACAAACTTTCCTTTATATGAAATAGTTTCTCCAGTAGTTTTATTTAGAACCATCCCTTTTAGATTATCATTAATAAGGATTTCTCCATTTCCAGTTACATGAATATCTTCTTTGTTTTTGCTTTCATCAAGGGCTAATGATTGCCATTCACCTTCCTTAGTGTCTAAAGAACCGTACACTATCCTGTAGATTTTATCTCCTTCATATTCACCGAAATAAATATTATCATTACTATCTGTTCCTAACACATCTATTTTCCCGGAAATATTTAGACTTAACTTTTTACTTTTTCCATTTGTATAACTATAAAAGCTATTTCTTGACTCATCTTCACAGATTAGTATATCTTTATTTTGAAAAGCAGCAATCTCACCTAATTTTTTTATGTTATGAGATACCTTAGTAAGTGTTTCATTAATATCAATTCTATAAATTGTTGGTCTACTACTTCCCATTGTTATTGCAATATATTTAACACCGGTTTTACTTGATACTTCTAATCCATTAATCTTCATGCTATTATAATAATTGCCTAATTCTTTTATTTTATGTTCAGTTCTTGAACTTATATCATATGTATACAGTTGTACTCTATCGTTTATATCTCTTATAACTAATATAATTCTATTTACATTCTCTATCCAATCCGCATATAGTATTTCATTAGAATCTTCTATTGTTATTTCATTCTCTTCACCATTTTTAGTGTTTATAGCATATAATTTATCATTATTAAAATAGGAAATATATCTTCCTGAGTATGAAACTTTTACATCTTCTATATTGTTAGGAATGGTAACATTAGCTTCTACTGGCTTAGCTTCTACTTTCTCAACTTTAAAATCTGAAGAATGCTTAAAATACATCCTCTCTAAAAAATATAACCCTCCAGCTTGTAAAGATAATGATAATAAAGCCCATATTATAACACGTTTAAAGTTTTTCATATCTATTACCTCACCACTTATTTAACTATAAATGCAGATGCTATTGGTCTTTCGCCTAAACTATTAGAAGGATTATTAATTACCTCACCATCATAATACATAGTTGCAGATTTCCCACCATCAAGCATTGTTGCTGTAACACAGTCTAACTTGTACATAATTTCTTGACTCTCTTTTAATGTTGCTGCTACTCTTCCTCCAGGAACCTTTGAATCTAAAACTACTAGTACTATAGCACCATCTCTTCTTTGTCCAATTAATGTTCTTGGAGCAGTTCCTAATCCACCATCTCCTGATATTTTAGTCATTTTACCATTTATAACTAATACTGGACTTGCTCCCTCTGGTGTAAATGTAAGGGCATCCACTACATTCTGTTCTTCTAATTGCTTTAATGTATATCCTCCTACTAAAAGCCTTCCATCTTTTGTCATAGCTGCTACATCATAACGCCCACCTGGGGAATCATCATTTAATATCTTTCCATCAGAAATTAATACCCCAACAGGTATACCTCCATTGGATGTCCACAATTGGCTTCCTTCTTCATCTGTAAAAGCTCCTCCATTAATAGCTGCTACAGCATCATAATTTTGAGCTATTTGTGATGTAGTTTCACCTTCTTTAAACAATTTTGATGTAACTCCAACCTTAACTCTAGTAGGATCTTTTACTATTAATACATGACCTGTAAATTTACTGTTGTCAGTTAGAGTAGCTACCTCTATACTGTCATCCTTTACCTTTGAAATTTCTATAAGACTAAAATCTTGATTTTCATTTGACACAACTTCCTGACTTTTACCTAAAATCTCATCAATTTGATCTTGAGATAAAAATGTTGTTGCTAACCACTGATAATGCATTGAAGACATTGCCGTTCCAACAAATGTTCTTTTGGCATCTTCAAATGGTCCATATAAAATCATAAAAGGAGCTGTTATTCCTGTAAATATAATCATAAAAACAAAAAAGGCTAATATTACTTTCCAACTCGTTTTCTTATTCTTTTCTGATCTCTTTATCTTTTTTCTCCCCATGTTACCACCTATACTATATCTATTTTTACTTATAAAATTATATCTTTTTTTACACAATACTTCAATACACGTAATAATTTTGTAATAATATACAAAAAAATAAGGTAGATAAACTACCTTACTTTTTAATCGACCGGTTCTTTAGGAGGTTTTGGCGTTTCATCTACATTACTATCTTGGTTACCTCCATCAGTACCTCCTTGACTTTCTCCATCGGTACCTCCTGAATTTCCTCCTTGGCTTCCTCCATCGGTACCTCCTGAATTTCCTCCTTGGCTTCCTCCATCAGTTCCTCCTGAGTTGCCTCCTTGGCTTCCTCCATCAGTTCCTCCTGAGTTGCCTCCTTGGCTTCCTCCATTAGCACCTCCTGAGTTGCCTCCTTGGCTTCCTCCATTTGTACCCCCTGAGTTGCCTCCTTGGCTTCCTCCATTTGTACTTCCCGAGTTACTTCCTTGATTCCCTCCATTTGTACTTCCCGAACCACTTTCATTTTTAATTTTATCTAACTCATCATCATTTTCTTCAATATGAGCAGGCTCTCCATGTTGTTGCTTATACTCATTATTTAAAGCATTGTAATCCGCCATTACACTTTTAAAGTGAGCCTTATCTACGTCTTCACTAGAATATGGTTTATCATTATAGATAAAATCATTTAATATTTTTCCATTCTGTTCTTTATCTATTAATAAAACCCATCCTTTATTTCTATATAAACCACCTTGAGATAGTTCAGTCGCTGGAATTTGCAACTGCTCAAATTTAAGTTCTCCAAACTTAGACACCGTATATGCATAATTTAATAAGGTTAATGGTTCTATATTAGTCTTAACTGATGGTAACAAATCGTATAAAAGTCCTGGATATTTAACTACGCTTACATCCATCATTTTTTCAGCTACAATGTCAAGAACTCTTCTTTGACGTTCTGTTCTTTCATAACTTCCATTACCAACTTTTCTTATTCTTGCATATGCTAAAGCCTGTTGTCCATCTAAATGTTGCAATCCTGGTGTAGTTAAAGGTGGTGATTTTACATCTCTAACTTCTCCAATAAACTTATTAATTTCTGGTATTTCATAGTCTTTTACATCAACTTCTATTCCACCAATACCATCTATTATATCTTCAAATCCCCAGAAGTTAACCATTACATATTTATCTAATGTAAAGTTAAAATTCTCTTTTATGGTCTTCATTAATAATTCTGGTCCACCTAATGCTAAAGCAGCATTAATTTTTTGTTCTCCATATCCTGGTATATCTACAAAAGTATCTCTCATTATTGAAGATAACTTTAACTTCTTAGTATTATTGTCTATTGTTGCAATTATAATAGAATCTGATCTTGCCCTCTCGTTAAGGTCTCTAGCATCTGTACCTATTAATAGGATATTAGTTATTCCTGGTACCTCTTCAAATGAATCTTCTGTTGTTATATCTGATATATCTGAATTACTGTATATCTTGCTTCTAACATAAAAATATCCAAATACAACGGATCCAACTAATAAAGCTAGAATAATGGATATTGTTATTATAATTTTAGTCTTCTTTGACATTTGCTTTTTATGTTTCTCTGGCTTCACCTTACTCACTCCTTTTCCCACTTCTCTTCATAATAATATTATTACAAACAAAATTCAATAAATAATTACGAAATAGTTAAGATTTTGTAGACTACCTAATCTTTTTTATTATTTTCTATGTTATAATATGCAATATGTTAAGTTTATAATCTATGGTAGGAGATTTTTTATGAAAGAAGAAATAATAAAACTTCTAAAAGAAAGTGATACTTATGTATCAGGGGAAGAAATCAGTAAAGTTTTAGGAATAACTAGAGCCTCTGTTTGGAAACATATAAAAGTTCTAAAAGAGGATGGATACGAAATTGTAGGCGTATCTAATAAAGGATATAAATTAGTTAATTCTCCTGACTTAATATTAAAAAGTGATATAAATAAATATTTAACTACTAGATATATTGGACAAAATATAGAATACTTTAAATCACTCTCATCAACTAATGATAAAGCAAAATTACTTGGAAATAACATTGATATAAAAGATGGAACAACAATAATTGCTGAAGAACAAAGTGGGGGAAAAGGTAGATTAGGACGACACTGGTCATCACCTAAAGGTGGGTTATGGACGTCAATTATATTAAGACCTAATATTGAACCTACAAATGCTCACAAAATTACTCAAATAGCTTCAGCAGCTTTAATTAAAACATTAAACAGCTATGGAATAGATGCAAAAATAAAATGGCCTAATGATATATATTTAAACAATAAAAAGATCTGTGGAATATTAACAGAAATGAAATGTGATATGGATAGAATAAACTATATCATAGTTGGAGTTGGAATTAATGTTAATATAAATTCAAATGATATTCCAGAAGAACTAAAGGATACTGCAACATCTTTAAAGATAGAGACCACTATTAGTTATGATAGAAATAAACTTCTTGCTTTATTTTTAAATAATTTCGAATATTTATATATTGATTTTATAGAAAAAAATATATATTCAGAGGTTGCTGAAATTAGTAAAACTCATTCTCTTATAATAAATAAACAAGCTTTTCTTGTTACTTCAAGAGGGAAAGAGAAAATTAACTGCATTGGATTAGATGATAATGGTGAACTAATTGTTTTAGATGAAAATGGAAATAAAAAAAATATTTTAAGTGGAGAAATTACTTTTAAATAATAAATAACTTACACTAAAAAACAAGAGAAATTACAATGCAATTTCTCTTGTTTTTCTATAATAGTCTTATTCCGTTTTCTTCACATATCCTATGGTTTTTTTCATCCCAAACAGAAGCTTGTACTTCTCCAATATGAGCTTTTCTAAGGAAGTACATACAAATTCTTGATTGTCCTATTCCTCCCCCTACAGTATAAGGAAGTTTTCCTTCTAATAACAATCTATGAAACTCTAATGACTTTCTTTCTTCACAGCCTGTCTTTTTTAATTGGTACTCTAAAGCTTCCTTATCTACTCTTATTCCCATAGAGGATAGCTCTACAGCTCTATCTAAAATTGGATACCAGAAAAGAATATCTCCATTTAATTTCCAATCATCATAATCTGGAGCTCTTCCATCATGTTTTTCTCCAGATGCTAAAACATCTCCTATCTTCATTATGAACACAGCTCCATGTTCTTTACATATTGCATTTTCTCTATCTTTAGGAGATAAATTTGGATATTTATCCTCTAACTCCTGAGATGTTATAATGAATATTTCATCAGGTAATTCCTTTTCTATGCACTTTAGCTCATTAGCTACAAAGTTCTCTGTTTCTTTAAATACACTATATATGCTTCTAACTATCTCTTTTAACTTCTCTTCAGTTCTTTCTTCTTTTAAGATAATCTTTTCCCAATCCCATTGATCGACATAAATTGAATGAATGTTATCTAAGTCTTCATCTCTTCTTATGGCATTCATATCAGTATATAATCCATGTCCAGGCTCAAAACCATATCTATATAAGCTTAATCTCTTCCATTTAGCTAAAGAATGAACAATCTCTACCTCTTCTCCTGTTGCTTTTAAGTCAAAATTAACAGGTCTTTCAATTCCATTTAAATTATCATTTAATCCAGTGGATGCTCCTACAAATAACGGTGCTGACACTCTAATTAAGTCTAATTTTTCTGATAAAGTTCTTTCGAAGAAATCCTTAATTTTTTTTATATGAATTTCTGTTTCTATTAGTGTTTCTTTTACTTCATAATCTTTTGGAATTATTATTCCATCTACATCCATCGTTGCGCCCCCTTAAAGTTTATAAAATAGATTATACCAAATTAGTTAAAATTATAGAAGTATATTGTTTAAATAAAAGTACAAATCTCTCCAAAAGTAAGAAAGAAACACTATTAAAAAGTGTTTCTTTCTTACTTTTATTTAATGCATTCATTTAAATGCTTCTTTAATATATCTGCTGATTTCTTTAATTTATCTTCTTCTTCATTATTTAAAGATATTTCTATAACTTGTTTTATACCATTTCTGTTAACTATTGATGGTACTGCAAGATATATATCACTAATACCATATTGTCCTTCAAATAAACTAGATACAGTTAAAATTGAATTTTCATCTCTAAATATTGCCTCTACTATTCTATTTACAGCAAGACCTATAGCAAAATAAGTTGCTTTTTTCCTACTTATAATTTCATAAGCTGCATTTTTAACATCATCTTCTATAACCTTTTTAATTTCATTATCCCATTCTAAATTAACCCCTTTAGAATAGTTATCTAAGTCTTCAACCCCTATTCTTGCACTACTCCAAGTAACAACTTCACTATCACCATGCTCACCTATAACATAACCATGGACATTATTATTATTAACTTCAAAATATTTGCCTAAAACATACTTTAATCTAGAAGTGTCAAGGACAGTACCTGATCCAATGACTCTTTCTTTAGGGAATCCTGATAGTTTATATGTGATATAAGTTAAAATATCTACAGGATTAGATACAACTAATAGTATTGATTCTGGACTTAATCTAGCCAATTCTGGTACAAAGCTTTCAAAAATCTTATAGTTCTTATCAATAAGATCTAACCTTGTCTCTCCGTCTTTTTGACCTGCTCCAGCTGTTATTATAATAATATCTGAATCCTTTGTTTCACTAATCCCACCTGCATATATATTAACAGGTTTTACAAATGAAGTTCCATGAACTAAGTCCATTACTTCACCTATTGCCTTTTCCATATTTATATCATATATACAAATTTCCGTTGCTATTCCACTATTCATTAAGGCGTAAGCTGTTGTTGCACCTACAAACCCTGCTCCTATTATAGATATCTTTCTTTTTCCTTCTCCAATCATTTTCAACCCTCCTATATTAGTTCTATTACTTAGTTTTACTATATAGATAATATTTTATTCTCGTTACAAATATTATATCTCATATAATAATTATTATCAATTAATTCTCAGGAAATATTTTCTTTTTATTTGTGCTTATTTTTACTTTTTTTTCGTATTTTACATATAATAAATTTGAATTTAAATTTCTAATTATCCCAAACTATAATAATAATATGAAATTTTTAAAATATTATTTACATTAAACTTTTAAAAGATTAATATAGTACCTGTAGCTATTTTAAAAATTTGTTAGCATACTTGGAGGAATGAAATGAAGATAAATATTATAGGAGTTCCTTTGTTCTATGGTTGTGATAAACCTGGCGTAGAAAAGGGACCTGATGTTCTAAGAAAAAATGGTTTAATTGATGTATTTACTAAAAAGCATGAGGTATGTGACTTAGGAAACGTAAAAGTAAATGAAGTATCCTCTGAAGATAAATATAAATTTAATAACACAATGAAGTATTTAGATGAAATAATTAATATAAATAATGAATTAGCTGATAAAGTTAATAATTCTTTTAATAATGGCGCATTACCTTTAATAATTGGTGGAGACCATGCCCTTGGTATGGGAAGCTTAGCTGGTTGTGGTAAATATTTCGGACAAGACCTAGCTGTAATTTGGGTAGATGCTCATGGAGATATAAATACACCAGAAACATCACCTTCTGGTAATGTTCATGGTATGCCTTTAGCTGCTTCTATGGGTGTTGGATATGATGCTTTAACAAATATTTATTACAATGGTTGTAAAGTTAATCCTAAAAATGTTTATATAATTGGTGCAAGAGATTTAGATAAAGGTGAAGTTGAATTAATTGAAAATAAGCATTTGAATGTTTGGACTATGAACGATATAAAAGAAAAAGGATTAGAAGAATGCTTAAACGAATTAATATCTAAGTTAAATTCATCAAATATAAAGAATGTTCACTTAAGTTTTGATATAGACTCAATAGATCCTACTTTTATTCCTGGCACAGGCACACCTGTAATAGACGGACTAACTATGGAAGGTGGAAAAAAGATTATAAAGGACTTACTAAACACTAACCTTATTAGATCTATTGACTTTGTAGAATTTAATCCTAGCTTAGATAAAGGTGATGTTACTTTAAATAACTGTTTAAGTCTTTTAGAAGAAATTAGTAACAATCTATAGTTCCTAAAGTTTTAATTATGATATAATATTTTTATTATAATCGCTTCAACAGGAGGAACTAATATGAAGTTATTAATTTTTGATACTGAAACAACAAGCATTAAACCAGGACATATTTGTCAATTAAGCTATATCACAATAGATGCTTCAACAAAACCACAACAAACAATAGGGAAAAACTATTTCTTTACTGTTGACGAAATGGATCCAGCTGCTGAAGCTGTTCATGGGTTTTCTTTAGAAAAACTTTATGATTTATCTAATGGTCAATATATTGAAGATTTAACAGAAGAATTTATTAATGATTTTAGTGAAGCTGATTTTGTTATAGGTCATAATGTTAATTTTGACGTTAGATTCTTAAAATTAGAACTTGAGGCTATGGGAATTGACTATGAACCAAAGAATATGTTCTGCACAATGCAATATTATAGAGATATATGTAAAATTCTTAGACCAAGTGGAGATTATAAAAATCCAAAACTTGAAGAAGTAATTAATTTTTTAGGAATTACAAAAGACCAAATATCAAGTAAGGCTGATGAGTTATTCCAAGGTAGTGGTGACTATCATGATGCTAGATTTGATACTGCAGCAACTTACTTGTTAATTATAGAAGGCTTAAAGAAGGGATATATCCCAAGAGGATATTTTTCAAAAAAATTATCAAATTAATTTAAGTAGAGAAATTGCTTTGCAATTTCTCTTTTTTATATAACTATAGTAAAGGAACTTTGCCTAAGGCAAAGCTTCCTCTTGCTTCCCATTATCCATTAGATTTAATAAACTCATTACTTAGTTCTATTCTTTCTCTACAAGTAGGATGATCATAAGCTAGCCATTTAATTACTGGATCAACATCAACTGGAGTTAAATTGCTTTCTATAAATTTAAGCTCTAAAGCTCCATTTGTATATCCATCATTAGTTATTTCCATTGCAAAGGTATCAGCCTCTACTTCCATTTTTCTAGAGTAAGCTGTTTCAATTGGTGAAAATAAAAGTCCAATTACATTTAACATAAATAATATATATGGTACTTTATCTATTTTTCTATAATCTTTAGTAGAAAATCTTCTCATTAAATTATGAACTAACATTAATGTCATTAGTGTCAATAAAGAAGATATTATTGTTGATTTCTGAATATGGTTTAATTTATAATGCCCCATCTCATGAGCTGCTACTGATAATACCTCTTTTTCACTTAATCCATTTAAAGTAGTATCCCAAAATACTATTCTTCTGCTATTATTAATTCCTGTCATATAAGCATTCATACTATTTGTTTCACCACTTTTAGGAATAACCTTTATATCTAAATTTTCTATTCCAGCTTCTTTTGATAAATCTATTATTTTACTCTTTAATTCTCCATCCTCCATAGGTACTAATTCATTTTGGACCTCATCAAAATATGGATAAATATAATTACCTACTAGAGATACGCTTATTAGTATTACTGCTGATAAGAAATACCAACTTTTTCTCTTAAGAAAAATAACATATATTATAGCTACTATTGGGAGTGAAATAAGTAGATCTATAGAATCACTTACTATATAATCTTTAAGAAAATCTAAAAATCCTAAATTACTTAATCCAACAAGTCTTCCTCTATAGAAAGAACTAAAAAGTGATTTAGGAAACATTAAAATCATATTAAATAGGTAATAAACAATAAAAAGAATCCCACCTTCAACTATCTTAAACCTAAAGTTCCATCTCTTTATTAATCCAATTCCACCATAAATATAGAATAATATAGGAAGAATAAGACTTAATACGATTCCACTGTAAAAGTATAATTTAGTAAACTCATAGTTTGCAGCTACTTTATCTGGTGTTTGTGGAATAATTATCTCACCATCTATTATCTCGCACTCTACTTTAACTTTACTTTGAAGAGCCTTCTTATTCTTATTTTCTAATACCATAGTCATTGAGAATAAAAATATAAAAATAAGAGAAAATGCAAGAAAGGTTTTTAAAAGAAACTTTTTCATTCTATCTCCTCCATCCATGTTTATATATATTTATATAACCTCAAAAATATTTCTAAAAACTATGTAAACATTTAACTTATTTCCTTTATATAATTGTAAATTTTTTTATAATTATGTATAATAAAGATATATTTAGTGGGGAGGACTTATTTATGGATTTTAGTACTAAAAATATGATAAAAGCTTTACTAACAGATGCTGTATTATCTATAGGATTTTATTTTTTCTTTGGTATGAAGCTATTACCATTAGCTATTTTAATAGGAACTTTTTTAAGCATATCAATGTTCTTTAACCCAAGCAAACTTCAAAAAGCAAGAAGAGAAGATGAACATAAAGCAAATTCTCAAATTGAAGTACCTAAAGAACTTGATCCAAAAGAAATATCTGAAGAAGATATTAAGAGTTTAGGATTAGATGATATTGATATAGATGAAGATTCAGAGAAATAATACCTTAAATTATAAAAAAACTTTGCTTTCGCAAAGTTTTTTTCTTTATCCAATTACTTCATTAAGTAATTCTTTATACTTATTACATATCTCTTTATCCATTGCAGGAATACCTTCTAGTCTATACTCCATGCCTAAATTTTCATATTTATTTACTCCAAGTAAGTGATAAGGTAATAACTCTACCTTTTCTACATTCTTGATATTTTTAATATATTCACCTAATGCCTTTATATGTTCCTCTCCATCTGTTAATCCAGGAACAACAACATGTCTTATCCACATCTTTGTGTTATTTCTTTGCATAGCTTCTAAGAAATTAAGTGATTCGTCTATTTCTAAACCAGTAACCTTCTTATAGCCTTCTCTAGTAAAATGTTTCACATCATATAATACTAAATCAGTATACTTAAGTATTTCATCATATTCTCCTAAACCATAACCTGCTGTATCAACACAAGTATGTATTCCTTTTTCTTTACAAAGCTTAAGTACTTCTATAAGGAATTCTGGTTGTCTTAATGGGTCACCACCTGAAATGGTTACTCCTCCTCCACTTTGCTTAAAGTAAGGTTTAAATCTTTCTATCTTCTTTACTAATTCTTCAGGGGTATACTCATCTCCACCATTACAATTCCAAGTATCTGGGTTATGGCAAAACTTACATCTTAACGAACACCCTTGAAAAAATACAACTACTCTTATTCCTGGACCATCTACTAGTCCCATTGATTCTATTGAATGAATTCTTCCTTTTATCATTTTATCCTCCGTATTATAAAAATCCCATACCTATATATTACACTACAAATAGGTATGGGAGCAAAATATTAATTATAAACTTTCATGAAAAGTTCTACTTATTACTTCAAGCTGTTGCTCTCTAGTTAATCTATTAAAGTTTACAGCATAGCCTGACACCCTTATAGTAAGTGTTGGATATTTATCGGGATTTTCCATAGCATCCTCAAGCATTGCTCTATTTAATACATTAACATTTAAATGATGAGCCCCTTGAATAAAATACCCATCTAATATAGACACTAAATTATTCTCCCTTGTATCTTCATCTTTTCCTAATGCATCAGGTACAATAGAAAATGTATTTGACACACCATCTTGGCATACCCCTCTATATGGTATTTTAGCCACTGAATTTAATGATGCCAAAGCACCATTTTTATCTCTACCATGCATTGGATTTGCTCCTGGTGCTAATGGTTCCCCCTTCTTTCTTCCATCAGGAGTTGTACCTGTCTTCTTACCATACATTACATTTGATGTTATAGTTAAGGCAGATAATGTATGAATTGCCCCTCTATATAAAGGATGTTTCTTAAGCTCTGATATAAACTTATTTACTAGTTCAACTCCTAAATCATCTGCTCTATCATCGTCATTCCCATACATAGGAAAGTCTCCAACAGTTTCGAAATCAATTGCTATTCCCTCTTCATTTCTTATTGGTCTAACCTTTCCATACCTTATTGCAGAAAGAGAGTCTATGGCAACAGAAAGTCCTGCAATACCAAAAGCCATTAATCTCTCTACATCTGTATCATGAAGAGCCATTTGTCCTGATTCATAGGCATATTTATCATGCATATTATGAATTATATTCATTGTATCTACATAAAGCTTTGCTACATACTCTAATACTTTATAATAGTTTTTCTTAACCTTATCAAAATCTAATATTTCATCTTCTATTTTTTCTATACCTGGAACTACTTTTGTTCCTTTTATCTCATCTATGCCACCATTTATAGCATATAATAATGATTTTGCCACATTACACCTAGCTCCAAAGAACTGCATCTGCTTACCAACCTTCATTGCTGATACACAGCAAGCTATTGCATAATCATCTCCATATACTGGTCTCATAACATCGTCATTCTCATATTGAATAGCATCTGTGGCAATTGAGATTTTAGCACAGTACTTTTTAAAATTTTCTGGTAAATTTTGAGACCATAAAACAGTTAAATTTGGTTCTGGTGCTGGTCCTAAATTAATTAAGGTATTAAGATATCTAAAAGAATTTTTAGTAACTAATGGTTTACCATTAACACCAATACCTCCAATTGATTCCGTAACCCATGTAGGGTCTCCAGCAAATAGTTCATTATATTCAGGAGTTCTTAAGTGTCTAACCAACCTTAGTTTTATAATAAATTGATCAATTAACTCTTGAGCTTCTTTTTCTGTTAATAGCCCTCTCTCTAAGTCTCTTTCTATAAATATATCTAAAAATGTTGATGTTCTACCAAGAGATGTAGCAGCTCCATTATTTTCTTTAACTCCTGCTAAATATCCAAAATATACAGCTTGTACTGCTTCTTTAGCATTAGATGCAGGCTTAGATATATCGCATCCGTATTTTGATGCCATACTTTTAATTTTATTTAAAGCTCTTATTTGTTCTGAAACCTCTTCTCTCTTTCTTACAAGTTCATCAAGCATATCTCCCTGAAGCTCTTTTAAATCTTTTTTCTTTTCTTCCATTAAATAATCAATACCATAAAGCGCAATTCTTCTATAATCACCTATTATTCTTCCTCGTCCATAAGCATCTGGTAATCCTGTTAAAAGTCCTGCATGTCTTGCAGCTCTTATTTCATCTGTATAACAATCAAATACTCCTTCATTATGTGTTTTTCTATATAGTGAAAAATGTTTATCTATTTCTGGATTAAGTTCATATCCATATTCCTTAAGACTTTGATGCACCATTCTTATTCCACCAAAAGGATTTACAATTCTCTTTAAAGGAGCATCTGTCTGAAGCCCTATTATAACTTCATTATTCTTGTCTATGTATCCAGGTTCATAATTATCTATTCCCGATACTCTATCAGTTGCAACATCAATTATTCCCTCTTTCATTTCTTTAATTATAAGCTCTTCACATTCATTCCATACTTTCTTAGTCTTTTCAGTTACTCCCACTAAAAAACTCTCATTGCCTTCATAAACCTTATAATTTTTTTGAATAAAATTTCTTACGTCTATTCCTTGTTGCCATGTACCTGTTTTAAATCCATCCCATTCTTTAAACATGTTAAACCTCCTAAAACATATATAAGCTCATTTTGCCTTAATTAATGATTTAGAATAAAAAAAGCCAACAATCTGAGCTTATTGCCCAGACGGTCGGCATATTATCTTAGTCATACTTCATGTGGTATACTCCACTTCCGTCAGTCATATGACTTCATATATATGATATACTTATTCAACACAAAATGTCAATATAATCCTTTTAAGTAAAATAAAAAGAAACTACAAAAGTAGTTTCTTACAAATCTTTTTTATCTATTTTATCTCACTTCTTATTTAGCTCCATATTGCTCATAATAAGCATCTATTCTAGCTTTTATCTCATCATTAATAATTACTTTTCCATTTACTTCTCTATTATATAGGTATTCAATAACTTCTTCCATAGTAACTATAGCACAAGCCTTAAATCCATACTTTTCTTGTAATTCAACTAATGCAGATTTTTCTCCTTGTCCTTTTTCCATTCTATTTACAGAAATCATAAGTCCAACTGCATTTACATCAGCTTGTTCTTTTAATATTGGCATTGTCTCATAAATTGATTTACCTGATGTAGTAACATCTTCAACTATTAAAACTTTATCTCCGTCATTTAACTTACTTCCTAAAAGAATTCCAGTATCTCCATGATCCTTAACTTCTTTTCTGTTTGAACAATAACTTACATCTATTCCATATAAATCACTTAATGCCATTGTAACTGTTACACTTAGTGGAATTCCCTTATAAGCAGGTCCAAATACTATGTTATAATCATCTCCAAAGTTTTCTTTTATAGCCTTTGCATAATATTCACCAAGTCTCTTAAGTTGGCTTCCTGTCTTATAGTTTCCTGTGTTAACAAAGAAAGGTGTCTTTCTTCCACTCTTAGTTACAAAATCACCAAAAGTTAAAACTCCACATTCTATCATAAATTCAATAAACTCTTTTTTATAAGCTTGCATATTGATCCTCCAAATTTCAAATTAATATTTTAAGTGAATTATCTAGGTAAAAATCTTGTAGTAATTTAAACCATACTACCTTTATTCCCCTACAATATTCCCACAATCTCATTAATATCTTTTATTCCTTGTTCTCTACAGAATCCTTCTATCTCTTCAATTATCTCTTTACCTGCCATTGGATTCATAAAGTTAACTGTACCTATTTGTACTGCACTAGCACCAGCCATCATAAACTCAATGGCATCCTTACCTGTAGTAATTCCACCTAAGCCTATTACTGGTATGCTTACTGCCTTTGATACCTCATGTACCATTCTTAATGCTACTGGCTTAACAGCTGGTCCTGAAACCCCTGCATAAACATTATCAAAGACTGGCTTTCTTTTATATATATCAACGGCAAGTCCCTTTAATGTATTTATTAAACTTAAAGAATCTGCCCCTGCTTCTTCACACTTTAATGCCATTTCAACTATATTTTCTGCATTTGGTGATAATTTAACCATAAGAGGCTTTTTACATAATTTCTTTATTTCTTTTACAAAATCATGAGCTACATCAGCTTTAATTCCATAAGCCATGCCTCCACATTTAACATTTGGACATGAAATGTTAAGTTCTATCATTTGAACTGATGTGTTATTTAACTTCTCTATAGCCTCTGCATAGTCTTCAAAGCATCCTCCACCAACATTAGCAATAATATTAGTCCCTAGCTTCTCCATCTCTGGAAGTTCCTTATTTATAAACCCTTCTATTCCGGGATTTTGTAACCCTACTGAATTCATCATTCCTGATGGAGTTTCATAAACTCTTATTCCAGTGTTACCCTCCTTGGGATTTATTGTAAGACCTTTAGATGATACTCCTCCTAAAATCCCTACATTGTAAAAGTTGTTATATTCTGCACCAAAACCAAAGGTTCCTGAAGCCGCTATAACAGGATTTTTAAATTCTACTCCATTTATATTAACCTTTAACATACTTCATCCCCCTTATAGTTCTACATAATATCCATCAAAGACTGGACCATCTTTACAAGTTCTCTTGTGTCCATCTTTTGTCTTACATGTACAAACTAAACATGCTCCTACGCCACAAGCCATATGCTTTTCCATAGAAACATATACTTTAACCCCTTTTTCTTTACACATATTAACTACTGCCTTCATCATAACTTCTGGGCCGCAGCATAACACTGTATCATAATCTTCAACCTTTAAAATCTCAGTTACAAATCCCTTATGTCCATGTTTCCCTGTATTAGTGGAAACCTCTACCTTATTACCATACTTTGAAAGATTCTCTATTAAATAAACTTCGTCTCTAAACCCTGCATATATATCTATAATTCCGTTAGGATTCTTTTCTCTTAACTTCTTTGAAACTTCAACCATAGGGGCAGTTCCTATTCCACCTGCAACTATTGCTACTTTTCCTAAGTCTCCATCTAAGTTAAAGCCATTTCCTAAAGGTCCTGTAAGACTTATCTCTTCACCAGATCTTAATTTAGAAAACTCTTCTGTCCCCTTACCTACTACTGCATAAAGAAATGTAATTTCATCGCCATTTTTCTCACAAATACTAATAGGTCTTGGTAAAAGTGTTTGTCCATCTAACTTTAACATATAAAATTGTCCTGGCTTTATCTCATTCTTATCTTCACAAACCATCTTATAAATTCCATCAACTATCTTTTCATTTGAAAGAACCTTGGCTTTCCTATAAGTCATGCTCATTTCTTCTCCCCCTAATTTATATTTTATAAATTATTAACTGCTGCTCTTATTTCATCTCTCATTCTTATAGCTTCTTCTCTAGCACTTAATGCAAAATCAGTTTCTGGTCTGTTATCCTTCTTATAAGCTAAAAGTATTCCCCTTGATGAATTTACAACTCCACCATTTCCATTGTTTAAATACATAGCAACATCTTCTGCTTTACCACCTTGAGCACCATATCCTGGTATTAAGAAGAACATTGAGTTAAATCTCTTTCTTAACTCTTTTCCTTCTTCTACATGAGTACACCCTATTACTCCTCCTAGTGGGTGATATCCACATTCAGCAGTAAGTTCTTTTCCCATTTTCATTAGCCTATCTCCAACTACATGATAAACCTTGTCTCCTGATGCAGTGTCTAAGAATTCAATATCTGCAGCTCCTGGGTTTGAAGTTCTTACTAAACAGAATATTCCTTTCTTTCCTGTTTCAATATATGGCATGTATGGTTCAATACTATCTAATCCCATGTATGGACTTAATGTAACAAAATCAGCTTCGAAATCTCCTTCAAAGTGTCCTTTAGCATACATCTTTGCAGTTGCAGCTATATCTCCTCTCTTAATGTCAGCAATTATTATTGCATCCTTTTCTCTTAAGTACTCTAAAGTTCTTCTATAAGCTCTCATTCCTGATAATCCTAAAGCTTCATAATAAGCTATTTGAACTTTATAACAAGCAACAACATCTAAAGTTTCATCTATAATTCTCTTATTAAATTCAACTATAGCATCCTCATTATTCATTCCTTCTTTTAAGAATTCTGGAATATAATCTAATGCTGTATCTAATCCTAAACAGACAACTCCTCTTTCTTCAACTCTTTTATAAATTTTGTCCATAATATTCATAATAGTATCCTCCTATTTTTTATAAACTATTTTTCCGCCCTTAATTGTCATTTGAACTTCTCCGTAATATTCCATTCCATTAAATGGAGTATTGTGCCCCTTTGATGCAAATGACTCACTATCTATTTTAACTTTCTTATCTAAATCTACAAGTACTAAATCTCCATCTCTTCCAATTCCTAGTGTTCCTTTATTCATTCCTAATATTTCTGACGGATTTTTAGACATTATTTCACTAAGTTTATTTAGTGATAGTCCATTTTCTTTTACTAAAGTAGTGTAGCATATAGAAAATGCTGTTTCTAATCCTACCATTCCTGGTGAACCCTTCTTCTTCTCTTCTTCTGTATGAGGTGCATGGTCTGTTCCTATACAGTCAACCATACCAGTCTTTATTGCATTTATTAAATAAGCTACATCCTCTTTTTCTCTTATAGGAGGATTTACTCTATAATCATTAACATCTCTAGTTAAAGCTATATGATGAGGTGTAACTTCACAAGTTACATTAGCACCTAAAAGCTTGGCATTTATTATATATTCCATAGATTCCTTAGTAGAAACATGACACATATGAAGTCTTCCACCTGTTAGTTTACATAGCTCTACATCTCTCCAAGTCATCATATTTTCAGCAACTCTCATATCCATACTAGAGAATTCAGATGTTTCTGCATGAGACATAACAACCCAACCGTATTCCTTAGCTTTTAATAAAGCATCATGCATTACTTTCCCGTTTCCAACTCCTACTCCATCATCAGATATTGCTTTTATTTCCTTATCATCCTTTAATTCATCTAAGTGCTCTAGAGTTTTTCCATCAAAATTCTTTGTTATAGATAAACATTGATGTAAATCAGCAAGTCCAACTTCTTTTCCCCTTCTTCTTACCTCTTCAAGAACCTCATTTGAAGAGCATATAGGTTTTGTATTTGCCATCAAGCAAACTCCTGTAAACCCACCCTTAACTGCTGCTTTTGAACCTGTTTCTATATCTTCTTTCCAAGTTAAACCCGGCTCCCTAAAATGTGCATGAGTGTCAATAAAGGTAGGCATTAGAGTTAGTCCTTTTGCATCAACTACTTCTACACCTTCTTTATTGATTGATTTTGCTACTTCTTTTATTCTGCCACCTTCAACTAAAACATCTCCAATAAAGTTTTGTACACAATCAACAATCTTAGCATTCTTTATTAAAATATTCATCTATAACACCTCTCTTCCTACACATTAAACTTCTGATAACTTAGTTATGTGATCACAATATTCACATCTATATGTACCTTTTTCTCTATCCATTAATATGAAAGAATGTGGCACATATTTTTCATCCACAGTTATGCATCTTGGATTATTACAGATTAAAATATTTTCAACCTTCTCTGGAAGTTCAGGCCTTACCTTTCTTACAATTCTTTCATCCTTAACTTCATTTATTGTAATACTTGGTGATAAAAGTCCAAGTACTGTATAATCTATATCTTCACAATTATCCTTTTCTATTTTTATTATATCTTTTTTCCCCAAGTTTTTACTTTCTGCGTTTATGATTAAAGCTACTCTGTAATCTGTCTTATCTAAATGTAGGTAGTTAAATATTTTAACTCCCATTCCAGCTTCAATATGATCTATAACCAATCCATTTTTAATGCTTGTTATTTCCAACATCTACGCCACCCCCAAAAGCTTGCACATAAGTGCCATTCTTACATACATTCCATACTCAGCTTGTTTAAAGTATGCAGCTCTTTCATCTTCGTCTATTTCCATAGCTATTTCATTAACTCTTGGTAATGGATGCATTACTATCATATCTTTTTTTGCAGACTTCATTTTTTCAACATCTAGAATATAACTATCCTTAAGTCTTAAATACTCTTCTTCATTGAAAAATCTCTCTCTTTGAATTCTCGTCATATAAAGTATATCAAGTTCATCTATTACATCATCTAATCTCTCTACTTCTTTAAACTCTATATTCTTCTTCTCTATAAATTCATCTCTTATGTAATCAGGAATCTTAAGTTCCTTTGGTGAGATTAAGATGAACTTTGTTCCTTCATATCTAGACATAGCCTTTATTAATGAATGAACTGTTCTTCCATACTTTAAATCTCCGCATATACCTACTGTATGCCCTTTTAAGCCATGCTTTAAGAACTCAATTGTTAAAAGGTCTGTAAGAGTTTGAGTTGGATGTTGATGGCCTCCATCCCCTGCATTTATAACTGGAACACTTGAGAATTTACTTGCAACCCTTGCAGCTCCTTCCTTTGGATGTCTCATAGCAATTATGTCTGTATATATTGATACAATCTTTATTGTATCTGCAAGAGTTTCTCCTTTAGATGCTGAAGTAGAATTTGGTTCTGAAAAACCTAAGATTTTACCACCTAGTCTCATCATAGCTGCTTCAAAGCTAAATCTTGTTCTTGTACTAGGCTCATAAAATAGAGTTGCTAAGATTTTCCCATCGCAAACCTTTGAGAATTTCTTAGGATCTTGGATAATTTGATGTGCTAATTCAAAAATTTCGTCTAATTCCTCTAGGGATAAATCCATAGGGTCAATTAAGTGTTTGTTTATCATGTCTATCACTCCTTCTTAACTTCTCTGAGTTAAAATTAAAGGTTATTATTATATAATAAAAAAGCCTTCCTTAATGATAAGGAAGGCATAATAATCCTAATTAATCTTGGCAATTATAATACTTCCTTATTGATCTCGCTGGACCAAATTAAAGGTTTTTCTTTTCGTTAAGAATAACACCAAAAGTAATAAATGTCAATGTAAATAATAGTATATATTTTTACTTACTAACGTTATTTTATAGCCACAGCTCTTACCATACTTCCCTCCCCCTTTATCTTTAATGGAAATGCAATTACTTTAAAATCCTCTTCCCCAGCTAACCTTTCTAAATTGCATAAGTTTTCAAGAATAAAGATTCTATTATTAAGTAATTTTTTATGTATAGTAAAAGGATATCTATCTGGAGATGGCATATCAAATCCAACCATTTTTATTTTCTTATTTATAAAAAGCTCTACTAGTTCTTCATCTATTACAGGATGACTTTCATAATACTTATTAGTTCCATAGTATTTCTCATATCCAGTAAATAGGATTACAATTTCCTTTTCATTTAATAAATCCTCATACTCTTTTTCTAATGTTATTAATTCTTTTCCTCTAACATCTATAATAACCCCTTCTCCCATAAAATTCTCTAAGGGATATTCACTTATATATTTACTACTATCTGTTAGGTGCATTGGACAGTCTAAATGAGTTCCAACATGCATACCAGATTTTAAAACAGAATATGTATACCCATCATTATCATATTTTTTAGTAAATTCAATAGATACTTCTTCATCTCCTGGATACACCGCCATATTATTTTCTATTTCATAAGATAAATCAATATACTCCATTATTAAACCACTCCACATAATCAAAATCATCGTAATACTTTAAATATGTATTTTCTCCCTTATATTCAAAAACAAATCCAAGAGAATGTCTACTTTCAAAACCTTTTATATAATATGTAGATTTAATTTCATCATATGACTTATGTGTTAACATTACCTTATTCTTATAAGGTAAGTTATCAAATCTTTTTATAAGTTCATATGTACACCCATCTTTTTCTGTTGCTAATATGTATAAATTATTTTTATCAATTCTCTTCTTTCTTTCGTCCCACTTTTCTTTTGCTAACTGGAAATTCTCATAATGCATAAAATTTATCTTTATATCCCCTAATTTTCCAATGGGATATTTAGTCCATTCTACTTCTTCTAACTCTAATGCAAGATAATAATCTAACCTTTCTAAAAACTTAATAAAGTCTTCCATAGAAAAATAAAGATTTACAGTTGGCGTATTAAATTTAAGTCCTAAATCATGAAGTATAAAACATCCGTTGCAATTATTTGAGATTAAAGTAAATGACTTATTTTTTAATTCTTCTCTTCTTTCCTTTAGATAAACCGCCCTCATTTCTTCTCTATCCAATTTGTACCACCACCTTAATCTTATTTTATCACATAAAAATTAGCTGCATCAAAACCGTTTTTGACACAGCTAACTATTTAATACTAGTTCATATAGCTTGTAAATATTGATGAAAATGCTTCTATATTCATAGGAGACATTCTAACTCTTCTTAATTCATATAAACCATTTCCAATATGAGCTATTCCACCTTTAGTTGTAACAGCAGCCTTAACTCCAAGATTATCAAGAACACTTATCGTATCTTTTGTATACTTTCCCGTTGGATAGCATAAGAATTTGCTTTCTACTCCAACCTTTTCTTTTAATATCTCTTGTCCTTTTTTAATTGTTGCTTTTTGATTTTCAATGCTTCCAGTTGGTAAATCAAAATGATGGTGTGTATGATTTTCTATACTCATCCCATTATTACTCATTTCCTTTAACATATCAGAATTCATATATGATGTACTAGTATCTATCATGCTAGTAATTATAAAAAACGTTCCCTTTAACCCACTTTCTTTTAATATTGGATAAGCAACTGTGTAGTTGTCTACATATCCATCATCAAAGGTAAGTATCACAGGTCTCTTAGGTACCTTTCCTGTTTCCATTGATGTAACAGCTTCGCCTAATGTCATAGCTGTAAAATTATTAGATTTTAACCATATCATTTGCTCTTTAAACATTGATGGTGGCATTAATAAATTATTATTTGAATCAGCATCAGAAATTGAGTGATACATTAATATTGGTATATTCACCTCATTAGATTGTAATTGAATATATTCTACGACTTCTTCTTTCCTATTACTATGTTCTATATTCACCTCAGAGATATCATCATTTGGAGTCACCTCAGCTCCAACCATGCTTTTTCCTTTTATAGTATTATAATAATTCCATCCAAATAATACTGTTAATACTAATATAAATATTATAGAGATTTTTTTCTTCATAATTTCCACCTTAAACTAATATCTTTTATAACACTTATTATTTGATTTGCTAAGGTATATATACATTGCAATATAATAAAAACTATTCCATTATTGTTAAATAAATATATAATTACATAAAGAATTTTTAAAAAATCTACCTATAGGATTTTAGCGTTGCGTCAAGGAAGTTAAATACAATTGACTTTAAATTGAAAGAGAGTATTAACGAATTTAAGACGTTAATACTCTCTTTATTAATATTTCAGTACACAATCACAAAGTAGATTATTATGCATAATTACTAATTTTTCATTGAAAGGATTTAGATTCTTTATAAGCTCTATAATATTATGAGATATACTCTCTAAATACTTTTTTAAGTATTCTCTGCTATTTGTATATCCAATCTTATTAGGATCTTCAACATTTATTTTTATCTCTTTAATCACCTCATTTATTCCTTCTAACTCCTTTACTACATCAGCTATAAAGTTATCATCGAATATACTCATATTTCCCATTAAGCCATATCTAACTTTATTGGTAATATCCCTAAGGTTATAAATTTGATCTTCAAGCCTAACTGCATCAGCTTTACCCAATACCTTAATTAGCAATCCTTTTTCCATAATACCTACCTCTCTTCCTATTTATTGAAGCTTTCAATAACTTCTATTAGTTTCTTCTTTAATTTATCATGGTCTATCTCTTTATAAACAGATTTTTCTCTAAATTTACTAAGAGAATCTGCAATTTGAAGAATCAAGATTAAGTCTAATATGTTTTTATCTTGTATGTGTTCTATCTTTTTTACTGATGATTTATGATACCTTACTAATAAAGCTACTTTTTCTATGTCATCATCTGATATTTCAAAAAAGTCACCTATATTATTTCTTATCCAATCAGCACCTGCCTGACTATGTTTTTTATCTATTTTCTTTATATCATGAGTAAGAGCTGATAAGTATAATATTCTTTCATCCCTATGGTCTTTATTAATAATATACTTCCTATATAACTTTAAAGCAATATCTCCAGTTAACTTAGAGTGATAGTATCTATACTTCATGGCATCTTTATAGGTTACATTATTGCACTCATTCATAGTTTTCTTATATTCTTCGATACTTCTATCCCAAATGTCATAACTAATCTTTAAAATGCATTCTATAGATACCTCTTCAAACTTTTTCTTTGTACTCATCTCTTTCATCCTTTTTTATAGAAATTCCTCAAAATATAATATGCAGAAATATTATAAATGACTTAATAAAGAAAAAAGAAACTGCCTAAGCAGTTCCACATAAACTAATCACCATTAATTATAGAATTAACAAGGTCCATATCTATATTCTCTTCCAAAATATCACACAACTTATCATACTCATTCATCTTGTATTCTTTATAACTAACTTTTTCATGGCATTCAAGTTGGCTAACATATTTATTTATAAAGGTATAGGCAAAGTCCTCTTCTTCAAATATTCCATGAAGATATGTTCCATATACATTTCCACTCTTCATGCCTAAAACGTCCCCAACTTCTCCCTCTATCCATATAGATTTATCATCTAAGCATTCACTTACTCCATTATGGATTTCATAACCCCTAACAACTAATCCTTCATTATTCTTTGCTTTAACCTGTCTAGTCTTCTTCTTCCCATTAAAAGTAGTAGCTAAATCTAATAATCCTAACCCTTTTACCTCTCTAGGATTCCCCTCTACCCCTAGAGGATCTTTAATCTCTTTTCCTAATATCTGATATCCACCACAGATTCCAAATATTATAGTACCACTTTTGGCTTTTTCCAGGATAATTTCATGAAATCCAGTTTCCTTTATAAAATTTAAATCTTCAATTGTATTTTTACTTCCTGGAATTATAATCATTTTAGCATTTTCAATCTCTTTTGGAGAATTTATATATCTTATGTTAATACCATTCATTGCTCTTAAGACATTAAAATCAGTAAAGTTGGACATATGAGGTAATCTTATAACCACCACATCAATACCTTTTCCCCTTTTATTAGATATCTTTTCTGTAACCCCATCCTCATCCTCAATATTCAATTCAAAATAAGGCATTACTCCTAATACAGGAATATTTATAAGCTCTTCAATTTGTTTCATTGCAGGTTTAAAGAATTCTTTTTTTCCCCTAAACTTATTAATTATTACGCCTTTAATTAAAGCCCTCTCTTCTGGAGGTAAAAGCATTATGGTCCCAACTATTGAAGCAAATACCCCACCTCTATCAATATCCGCAACCAATATTACAGGTGAATTAGAAACCTTAGCCATTTCCATATTTGCTATATCAGTTTCTCTTAAATTTATTTCTGCGCAGCTTCCAGACCCCTCTAAAACTATAAAATCATAGTCCTTAGATATATCATCAAAGGCTTCCTTTGCAACACCCTTTAAATACTTATTTAAGTCCTTATACTTATAGGCATCCATTGTACAGTAAACTTTACCTCTAACAATAACTTGTGTTTTATTGTTTGCACTTGGCTTCATTAAAATTGGATTCATATATTCCTTAGGTTCTATTTCACAAGCTTCTGCTTGAACAACCTGTGCCCTTCCTATTTCATCTCCTTCTTTAGTAACAAAAGAATTTAAAGAAATATTTAAAGCCTTAAAAGGAGCAACATTATATCCTTTTCTTTTATAATATCTACAAAAAGCTGCTGCTAATGTACTCTTGCCTACAGAAGATGCTGTTCCTAAAAACATTAATCTTTTAGCTTCCATACTATCACCCTATCTAATATCTAAATACCCATGAGTTTCTGTAAGAATATTTTCCCCTGTTTCAAATTGAATTTTATTTCTAAACAATGGACCATCAAATACGAAAGTATGATATTCTCCATTTTCTCCACAAGCATCTGAACCAGTTTCCTTTATTTTTTCAACAACTTCTTTTGTTAAAACTTCACCTAAAAACTCTGGTCCCATATCCTTTAGCCTTACATTCTTAATAACAGTTTTAAAGCCACTATCTATAAACTCATAAGTTAACTCTTCTCTATCTTCAAGCCATAATGGAAATATAGCTTCCATTCCTACAGTTTCACATCTTTCAGTGCACCAAGCTCTATGAGCTTCTAAATCTATATCTCCAAATACACAAGCATCTGCACCTTGTTCCTTCCACTTCCTTAAAGTTTTTTCAAATGCAGTCTTGTATTCTTCGCCCTGGCACTTTATCATATCTAATTCTATTTCTAAGGAATTTGATACTTCATTTAATAAATGTTCTGGTATTCCATGAAACCAACTTCTACATACTTTTTTATCAACAGTTACTAATAAAGCTAATGGTGTATGTCCTCTCTTTATCATTCTATAAAGAGAAAGTGTACTATCTTTACCACAACTGTATGACATAACAAACTTTTTCATTATAATCTACCTCCACTTTTCTAAGGCATTTATCATAAACTTCTTTATATTCAATCCATAAACTTCTTCAAGCTTATCTTCTGATAATACATCCTTTGTCTTGCCTTTAGAAACTATATGTCCTTCACTTAACATAATCACATCATCACTAAACATTTGAACAAGGTTTAAATCATGTAATACTCCAATAACAGTTTTTTGATTTTCCTTTGTCCATTTGTTTATATGTTCTAGTATTTCTATCTGACACTTTAAATCCAAATGATTCGTAGGTTCATCAAGTAAAATAATATCAGGTTCCTGTGCAAAAACCCTTGCAAGATAAACTCTTTGAAGTTGCCCTCCAGATAGTTCATTTATAAGTTTATCTTTTAAATCTAAAATTCCTACATTACTAAGACAGTTTAATATTATTTCCTCATCCCTCTTAGAAAGCCTTGCAAATACTCCATCTATATGAGCATATCTCCCTAAAGCAACAGTTTCATAAACAGTATATGGAAAATATATTTGAGAGTTTTGACTCATAAGAGCCACCTTTTTTGCAAGCTCTTTTCTCTTTATACTTTTAACTTCTTTCCCATCTAAAAATATATTTCCTTTATAATCTATTAAACTAACCATTGCCTTAAGCAAGGTACTTTTTCCACATCCATTGGGACCAACTATAGAAACATTTTGTCCCCTAGTTATGTCTATATTAAAATCTTTTATAACATCTTTACCATCATATCCACAGTATAAATTTCTAATCTTTAGCATAATATCACCTACTTCTTTTACTAAAATATAAGTAGCCAAAGAATGGTGCTCCTATAATTGCAGTTATTGCACCAACTGGTAATTCAGATGGACTTATTATAGTTCTAGCTACTAAATCTGTAAGTACCATAAAAGATCCTCCTAATAAAATACACATAGGTATAACTACTTTATGATTTGGTCCAAATATCTTTCTAACCAAATGCGGTACAATTAAATCTATAAATCCTATAGTTCCGCTTAAAGCTACAGCACTTCCTGTAAGCACTGCTGTTGAAAACAACAAATGTTTTTTTACCTTTTCAGTTTCAACTCCTATTGCTTTTGCTCCATCTTCTCCAAAGGTTAAAATATCCATTTCTCTAGAATATCTTAATACAATAGATACTCCTACAATAAAGAATGGAACCCCTACTAGCAAGTAAGACCATCCTCTCATGTTAAATGAACCCATTTGCCACATAGTTATAGCCTCAATTTTATGAGTATTTAATGCTGAAATGGTAGTAAGCATAGCACTTGCAAAAAGTGAAAAAACCATACCTGATAAAATAATAGTATTATTAGACATACCTCTATCTACTCTATTAGCAAACAAAATAACCATAATCACTGTTAAAAGCCCTGATAAAAATCCTATAAAAGGTAATGCTAAATTCCCTATAAAAGGAATTGATACCCCTAAAACTATATATATTCCAACACCTAAAGACGCTCCTGAAGACACCCCTAAAGTATATGGTGAAGCTAAAGGGTTCTTAAGTATTGACTGCATAACTGCTCCACTTACTGATAGTGCTGCTCCTACCATAAAAGCAAGTAAAACTCTAGGAAACCTTACAACCCAGATAATTGCTACATCATTACTTCCAACACCTTCAATTAAAGGAATAGAAAACAACTTGTTCCCAATAACTGAAATAATGTTGAATATATTAATATTGGAACTCCCAATGGAAGTTCCAATACATATCACTAAAAATGCTAGTGGTAGTGATAACCACAATAACATCTTTCTCTTTTTATTCATACTTGTCTGGATATACAGCCTTTGCCATTTCTTTTAATGCAGCTATAACATTTTGACTTGGACGTGATGTAGTGTTCTTATCTAAAAGGAATATTTGATTATTCTTAATAGCAGTAACACCTTCCCATCCTTTTCTTGTAGCAATTGAACCTATTGGATCGTCTAAAAATGCTTGGTTTGTTAAGATTACATCTGGATTAGCAGCTATAACTGATTCTTCACTTGGCGAAATCCAACTCTTTTCAGATTCAAATATATTCTTAGCTCCAATTATTGAAATAGCTTCATTTAAGAATGTATCTGAACCAAATGAACTAAGCTTTGAACCTGAACCTATTTCAAAGTAAACTGTTTTCTTATCAGTTATTGTATCTCCAATTGCTTTTATATCAGCAACGTCCTTTTTCATATCTTCAACTAATTTAGAAGCTTCCTTCTTTTTATCAACTAAGTTACCTATAAATTCAATATCTCCATATATTCCATCAAAACTTACACTACTTGGAATATATACTACAGGTATTCCTGCATCTTTAACAGCTTGGAATGGATCCTCATCTCCAGCTTTATTATGTCCTGATGCAATTATTATATCTGGTTCTAATCCTATAATAGTTTCAGCATCTGGATTTCTAAAATTTATCTTTGGAATATCTTCACTTATTCCTTTAACATCCTCTGAATACTTATCTACAGCAACTAATTTGTCAGCCATTCCCAAAGCAACTAAAACTTCCGTATTAGATGGAGCTGTTGATATTATTCTTTCCACCTTGCTAGGCTTAGTAAAGTCATTTCCTTCTCTGTCTTGCATTGTTACAGTCTTATCTGAGCAACCTACTAATACTGTTAGTAACATCATAATAGATAAAATAAGACCTGTTAGTTTTTTTGTTAGTTTCATTTTTTAATCCCTCCATTTACATTATGGGGTTTTGAATTGAAAACGTAGTATAAAAAAATGCATACCCATAAGGTATGCATATACATTCTACTTTTTTGTACAATAAGTAAAATGACCTACGTACCCTATAATTCCACCCTCAGAGAATAATAGTACCATCGCTATTAGGCAGGTCTCCCGACTTAACTTCATCCGCAATCTAACCTTCCCACATAAATATTTATGCAGTGGCTTAACTAGATTTTGTCCATTTCACGGTTACTGGGGTAGTTGAAGATTTACACTCCATTCCCTATTAAGTAAAACACCTAAAACGAGTCAATTCCTAATAATTATAGTTAAACGCTTATATTTTGTCAATTAGATATACTTAGGTATGGTACATATCCTTTTTCATGACTACCTGTAAAGGAATCTGTCCTATGGTCACAAGTTATTCTTATATTTACCCCCTTAAGATTTAATAAAGGAAAAAGAAGCTCATTTTTAACTTTTTCTAAAAACTGCATTTTACCTTTAAAATCTTTTCTATGAGAAAGCTCATCAAATCCATTTACATGTACAATAATATTATTAGCCGTTGAAATATATTCTAATACACCTTCTAGCTTATTATGCAATGCACTGTCCCACTCCCCTGTAGCTCCTTTAGGTTGGACAACTATCATTCCTAAAGCCTTTCCCATACCACAAATTAAATCTATCCCTCCAATTAGCACTGATTCCTTATTATACTTCTTCAATTTAACTTCACCCGAAGCCCCCCAAGGCCAAAGCATTAACCCTTCTAAACTTCTATCTTTGAAAAATTCATAGGAATAATTAATTATATTCCTTAATCTTTTATTTTTAGGCATGATTTCTTCTATTTTTTTCCCCACACTAAAATGTGGTGGATTAAGCTTTTCATGTATAATCTCATTTAAAAGAAGTAAATTCTTATATTGGTAACACGGATAAAGATATCCACCTTCTATTTTAAATTCTTTTAAAACTTCTCCTATATTTTTATCTAAATCTCCACCAGTAAAGTCTTCTAATATTCCATTATTAACCTTAATTATATTGCACCTATAAATTCCCTCTTCATCTTTTATTTTTATCCCCCTATTTAAAGCTTCATAAAAAGCCCTTTCTCCGATATCTACCTTAGAACTATCGTAACCAAGCATTTTAAAAATACAGTTTAAACTATCTAAATCCTTTCCTTCCACTGAAAAGTCTTCTTTCCTTTCATCATAATTTAACTTCATGTCTCCAAAAAGAAGTTTTTTAAAGGAATGTCCCTCAAGACACTCCTCCATAAATCCGTCTAATATAATCAAGATTTCTTTCATTTATTAAATACCTTTCTTAGAGCATATATAAGTTTTTCATTTTGCTCTCTAGTTCTTACAGCAACCCTATAGTAATTAAGACCTAACCCTATATAATTACTACAGCTTCTTATAATTATTCCATACTTAATAAGTTCTTCTTTTAAATTAATATCTGTTCTAGTTTTAAAAAATATAAAGTTAACTGCCCCCTCAAAGACCTCTAATTCTTTAAACGTGCATAACTCATTATATAAAAATACTTTTTCATTTTTTATAAAATCTATTGAATTTTTCTGGTATTCTCTTTCTTTCAACGCGACTATTGCTCCAGTTGAAGCAACTGTATTTATAGACCATGGCACAGAAACCTTGTTAATCTTTCTAATAAATTCAGCGTTTCCTGTAATTCCATAACCTACTCTTATGCCAGGAAAACTAAAAAACTTTGTAAGAGACTTAACTATAATAAGATTTTCATAATCTTTACACATGTCTATTAAAGAGTATCTACTTTTATCTTCTATAAAATCTAAGAATGACTCATCTATAACAACCTTAGTATCGGAAGATTTATTTAACACTTTAATTAAAAACTCCTTAGATACTAACTGCCCTGTTGGATTATTCGGGTTACAGATGAAAAGCATATCCATACTTTTATCTATAGCTTCTAAAAATCCATCATCTAACTTAAAATTTTCCCTATTTAATTTATAATAAACTATTTCTCCATTAATAGCCCTTATACCATCTTCATATTCAGAAAAGGTTGGAGCTGGAAGAAGAACCTTTTTAGGCTTTAGCCCTCTAATTACATTAAATATAACCTCAGCTGCTCCATTACCTAACAGTATGTTATTATAATCAATACCTTCATATTGAGAAATACCCATTCTCAAATCGTGATAAGTTATATCTGGATATCTTTCTATTCTGTCTAAAGATTTAATCATTTCTTCCTTAACTTTCTTAGAAATTCCTAAAGGATTTATATTAGCAGAAAAATCTATAATATCTTTTTCACAAATATTATATCTTCTACATATCTCTTCTACATTTCCACCGTGTCCTAAGTTCATTATAGTAACCCTCCAAGAATTATTATAATAAGTCCAACACTAAATCCTAATAAAGTAACTACTAATAAAATATTATTTGTCTTATATAAATCTGAAATTTCTATTACTTTATTCTTATCACCTATTGTTGGCTTTTCTACAATCTTACCAAAGTAATAATTTGCTCCTCCAAGTCTTATTCCTAAAGCTCCTGCAACAGCTGATTCTGGATGAGCACTATTAGGACTAGTATGATTATATCTATCTCTCTTATAAATTCTATAGCTATTTTTATAATCTAGTCCCAATATAAATGCAGCAAAAATAACTAAATATCCTGTAAGTCTTGCTGGAATATAATTAAATAGATCATCCATCTTTGCAGATACAAGCCCAAAATCTATGTACTTATCATTCTTATATCCAAACATTGAATCACAAGTATTAACTGCTTTATATGTCATAGCAAGAGGTGCACCACCTAAAGCTCCAAATAATAGTGGAGCTATTATTCCATCTGATGTATTTTCAGCTACTGTTTCAATTACAGCTCTAATAATTCCTTCTTCATCTAGAGCTTCAGTATCTCTTCCTACTATGTAGGATAGCTGCTTCCTTGCCCCTTCAATATCACCTGATTCTAAAACTTTAATTACCTTTAATCCTTCTACCTTTAACCCCTTAAAAGATATACAAAAATATAATAATATTCCTTCAATAATAATTCCAAATATATTGCTTATACTAAAAGCAAGCCTAACTATTAATGAATTAACTAAAAAAGTTATTAATATAACTCCTAACCATGTTACAAATCCAGATATTTTTAAGTTCTTAAATACTCTTCTTGTTATATTTTCAAGCTTAATACCTAAAGCTCCTATTATTCTTACTGGATGAAAAGGATTATTAGGATCTCCTATTATAAAATCTAACACTAAACCTATGGTATATGATAACATTTCTTAAATCTCTCCTAGTATTTTTATTTCTATATCTTTATCAACTTTAACCTCTAACTTATATCCCCTACCACAACTAGGTTGCATTGTATAAAAATCCTTTGAGGATTTGCAGAATAATTCAAGTAAGGTACCTATTACACCACCATGGCAAATAAGTAAAGCTTCCTCTTCACCTTTTTCTATAACTTCCCTAAAAAGTTTCCTTAGGGCCTTACTAATTCTTCTATAGAACTCTTCTTTACACTCGCCATTTGGACATTTTACCTTTTTACTTTCATCCATAATCCAAGCTATATAATCACTATTATCCTTTAGCATCTCATAGGACTTCATCTCAAAATCTCCAAAATTATATTCAAAAAAATCATTCTTCTTTGCGTATTTTGAATTTGGAAAAAGAATTTCAAAAGTTTCATTTGCCCTTTTAGCACCACTTGTATAATTTAACCTGCATTTTGGATAATCTACAGTAGATTTTAATTCAATGATCTCCTTATATCCTAATTCACTCAATGAAACATCTGACTTACCACAATACAATCTTCTTTCATTGCATAAGGTTTTTCCATGTCTTATTAAATACAAAACCATCTTATTCATCCTTCAAAACCATAGGAAGACCACAAAATACCCTTGTAACCTTATTACTTTTACTAGTTAAAAATTGTAGCACTTTTCCTGTTTCCTCTCTCCACTTTCTATCCTCTTTTTTTAGAGGTACTATACCAGATGATAAATCATCTGAAATAATTATTTTATCCTTAAATACTTCTATATTTTTCTTAAAAAACTCCATTGCATCTCTACCATTAATTACTTCATTATAAATAAACATATGAATTCCACATATAACCTTCTTTGAAAAGTCTATTTCACCTTCTCCACAGAAGAATATATCATTCTCATCTATATTAAACTTTTCCTTTATAAGCCTAAGCTTACCGTTATAGGCTCCACCAAAATATAGTTCCATATCCTTCTCCTTATATAACAGCTAAAACTAAAATCCCAAATAATTCAGTTAATACAAGAATATATCCAGCTACATCTCCATTAATTCCATCAAGTTCTTTTTTGCAATTTTTTAAAAGAATTAACCCTACATCTCCCATAACTAATGGCATTATTATATATTTATTTCCTAAGAAATAACTCAAAATTAATATAGTTATAAAAGTTATCCCTAGGGTTATCTTGTCTATTTTTCCTGTCCCATTTTTAAAGAGATTTCCATAATAGCTTTCCCCTAAAGGCTCATTAGAGATAATAAAGTATGCTGCTATAGTCCTAGATATTATAGGTATTAATATAAGAGCAATTAAATTAAAATCCTTTTCTAATGCAGTGTAAATTCCTGCAAAATCCATAATAAACAAAAGACCTAAAGCTATAACAGCAAAGGCACCAACTCTAGAATCCTTTAAAATTTTCAGCTTATCCTCTTTAGATTTTCTAGAAAGGAGTGCATCACAAACATCCATAAATCCATCTAGATGTATAAAACCTGTAACTATAAAAGGAAGAGTTAATAAAATACCTGTTGACATCATTAAGCTTATATCAAAATACTTAAGAAGTACTCCTCCCCCATACCATATAAGCCCTACTATAAATCCTACAAATGGATATATTCTCATCATATACTTTGCAGATTTTTCTTCCCATATATATTTAGGCAATGGTATTACTGTAAACATACTAATTGCCATATTAAATGCATTCAATAAGTTCTTCATTATTAATCCTTTCCTTACCTTTATGTACTATAATATTTCCAAAGGAACTCTCTATTACAACCTGTGACATCTTAGCTATTTCACAATTTATAATACCAAGTTCTTTTCTAAAATCCTCTGTAAAATCATCATACCTAATTCCATCGCTAAATACATAATCTGATACAATAACTAAATTAGAAACCTTCTTAGAGATTGCATTCACTTCTGTTATAATTTTATCTTTAACATTTTTCACAACCTGTTTATTATTAAACATCTCATTAGTAACAAGAGATGTAATACTATCAAGTAATACTGTATCATCCTTACTTAGCATTGGTAAAACACTACTAATATTCCTTGGAACTTCTATTGTTATATAGCCATGTCCACTTCTATTTTTTATATGTTCCTCTATTCTTTTTGAATCCTCATCATCATAAGGCTTCATGGTAGCTAGATAATATAAATTTCCTTTATTAAATACCTTCTCTGCAATAAGCTCTCCATAATTGGACTTTTGGCTTTTAGACCCGCCAACAACAAATATTATCATACTATATAATTTTCTTCTCCTTTTATTTTTTCAAGATAAGAATTATCAATTTCCCCTTCTTCAAAGGTTGCCATATTATTCATCATAGACAATGCAAACTCCACTACAGAAAATGCTATTGGACAGCCACTACCTTCTCCAAGTCTCATTCCCAAATTAAGCATTGGCTCAAGTCCTAACTCCTCTATAGCTAAATTATATCCTATTTCTTTAGACTTATGAGAAGGTATAAGATATTCCTTTACAATAGGATTAAGCCTTGATGCTAGAAGGGCTGATACAACTGAAATAAAGCCATCAATAACAACAGGTATTCTATAATATGCAGCTCCTAAAAACACTCCTGTCATTCCAGCTATATCGTACCCTCCAACCTTTGATATTATATCCATTGGGTCCATTCTATTTATATCCTTACTTTCAACAGCAGTTTTGACCACTAGCTTTTTCTTATTAAAGGCCTCCTCAGTAACCCCAGCACCTTTACCAACTACTTTATCAACTTCACAGTCAATCAAACACATTAAAACTGCTGCAGATGTTGTAGTGTTACCTATTCCCATTTCACCAATACCAATTATATCAAAGCCTTCATCCTTAGCTTTTTTAGCCATCTCAATTCCTATTTCAATTCCCCTTTTAGCTTCTTCATAGCTCATAGCATTTTCTTTATATATATTTCTAGTTCCTTTAGATATTTTTTTATCTACAACCCCAGTTATTTTTTCATCAGAATTTATTCCTATATCTACAACAATTAACTTTGTATCATTTGTTTTACCTATTGCACAAACTCCAGTTTTGCCCCTAATAAAATTCTTTGTTTGGGCCAAAGTTACATATTGTGGAGAGGAGGCTACCCCTTCTTCAACCACTCCATTATCAGCACTCATAATAATAATACCTTTATTTTTTATGGAATTCTTTATATTTCCTGTTATGCCTGAAATCTGTATTGCTAAATCCTCAAGTCTTCCTAAACTTCCTAAAGGCTTTGCTAAGGAATCAACTCTTATTTTCGCTTCTTCAATTTTATCTTTATATAATGGTTTAATTCCATTTATCACTTCATTTATCATACTACGCCCCCATATTATTAAAATATTACCCCTATTATATCAGCAAATAAAAAACAAAACAAAAAGGTACTAAAAATTTAGTACCCATTCAAATTCATTTATCACATTAATAGCAAAGTCCGGAATATTAGAATTAAGAACTTTATTGGAAAAGCCACTATTTTCTCCTAGAACTTTAAATTCAATTCTATCTAAAATATTAACTATGTCCATAATAGAATTATTCCTTTTTACATTCTCTATATATCCCCCAACTTCTTTTATACTTCCTTTCATTAAAATATCACCATTACTTATATTTTTAATAGTTATACTTTTATTAAATATATTAATACTAAAACCCATATTTAAATTATTTATTATAGATGATAATGTTTTATAGAAGTAATACATTTCAGATAAAGATAAATCACTTATAAAGTTTTTCCCATGGATTAAGTTTATAACTTCAGTGCAGTCTTTTTCAATTACTAATAATTCTTCCCTAGATAAACTTAAGTTTTTCATGTAAGTTATTATATTATTACTATAGTTTGGGTTAATACCTATTATTCTTATCTGCTTTTCTACATCATTAATATCCTCACCCCCTAAAGGAAGCGCATACGCTTTAGTTCCATCACAAAATAAAATTAATACTAAAAAAATCATTAAAGGTCTTATTAATTTCTTCATAAAAAGCTCCTAAACTTTAACTCTATATTAAGAAGTATTAACATTTATTATTAGTGATATGTAAAAACTAAATATAATTATAAAAAGAAGAATGTATCAAAATTTACTTTGATACATTCTTCTTTTACCCTCATCCTATCATTTACCATAGTTGAACCCCTACCTAACCCACAGGTAGAGCTATTTATGTTTTCAATGCCAATTATTCATGACATTGTCCCACATCATTTTACCGCACTTAGCCAAAGTTACTGTTCCATATACACTATTAGGAACGGAAGTTGATAATACAGTAAATACAAAATTCCCCTTAGGTAATTGTATTAATGCTGTATCATTTTCAACACCTTTCTTATCACCAGTTTTACTTGAAATTTCATACTTCAAATCATCTGGTATATATAAAGCAAGCTTATTCTTAATTTGTTGCCTTCTTAATATATCTATTAGCATAGTACTATTATCTCTATTTAGATAAGTCGCATTATGTAGATGCTTCCATATCTTAGAAAGATCATATGCGCTTGTTATATTTTCCACACCATCTTTAGATTGTCTTTCATCGCTAGTCTTTCTGTTAAGAATAGTGTTTTTTAATCCCATTTCTTTTATGTTTGAATTAATATTATCCATTCCAATTATATCAATTATCTTATTGGCTGCAGTATTATCACTTTGTATAAGCATTGCTACTAACAATTCAAATATTGTATACTCTCTCTCATTAAATTCATGGATTATACCAGTTCCATAAACTTTATCTTCTTTTTCTATTTTGATTTTATCCATGAAATCTACCTTTTTATCTTCAACAGCTTTTATAAGAGAAACTGCTATAGGAAGTTTCATGCACCCTGCAGCAACCATTTGAACGTTTTCATTATACCCATAAATGAATCCGCTCGATAGATCTTCAAAGAAAAATCCGTAAGTTCCTATTCTTGATTCTAAATATCTCTTTATCTCTTTCATAATACCCTCCAGCTTCTAAAAATTAACTGTCCCTAGGAAAAGTATATCATATTTTCAGAAAATTTTGAAGATACAAATTAAATATAATATTATTAATATTAAGTATTGCAGAAACTCCCCATTAGGGGAGTTTCATAAAAATCTTTCATATCCCTTTTATATTAAACTAATCTCCAAAAGAAATTCCTATTTTTTTAGCAACTTGAACTAATTCTCCATCTGGCAATACTTGCTTAGTTTTTTGTCCAATAACATTTTCTAAACTATCAGAAGATATTGTATCTCCTTTTAAGCATACCATATCACCAAACTTACCTTCATTTATCAACTCAACAGCAGCTACCCCATATCTAGTCGAAAGAATTCTATCATAAGTAGAAGTAGTTCCTCCTCTTTGGATATGACCAAGCACTGTGCATCTTACTTCATGATCTGGAATTATCTTTTCTAAATCATCAGCTAACTTATTACCAATTCCACCAAGTCTAATTGGATCTGGACTATCTGCTACAATCTTAGAAACTACGACTTCACCATCTTTAGGCTTAGCCCCTTCTGCTACTACTATAATAGTAAATAGTTTGCCCTCTTTTCTTCTCTCTTCAACCTTTTCTTTAATTTTGTTTATATCGTAAGGTATCTCTGGTAGCAAAATAACATCTGCAGAACCTGCTATTCCAGACTCTAATGCTATCCAACCAGCACCTCTTCCCATAACCTCACAAATCATAATTCTATGATGTGATTCAGCAGTTGTATGAAGTCTATCTAAAGCTCCAGTAGCAACATCTATTGCTGTATTAAATCCAAATGTAACATCGGTAGATGCTAAATCATTATCAATTGTCTTTGGAACTCCTATTACTTTAACTCCTTTTCTAGCAAAATCTCTAGCTGATGTTAAGGTTCCATCTCCACCTATTACAACTAGAACATCTACACCCTCTTTTTTCATATTTTCTACAGCTACATCTGAAACATCTTTTTTTACCATTTGACCATTTTCTTCTACTTGGTAATCAAATAGGTTGTCCTTGTTTGAACTGTATAGAATAGTACCTCCTCTATGTAGTATTCCTGATACTGATTCTAATGTTAGAGGAATGAAGTCATTGTTATATAGGCCTCTATATCCAAATTTATAGCCTATAACCTCCATACCATAATTTAATATTGCAGTTCTTGTTACAGCTCTAATTACTGCATTTAATCCAGGACAATCTCCGCCACCTGTTAGTAAGGCAATTTTTTTGATTTGTTGTTCCATTCTCATATCCCCCTCTACCACACACGTTATATCGTAATTGTTTTTATATTCATTATTTTCAAACAATTTAGAATAAAAAAATATAAAAACTATTACTTTACGACACTTTTTGATATTGTTTACATACAATGCATTACAAGAAAATGTCATTTACTTATTTTATGATAACATAAATTTAAATGAGTGAAAAGTAAAATTGAATGTAAATTTTATAATTTTTAGAATTTTTACAAAATAAAGATATAGAAAAGGTGGAGTGGATATTTATTTTGCTTGTCCCGTCGCATAGTCCATAGATATTTATTTTTCTCGTTCCGTCGCAAGCTCCAAGTCACAGAAAAATAAATATCTATTCCCTTCGTACTTAAGGTAAGGAAATCATAAAATTATTATCTTTGACCTTATAATTTTTTAATATGAAAATATAATACCTTTGATTTATAGCAAATTAAAATTTTATAATTTCCTAGACATAAAAAAGGAGAAACCTCTAATTGAGGTTTCTCTCCTATGATTTATATTTACGATAGCGTTATTATCTTTGTGAATACTAATACTGCTAATAATATCCCTGCTGCTACTCTGTATATAGCAAATACTCTCATTGGTTTTTTCTTTAAATAATCAATAAATTTCTTCATTACTATTATAGAAACAACAAATGCCACTATAAATCCTAATACTAGAGCAATCCATAATGTAGTATTCATAATTGAATAATCAAACTCAAATAAATCCTTTGCTGATGAACCAATCATTGCTGGCACTGCTAAGAAAAATGAAAACTCTGCTGCTATAGAAGTAGATAATCCTGCAATCCATCCTCCCATAATAGTTGATGCACTTCTTGACATACCTGGCCACATTGAAAGTACTTGGAAACAACCTACTATTAATGACTTTCCAGGAGTAATTTCATCTATATCTTTTATAGCATGCTTTTTATTTCTAAATAGCCCTTCAATTACTAGTAATAATATACCACCAACTATAAATCCTACAATTACAGCTTCTGGTCTAAATAACGCCTTAATGTTATCATAAAATAACATCCCGATTATACCTGCTGGTATTGATGCTACTATAACATTAATTCCAAATCTAAATCCTACTTTTCCTTTTTTACCACCTGTAAAAATATATTGGAAAAATTCTATTACACTATCCTTAATTTTTATCCAGTAAAGCACAACTACAGCTAAAATAGCTCCAAGTTGAATAACTACTTCGAACATCTCTGCAAATTGTGGAGACGCACTACGGAAATTTATAGCACTTCCTACTAAGATCATATGTCCTGTAGATGATACTGGAATAAATTCTGTTAGCCCCTCAACAATTGCAATAATTATTGATTTCAAAATAAATATTAAGTCTAACCCCACTCATATCACACTCACTTTCTTTTTAACTCCGATTTTTATTATACTTAACCCAAAACTACTTGTCTATTAACTTAATAAATTATTAAGATTATTTATCCCTCTCTACTACTATCCTTTTAAGTATATTTACTCCATCCTTAGATAATTCTATTTTATTTGTTCCTTCTACTAATTCAACTTCTTCATACCTATCTATCTTTTTCATTTTACCATCATTAATTCTTAAATAGTAATCTTTTATTGTACTTCCATTTTCGAATGCACCAATAACATAAACATAGCTATTTGAAGATTCCATAGGCTTTCTCATTAGTATTATATATGTACTACTATCTTTGCCATTTGCCTTTGTACTAGGTGACAATGTAAACAATGTCTTTTCTGTTGTAAAAATTGTTGATGGAAAATAATCATTTTCAATCTTCATATCAATATCTTTTTCTGAACTACAGTATGTTAAATAGCTATTACTTTTCTTCATTGAAATAGTATTATCTATTGCAACTGTATATGAAGATAAGTATTTAGATATCTTCTTTCTGTAATCATTTTGAGAACTATTCCCTATATAAGTTAAGTCCTTAAGCTTCTCTCCTAAAACTTCAATAGAAGATAGTTTTACCCCACCTTTTTCTAGATACCCTTTATCCTTAAAATCCACCATTATCCACTTATTATCCTCTTTACTCCAGTACTCAACAACATAATATGAAGGATTCTTTTGAAACTGAGGTACCTCTTTTCTAAACTCACCAACTCTAGCCACAAATCCAGCTGCTAATAAGATATCTCGTTCTATTATTGCCATATCTCTATCTGATACCTTTTTATTGCCACCCTTTTCCTCTAAGATACCATATCCATCTTTAGCAACAGAACTATCTACATCATCATATTCGATGATACTCTTTAATATATCTACAGTTTGTAATACCTTTTCTAATTCATTTTTATTGTTATTAACTATTTTACTTACGCTGTAAACACTATCTAACTTTTTTATAGAATTAGGCTTCTCCTCAATATCTTGGTAAAACAATGTAATGTTATTATCATTATAAATATTATCCCATTCTATAACTCTTAATCCCTTGTTATTACTAAAATTTTTGAAATAAAGAGTAGCACAAACAATAATTATTAAGGCAAAAAGTATAACCTTTACTAATTTAAACTTATTTTTATTTGCCATTGTATTCCCACCTTTTAAAAAAGAAACTAAGAGCAATTACACTCCTAGTTTCTTATCGTCCACTTTACTTAATTACATTACTTAATATTTTGGATTTTTCTACTTCTAAATCAGGAACATAACTCTTTAACAAAGTAAAATTCCCCTCTAAAGTATACTTTCCAAGGCTTGCAGGTATTAAGATACTATCTCCAAGCTTTATTTCTAATTCATTTCCTGAAGATACTATCTTACCATTACCTTCCACACAAGTGAATAAGAAAAATCTATCTAAGTCACTATTTTCTATAGCCTTACTTTTAACTTCATACTTTTCAATTGCAAAAAATTCACTTAAACATAAAATTGTTTTATCAAAGCCTTCTTCATGAATTGTGATACCTTTACTATTTTCACACTTTAAATCAAAATTAATTACATCTAGAGCTTTTTTAACGTGTATTTCTCTTCCTCTATTATAGTCATATACTCTGTATGTTGTATCACTACTTTGTTGGATTTCTGCTATTGTTACCCCTTCACATATGGCATGTACTAAACCACTTTGTACATAAAACATATCACCTTTTTTAACTGGTATCTTATTTAAATATGGTTCTAAACAACCATCTTCTATAGCCTTCTTAAAAATTTCCTTGTCACAATCCTTAGTTCCTACAATAAGTGATGCTCCTTCTTCTGCATCTACAACATACCACGCTTCAGTTTTTCCCAAGTCATTCTCTGCTTCTTTTGCATACTTATCATCTGGATGTACTTGAACAGATAATTTATCCTTCGAATTAATAAGCTTAATTAGTAACGGAAAATTATCCTTGCTAATTTTTTTTCCTACAACTTCTTCTCCATATTTATCTATAAGTTCTTTAAATGATAATCCCTTAAGTTCTCCATTTTCTATAACTCCTGTTCCATTTCTATGGCAAGCAATATCCCAGCTTTCTCCTATACATCCTTCTGGAACATTATCCCTAAACTTTTCTAGGTCTCTACCTCCCCATATCCTCTCATAATACAGATTTTCAAACTTAATTGGATACATAAAATACCCCTCCTATAATTTTCTTTAGTTAATATATTATTATTATATTATTTTTTCTACAATTAGGCAAAGATTCTAATTAACTAATTAAGAGTAAAAAAGAAAAAACTTTCATTATAGGAATTTGCCACTATAAGAAAAGAGAGAAATCGCAAAGCAATTTCTCTCCCTCATCTATAATTATTCTCTCTAACTTTTCTTAATAGAATAATGTAAAGTCTGGTACTGTTAATTTTGATCCATCTTCCTTATTATAAGCATCATATAGGGTCTTTGCCTTTTGGTAATTCTCAGATATAACATTTCTTGTTTCGGTATCTACTGAATTAGTTAATCCATCATACGCTGCTTTTATATTAACCATACCTCTTTCAATTTCACCTTCCATTGCAATATAGAAGACTCCTGCATTATTTAATGTCTTAAGATCACTCTTATCTACTGAATAAGCAGATCTAATTGCAGCTATAGCTTCATCTGTTTTTCCTTCATTTAAATATACAGTTCCTAGGGTTCTAAAATATTTTGTAGATTGTTCATCTAATTTAGTACATTGCTTTAATAACTCTATAGCTTCACTATTCTTTCCATCTTCTATTTTTATGTTGGCCATATTGTATAAAATTTCAGCATCATTTGGCTTAACTAATGAAGCTAAATTATAATACTCATAAGCTTTACCCTTATCTTGAGTATTATATGAATAATAATCAGCTATTTTTAATAATATATTGTAATTAAAAGGTTCTTTTTCAATAGCCATTCTTAAATAAGGTTCTGCTATTTCACTTTGTTCTTTTGCTATCATAATTTCTGGTATTAAGAATCCGTAATTATCAGGATAATCTTTATTTTCTAAAATACTTTGTTTACATAACTCAAAAGCCTTATCATAATCTCCTAAATCAAAGTAATACCAAGCTGCTGTATGATAACCAAAATATGAATTTTCATCATTCTCTATTACTGCATTTAATATTCTTTCTGCCTCTTCATTATTTCCTAAGTGTTGATCAATCTTTGCAATTATAGTCTTAAAAACTACATTACCAACATCTTTCCCTTCTAGTTCTTGTACTAAAGTATTTGCTTCATTAGTAGTTTCTTCAAGCATTGAGTAACACTTTGCAAGCCAAACTTTGTAACATACTTCATCTGGATTTGCTTCTGATAACTCTGTCAGCTTCATAATTACAGCATCTCTATCATAAGATGAAATTTGAGCTATAACATCATATACTTTTATTTCATCTTTATTTTTATACCAAGCATCCTTTAATATCTCATAACCTTTATCCCAATCATCTACTAACATATTCATTCTTGCATATAATGCTAAGTCATAAGAAGATTCTTCATCAACATCATACTCTTTGATTATATTGTTAGCTTTATCTCTTTGTCCATTTACCATATATATTGTAAACATTGTTCTTTGAATAGACTTATCTAATGCATTTTCTTTCATGAACATCTCACCATATTCTAAGGCCTTTTCCTTTTCTCCATTCATAAGGAAAGTAAGTGCTATAAGATTTCCAAGTTCACCGTCTACATCATTATATTTGCTCTTGCCATTCTCATTGATAAGTTCATTTCTTTTTTGATATGATTGTTCTAATAAAGAGTTTGACTTCTCATAATCTCCCTTTACCGAATAAATCTCTGCAATCTTAGTTGTATAAATAGGCCACTCGTCATCTTCTTGTAGTTTTTCATATTCTGCGATTGCTGCATCATAATCCCCTTCAAAAAAACTAGCTTCAGCTTTATTAGTAGCTATGCTAACTGCATTAGCACCCATTATTTTTTGACAAGTAAACATAACTAAAAAGGCAAACAACATTACCCCTGATATAGTTATTATAGTATCTATTCTCGCATCTTTTTCTGAAAACTTCTTATAGGCTGTCCCTATTTTTCCAAAACTATTTTTAATTCCTTTTAACACTTTTTCCATACTGCACCCACCTTTTCACTTATACACAAGGTTTACATATGTATTATTCTAACATTTACAATATAAAAAATCTACTACAAATAATTGTAAATACCACACAAAATATCTCTTTTATCTTATAATCTTCTACAAAATATTATAAGTTTATGCTATACTTATTTTCAAAGTTTACAATTAAGCTTTTAAGGACATACTACATAGTAAGCATTTAAGGTGGTGAGCAATATTAATATTAAGTCTATTTTAAGTATTTTAGCTGGTAAAATTACATTATTTATATCTAAAAACCTTCTAAAAGGGGGAAGCACCTTTCCAGGTACTGTAGCATTAAAATTTGATAAAGAAATATTAAAAAAGGTTGCTAAAGGATATAAAGTTATACTTGTAACTGGAACTAATGGTAAAACTACTACTACAAGTATGATTACTAATATATTTAAGGCAAATGGACATACAGTAATTACAAATAATACAGGAGCTAATCTATTTAGAGGAATAGTTGCTTGCTTTATAGATAATTATAGCTTTTTCAAAAAAAATCATGATAGCTATGCCATTATTGAAGTAGATGAAGCTAATCTAAAATTTGTAACGGAATACATAACCCCTGAAATTATAACTATTACTAATCTATTTAGAGACCAATTAGATAGATATGGTGAAGTTTATACTACTCTTTCAAAAATCTTAGAGGGTGTTGAAAAAGTTCCATTATCTAAATTAGTTTTAAATGGTGATGATTCTTTATTTGGTAAATTACCTGTACCAAATGAAACTATATACTATGGTTTTAATGTAGGGGTAAAAAAGGATAATACTATTGATGTTAATGCTGATGCAAAGTTCTGTAAAGTTTGTAAGGCTCCATATCAATATAACTTTATAACATATAATCATCTAGGAGATTTCTACTGCTCAGAATGTGGCTATAAAAGAGCTGATCTTAAATATTCTGTAAATGAAATTTTAGAATTAAACCCTAATTCATCTAAAGTACTTATTAATAATGATGAAATAACTATTAGTCAATCAGGAATCTATAATATTTACAATGGTCTTTGTGCATATTCAATAGCCAAAGAAATGGGAATTGATGAAGACTCAATAAAATCTTCCCTTGGAAAACAAGATTCTAGCTTTGGTAGGCAAGAAGAAATAAATATAGATAATAAGCAAGTAAAAATAATACTTGTTAAGAATCCTGCTGGATATAACCAAGCTATAGACACACTTTGTTTAAATAAAGAAGACTTCTCTACTCTATTTATGCTTAATGATAATTATGCTGATGGAACTGATGTTTCTTGGATTTGGGATGTTGATTTTGAAAGATTAAAAGAACTTCCTATAAAAGATGTATTTGTTTCAGGAATAAGATTGTATGATATGGCAGTTAGATTAAAAGTGGCTGGACTTAATTCAGAAAAATTTATTCTAGAAGAAAATTATGAAGCATTAACAGAAAAAATTAAAAATAGTAGCACTAATAGAATTTATATATTAGCTACTTATACAGCCATGATTAATTACAGAAAATATCTACACTCAAAAGGCTATATTAAAAAGCTTTGGTAGTAAAAAGGAGTGGAATTATGGAATTAAATATTTGTCATCTTTATCCTGATCTTTTAAATGTTTATGGAGATGTTGGTAACATTCTTGTGTTGAAACATAGAGCTGAAGAAAGAGGAATAAAGGTTAATGTAGTTGATGTTTCTTTAAATGATAAATTCAATAAAGACGAAATAGATATAGTTTTCTTTGGAGGAGGTCAAGACTATGAACAATCAATTGTTTCTGAAGACCTTAAAAACAACAAAGAAGAAGTTCTAAGACAATATATAGAAGAGGATAAAGTTCTTCTTGCTATATGTGGCGGATATCAACTTCTAGGAAAGCACTATATTTCTCCTAATGGAGAAAAACTTCAGGGATTAGGTATATTAGATATCTATACTGAAGGTGGAGAAAAGAGACTTATTGGAAACACCGTAATATACAATGAAGATTTTGATGAAACCTATGTTGGTTTTGAAAATCACTCAGGAAGAACATTTATAAACGGATTAAAACCACTTGGGAAGTGTATTCATGGATACGGAAACAATGGTGAAGATGGTTACGAAGGATGCATCTATAAAAATACTTTCTGTACTTATTTCCACGGATCATTACTTTCAAAAAATCCTGAGCTTGCAGATAGATTTTTAAAGATTGCTTTAGAAAAAAAATATGGTTCTGTTGAGCTAAAAAAGCTTGATGATACTTTTGAATTAAAAGCTAAGGAACATATCATAAATAGATTTAAAGAATAGAAAGAGCTCTGCTAACTTGGCAGAGTTCTTTCTATTCTATCTATTCTTTATAACTCTATTAACTCTTTGACTCTCTATATTATAGTTAAGCTTTTTCACTTATTTATATATTTTTATGTTTTTATATTTACGTATTTATATATTTTTATAAATATATATTATTATTTACCTACCTTCTATTAATAACTCTTATATTCTCTAAGTATTGTTTTTCCCAGGGCTCCATCTCACTTAAAGTTTTAAATTTATATCCCATTACTTTATACTCATTAATTATAGTTTCTAAAGCTTCAGTTGTAGTATTCTTATTATCTAAGTCATGCATCAAAAGAACTTCAACTTGATATTTGCAGCCCCCAGAATTAACGTTACCCTCTATTATATCAGCTGCTACTCTTATGGCTGTAGCATCACCAGAATCAACGTTCCAATCTACATAATCAACTCCCTTTTTTAAAAGCTTATTCCTTATACTAGCTAGAACCTCTCTATCTCCAACTAAGTTATCCGACCCTCCCGGCATCCTTACAAATGTACACCCAACATTTTTGCCAGTAACTTTGTTAATAGATTCCTGACATTTGCTTAAATCATTAAAATAAAAATCTTGGGAACTATATAGTTCTTTATAAATATGATTGTTGCAATGTGGATATATATCCATATTATTCTTGTCCATTTTTTTTACAATCTCCGGAAACATTTCAACATTCTTTCCAACAACAAAGAAAGATGCTTTCACATCATTTTTCTTTAAAACATTTAATATTCTATTTGTATTATTAGGTGAAGGCCCATCATCAAAAGTTAAATAAACTAACTTCTCTCCTTCTACTGCATCCACCTTATAATTACAAAATGGTACACATAAAAAACTTAATATAATTAATATAAATCCTTTTAGTTTCTTCATTTTTCCACCTCCTACTTCATTTACCCTTAGTGTTGGCATTTTTAAGATTTTATATTTAAGTAATTAATAGGAAATTGAGAATATTGTCATTTTACATATTGTTATTAAAATACATAAATGATATACTAAAACTGTTTTCAGACATATTATTTTTAAGAGATGGGGAGATGAACCGTGACAAAAAGAAAGACGTTAAAAACATTGGCATTAGCTCTTTCCATATCTTTATTAGCACCTTTTGCTAGTAAGGTCCATGCCACAGAAAAAGTTAATACGCCAGAAATTATTTCAAAAGCTGGAGTCGTTGTTGATTATGATACCGGAGAAGTAATTTACGAAAAAAATGGTAATGAAAAAATGTATTTAGCTAGTACAACTAAGCTAATGACAGCATTGCTTTTTGCAGAAAACGCAAAAAAAACAGACCAAATAGTATATACAGAAACAGCTTTAGCACAACCACCATATACTATGCAAAGTGAACAAATGCTTCCTTATGGTAAATCATTCAAGGTAGGAGATACCATTGATGCTGATACAGCTATGAAGGAACTTTTATTATTCTCTGGTAATGATGCTGCATATATGATTGCAGATCATGTTGGTGGAACCTCAGAAAAATTCATTCAAATGATGAATGACAAAGCAAAAGAGCTTGGATTAGTAAATACTCACTTTGAAAACCCTAATGGTTTACCAGATTCCGTAACAGGAAAAGATGTAAACTATTCTACAGCTTATGAGTTATCTATTTTAACTAAGAAAGCTTATGAAAATGAATGGATAAGAGAAACTATGGCACTTTCAAATGCTACAGTTACCTTACCTGGAGATACTATAATACAATTAGAAAATAGAAATACTGAATTAGGCAAAAATGGGAACATAGGTGGTAAAACAGGTGTTACTGGTGATGCCGGAACATGTTTTGCTGGTCTATATGAAAGAAATGGACGTAAACTTATTGGTGTAGTATTAAAGTCTGATAGAAACGATAATGATGCTAGATTTAGAGACTTAAATTCTATGATGGACTATAGTTATCCTGCTGAAAAACAAGTTATTAAAAAAGCTGGAGATGAGGTTGGTTCTCTTGAACTTGAATACAAATTATTTGGATTCTTTGGACCAACAAAAACAATAACAGCTAATGTAACTTTAAGTGAAGACTTGAAATTATATAACAATTCGCTTAATGTGAATAACTTAAAAATAACACTAAACCCAGAAAGCAACAACGCTTGGAAACTTGCTTCTAAAAACGATATTCCTTTAAGTGCAACAGTTTTAGATTCAGCTTTAGAAGTAAAGGGCAGCAGTGATTTAACAGTATTTAAGCTTATAAAGGCTAATATGCTTGTATACCTTGCTATTATCCTTGCAATTGTTATAGTAGTAATCTTAATAGTTCTTATAATTAAGATTATCAATAATAGAAAGAGATATAGTCGTTCAAGACGTAGAAGAAGATATTAAAAGGAAGGGTTAACCCTTCCTTACTTTTTTAACTTAAATACCTTTACTTCATTTTCAAGATTCTTACCTAAATCTTTCAGATTACTTGCATAAGCAGTAAACTCTTCTGAAGATGCAGATACTTCTTCACAAGAAGCTGATACTTCTTCTGTTCCTGCTGCTGTCTCCTCAGCTATTGCAGATAAATTCTGTACCTGATTTACCAAATCATCTTTCTTTTCTCCTATTTCATCCAAAGCATTTGCTATATTATAAACCTTACTTGTAAGCTCCTTAACAGAACTAATAATATTCTTAAATATTTTTTCAGCATCTAAGATAACATTTTGTTGGCTTTCCACAGTTTCATTAGTATTTTTAACTGTATCTACTGCTACATTAACTTTTAACGATACTTCTTGAACTATTCCATTTATCTCTTTTGCTGATTTTGATGTTTCTTCTGCAAGCTTTCTTATCTCTTCGGCAACTACAGCAAAGCCTTTTCCAGCCTCTCCAGCTCTAGCTGCTTCTATAGCTGCATTTAAAGCAAGAAGATTAGTTTGTTCAGTTATTTGGGATATTGTTTGATTCATTACCGCAATCTTACTTACACTTTCAGATACTAAAGAAATAACTTTACTAACTTCCATCGCACTCTCTTTAGTCTCTGTTGTTTTACTCATTACAACATTTATAATATTTATTCCATCTTCTCCCAAAGCATTTGCTTCTATAGCTTTATTATTAATATCCTTAGCTTCTTTATCTATATTATTAATATCTTGAGAAACACCGTCTAAGTTACAAGATACATTTGTCAAACTCTCTGCAGATTCCATTGTACCTTTTGATATTTCCTCTGCAGTATTAGCAACCTCTCCAATAGCTAAAGCAACATCATTACTCATTTCTGATATATTAATAGCTGAATCAGACACATCAATAATTGAAGACTGTACCTTTCCAATTAAATCTGATATCTTATATTGCATAATATTGAAACTATCTGCTAGTTCCTCAAGCTCATCTCCTGTTGATAAAAATATTTCTTCTGAAAAATCACCTTCAGAAGCTTTATTAACTCCATCTTTAATAATTTTTATAGATTTATCTATTCTTTTTGAATATATACTTCCTAATGTAGTTACTATACCAAAAACCACAATTATAGTAATAATAATTGTAGTAATAAACTCCTTTATATTTTCTGTTAAATCAGCACTTGGAACTTCAAGCATCACTTTCCATCCTGTAATATCTGAAGTTGTAAAACCAAAATTATATATAATTTCTGATCCAGCTTTTCCTTTAACTAATCCACTATCCTCATTTTTTATAGTTTCCCACACTTCACTTTCAGAAATATCACTATTTCCAATATACTCTTTATTAGGATGAGCAATTGTTATTCCATTAGCATCAATGATACTACATATACCATTATCACCAAAAGTAATATTTCCCAAAGCATTTGCAATACTTTCAATATCAAAATCTACGCCCAAAACAACTTGGACCTCTCCATTTATTATTAGAGCTTTAGATAAGGTAACCATATTCTTTCCAGTTACAATATCCTTATATACATTAGACACTCCTAACTGTCCATTTGCCTCTTTTGCTTTTATATACCACTCTCTTGTTGTTGAATCAAGATTCGTAGGTATTTCAACATGTGGATAAATTAATGTTGTCTTACTTTTAGTTTCATAAATAAATGTAGATTTAATATCTTTATCCCCTTCTGCTAATAGTATAAGGTCTTTTTCTAACTCTTCTTTACTTGAATATGTATCTAATCTTTTTATAACAATATTCATTATGTTTTGAATTCCGTCAAACTTTTCATTAACCAATTGTTCTACACCCATATCAATACTTTTAGCACTCTTCTTAAATTCATTATCACTTGAATTTTTAAATAATATTATTGATGATATACCTAATGTTACTATTGGTATTAAGGTACATATAATTAATAATTTAATTATCTGCCCTCTAAAGCTCTTTAAATTTTTATTTACTTTTTTATCTTTAGAAATCATAAAAAAACCTCCCTCTTTATATTTTTCGACATTTTTTTCATTTTCTGTATAGAGAACTTATTTGTTCACAAAAAATTCATATTTACATGGTAAAATTTATATTAACAATTCGTATTAAGGTGGTGTTCTACAATGGTTTGTTCACATTTAATAAAAATTACCGGAATAGTCCAAGGGGTAGGCTTTAGGCCATATATATATAATCTTGCAAAAAAATTCAGTTTAAATGGATGGGTTTTAAATGATAGTAATGGTGTGGAAATACATATTGAAGGTCATAAAGAAAGTACCTCATCTTTCATAAATCAAATAAAAACCTCCCCTCCAGAATTATCTAGAATTGAATCCTTTTCTATTAAGGATGATAAAAACTATAACTTAACTTCATTTGAAATTAAAGAAAGCCTACATGCTTGTGAAACCCAAATTTTTATATCACCTGATATATGTACTTGCGAAAATTGTACAACTGATATTTTAGATCCACATAATAAGAGATATTTTTATCCATTTACTAATTGCACTAATTGTGGTCCTAGGTTTTCAATTATAAAAAAAGTTCCTTATGATAGAAAAGTAACCACAATGTCTAACTTTACTCAATGTAAAGATTGTTTTAAAGAGTATACCACTATGAGTAATAGACGCTTTCATGCACAGCCTAATTGTTGTCCAAGCTGTGGCCCTAGAATCTTTATAACTGATAATTCAGGAAATGATATTACCCAAGAAATATTATGGGAAGAAAAAATCAATTCATGGGAATACAATAAAAAACTTATAAATTTCTTTGGTAAAAAGATAAAAGAAGGCTCTATCTTTGCAATAAAAAGTTTATCAGGCTTTCATCTTTGTTGTACTCCTTACTCTGAAAATACAGTAATGGAGCTTAGAAAAAGAAAAGTAAGGAAGTCAAAGCCCTTTGCACTTATGATGAGAGATATCCAAACAATAGAAAATTTTTGTTATGTAAACGAATCTGAAAAGCAACTTTTATTAAGTAAAGAACGTCCTATTGTTATTTTAAAGAAAAAACAGAATAACTCCTTACCTAATATAGTTGCTCCAAATAATAATTATTTAGGAGTCATGCTACCATCTACTCCCCTTCAAATTTTAATATTTCAGACCACTGATATAGACTCTCTTATTATGACGTCAGGAAATCTATCTGGACTTCCTTTAGAATTTGAAAATAAAAAAGCTATAGATAACCTTAGACAATTTTGTGACTTTTTCCTAATGAATGATAGAGATATATTTTTACCCTTAGATGACTCCATAATAAAATGTACCACTTATGATAATATGATTATTAGAAGGAGTCGTGGATATGCCCCTCTCCCTCTTCTTTATAAAGATTCAAAAGAGATTCTTGCTGTAGGTGGTGACATGAAAAACACCTTTGCTATTTCTAAGGGAAATTATATATACCAAGGACCTCATAATGGAGAACTAATTAACTATGAATCCCTAGAAAGATTTAAAAGCAATATAGAACACTATAAAAAATTATTTGAAATAAATCCAAAATTAATTGTTCACGATTTACACCCTAATTATGAAAGTAGTAAATATGCAAGTTCTTTAAATATACCTACTTTAGGAGTGCAACATCATCATGCTCATATAGTAAGCTGCATGGTAGATAACAAATATAGTGAAAAAGTAATTGGTGTAGCCTTTGATGGAACAGGATATGGGGAGGACAACTCTATTTGGGGAAGTGAATTTTTCATTTGTAATTTAAAAGAATATAAAAGGGTTGGACATTTAGACTATATTAGATTCTTAGGTGGAGATGCAAGCCTTAGAGAGGGTTATAAAATTGCCCTATCATATCTGTACAACATAGATTTAAACAAGACTAAAGGAGTTTTAGATACTAATTATAAAAAAACTTATGATATTATATATAAATTACTTTCTGATTCTAAAAAATCTTATCCTTCTTCTAGTATGGGAAGATTATTTGATGGAGTTGCATCACTTCTTAACCTTTGTCACACTTCATCTTTTGAAGGAGAAGCTGCAATAATGCTAGAATCAATTTTAGAAACAGAAACCTTAGATATTGGATATGATTTTAATATTAAAGATATTAATGGAGCATATATTCTCTCTCCACTCCAAATTATAAACTCTGTCCTTATAGATATAGAAAATAAAATTCCTATTGAAAAAATATCCTTAAGATTTCATTCAACCATAGTAAACTATATTATAAAGATGTGTGAATTCCTCAGATTAGATTTTAATATTAATGTAGTTGCACTAAGTGGCGGGGTATTTCAAAATAACTTTATACTTAATAATACCTATAATGAACTTAAGAAGAAGAATTTTAAAGTTCTTACCCATAAAGACATTCCTACAAATGATGGTGGAATATCAATAGGACAACTTGTAATAGCTAAAAATAATTTTTAATGCTATAATTTACGGGATAACAAAAGAGTATTAATACAGAGGAGTTTTTATATGAGCAAAATGGATTTCAAGGGAAGTGTAGTTTTAAATCCAGTTCCAGTGGTTTTAATCACTTCTAAAAATAAAGAAGGAAAAGAAAATGTATTTACAGTAGCTTGGGCTGGTACAGTATGTACTAAACCACCAATGCTTTCTATATCTGTAAGACCTCATAGATTATCCTATGAATATATAAAAGAGTCTATGGAATTTGTGGTTAATATGCCCCACGCAAATATGACTAAAGCTGTAGATTACTGTGGGGTTAAAAGTGGTAGAACAAATGATAAAATTAAAGAAATGGGCTTTACAATGAAGGAATGTAGTCAAATTAACGCCTCATATATAGATGAATGTCCCGTTGCAATAGAATGTAAGGTTAAACAAATTATTCCCTTAGGAACTCACGATTTAATTATTGCAGATGTTTTATGTTCACACATTGACGAAAGCTTAATGGATGAAAAAGGGAAAATTCATTTTGAAGAAGCAAACTTAATTAATTATTGTCATGGAGAATACTATCCAATGACAAAAAAGAGCTTAGGTAGCTTTGGTTATTCTGTTAGAAAGAAAAAAAAGAAGAAATAATTATATTGAAACTCAAGGTTAAAACTTTGAGTTTCTACTATTATGGAGGTTACAATGGACTGGATTAAAGAAATTGAAAACTATGTTCCCTTTAATGAGCAAGAAGAATCAGACAAAAAAATAATTTTAGATGCAATAAGAAATCATAGTAATATTCTAACTAGAGAAAATGAAATAATGCATATAACAAGTTCTGGCTATATTTTAAACAAAGCTAGGGATAAAGTTCTTATGATTTATCATAGAATCTATAACTCTTGGTCTTGGACTGGCGGACATGCTGATGGTGATGATAGCTTGCTACATGTTGCTATAAAAGAGGCAAAAGAAGAAACAGGAATTCAAGACCTAAACCTAATTGTGCCAAATATCTTCTCCCTTGATATTCTTACTGTAGACGGCCATTATAAAAAAGGAAAATTCGTTTCACCTCACCTTCATCTTTCAGTAGCCTATCTATTTGAGGGAGACGAAAATACTAAGCTTATTCTAAATGAAGAAGAAACTAAAGGTGTTAAATGGATTCCTATTTCAGAAATCCATAATGCTTGCACCGAAGATAAAATGATAAAACTCTATGATAAATTTCATGAAAAAATTAATAATTTAATAAAAAGTAACCTCTAGCAACTTTATTGCTAGAGGATAATCCTACTTTTAACCTATTCACTATCTATCCATTCTTGCCATATTTCAGGTTTATAACCAACTGTGGCTTTTTTCCCATTTCTAACTACAGGTGTAACTATAAGACTTCCATCCTTTAATAATATTTCTTCTTTAACCTCTGCACTTCTTATATTCCCTAAGTTTGATTTAGAATAATTCTTAGCTTTTGTATTAATTAATTCATTAATACCTACAGATGATTTTACAGAAGAAAGCTCACCTTTACTCATACCTTTTTCTTTCATATCTATTAAGTGATACTTTATTCTTCTTTCTTTAAAGAATCTTTCCGCCTTCTTAGTATCAAAACACTTCTTAGCTCCAAATATTTGTACGTTCATACACCCTCCTATACAAGTTCCAAAATATCAGTAGGTTTTTTAACCATATATGTTGGCTTTACATCTAATAAATCTTTAATATCTAAAGCAGTATACTCAACTCCACATGTTAAACATCCTGCATTTTTACCACATAACAAATCATAGCTACTATCCCCAACCATTATTGCTTCTTTAGGCTCTACCCCTAATATTTCACAAGCTTTCATAGCTGGCTCTCCTTCTGGCTTATGCTTTGTAGTAGACTCTGGTGATATTATAACATCCATATATTCAAGTATGCCTCCAAGCATCATTCCTCTTTCAGCTACTGTCTTTCTTTTAGAAGTTACTATTCCTAACTTAATTCCTTTACTCTTAAGAGTCTGAAGTAGTTCCATAACCCCTTCAAATGGTGCACACATTTCATCATGATGCTCTAAATTATAAGATCTATATTCGTTAATCATTCTTTCTAATTCTTCTCTATTGTTTGCATATTTTTCTAAAGATCTCTCTAAAGGCTTTCCATACAATCTAGTTATTTCATTCTTAGGCAATTCTATATCTAATACCTCTTTAAACATGTGACAAAATGACTTATAAATTAATTCATTAGTATCTAATAGTGTTCCATCTAAATCAAATAATATTGCTTTAATCATTGCTACTCCTTTAACTCTTTGCTACTATTTATTTTTCTTTTATAAATTATAATATTTTTTCACTCTTAATTCAATTCACACAACTTATTTGCCAATTAAAAAAGAGATTCCAAAAAATCTCTTTTTAAAACTCCTCTATTACTTTTACACCAGCTTGTGACATATCCATAAAAGAATATTTGTTCATTTCTTCTGCACTATGACCTGGTGCATCAAAAGTATCTACACAATTTTTAATTACTATAACATCCATATCTAAATTTTCTTTATTAAAGTATGTTTTTAATGTTAAAGTAAATTGTTTTACACAAATATCAGTTACACATCCAGTAACATACCACTTCTTAACACCCTTATTAATTAAGTCATTTACTTCTATTTGTGTCTCTTCTTCCAAAAATGCATTTGTAGAATTTTTCTTTATAACCTTCATATATTCTTCATATGCTTTAATTTCATCTACCAATTCACATTCTGCTGTACCTTCTACACAATGAGGTGGAAAGCTCTTAAATTCAGCTGCATCCTTTTTGTGACTATCTGTAAATGCCACAATTCTATCCCCATTACCCTTAAATCCTTCTATTGCCTTTACTATATTAGGTATTATTTTCTCTACTCGTTCACTTGATAATGCCCCTTCTCTTGCAAAACCATTGTTCATATCAACTATAAATAAGACTGAATCCATAAATACTCCTCCTTTATAAAGAAACAAAACTTATTACTTCTTTATTATCAATTATTGTTCCTTTATTATATTCAACTTGAAACTTATATTTTCCTTCTTCAATTATATCCTTTTCTCTATACTCATAACACTTTGACACCATATTTAAACATGCTTCATAAACAAAAATATATAAAATATAATAATCTAATTTAGAATTAAGTATTTCAATATTCTTTAAGCCTAGCTTATCCATTCCTACAGTATAAATATCCTGTTTAAAGTTTCCATTCATCCGCATTCTTATGTCTACCCATAATTCAATAGGAAGACTTTCTTCATCTAAACTTACAATTTTATTTTCAAATTCCTCTGGGGATCTTATTGTTTGTATATTATACCAATATATTCCTAATACATTAGTAGAATTTATTATAGCTGCTATTACCTTACTTAATAAGATACAATTCCTAATTTGTTCATCTAACCTTCCATTAATAGATATAACTAAATGTGCAGTATGCTTACTCAGCTTACTTCTTGCTTGTTTAAAGTACCATGCCCTTTCACAAGATTGATTAATTTCATCCCAATCAATTGGATGTGGCATTAACGTTATTATTACCTGTTTATCTTCTATATCTATAGTTCCTATATCCTCTTTCCACTTATTAATAAATATTCTTATGTTAAATTTATCTTCTAAGTACTGTCTAAGATTATTTTTCTTAGGAAGTTCTCTATTTTCTAAGGCAACAAATGCAACAGTAGTTATATTTTTATTTTCTTGTTTAATAGTATTACCTTTTTTTCTCTTAAATAAGTTCTTAAACCACATATCCACCACCCTCTATTAATATTATTTTACCAACTTATGTAATATTACTTCTTTTATTTATATTGACAAATATAATATAAGTAATATAATTGACATGGTTTTGTAATATTTATGTAATACTTTAGATATATACAGGGGGAGGGGATTATTATTAAAACCAGGGATTATTATTTTGACAACCTTAAAGCCTTTTTAATTATTTTTGTAATTATAGGAAATTCTTTAGAACATGCACAACCGTCTTGTTTAAATACACATTACTTTTTACTGGTATTATACATGTTCCATATGCCCCTATTTACATTTGTTTCAGGATATTTTTGCACAAAAAGCAAAAGAACAACTCAAGAAAAAGTAATAAAAATATTCAAGATATATTTAGGTGTACAAATATTCTACTTTCTTTTAAATAAGTTTGTATTTAGCAGTTCATTAACCCTAGAGTTTTTCACACCACAATGGACTATGTGGTATTTATTATCCTTAATATTCTGGTACATTTTATCAGATTATATAAAGGATAAGAAAAAGTGGCTTATACTATCATTAATTGTTTCCTTAGCTATAGGTTTTGATGATAGTGTTGGTAGCTATGCTAGTGTCTCAAGAACTTTTTTCTTTTTACCTTATTTTGTAGCTGGAATGATGTTCAAAAAAGAATACTTAGAAAAGTTAAAAAATTATAGAATTCACTTATTACTTTCTTCTATAGTAGTTTTATTTGTCCTTTACTTATTAAAGGACGGTACTATGCTAGAACTTTTATTTGAATATACTAAGTATGGATTCTACTATGATAACCGTCTTTTCCCATTCTTTATTAGGATATTTCATTACATTGGCTCATTTATATTAGGTGGATTAATACTAAGTTTTATTCCATCAAAAGCAACTAAGCTTCATACTATAGGACAAAATTCATTAATTATGTATGTATGCCATGGAGCAGTGATAAAACTTCTATATATAACACCACTTGTGAATTATTCAACACCTTTTAGGATTGTATTATCTGAGATAACAATATTATTGGTTCTATTTATTATTACATTAGGTTATGTAAAAGCTAAATCTATGTATAAATCTAAAAAAATAATAGATAATAATACATTTACCCGACCTTCTTAGATAAGGTAAATAGATAGTTAAAGAACTAAAAGCTGACTCCTATATTGAATAGAAGTCAGCTTTTTATTAAAAACAGTATATTTATAATATATTAATTTGTAAACTTAAAAATAGTTTTTGCTTTATATTCTTCTCCCTTTCTAAGTATTGATCCATCTAAAAAGGCTTCATTTTTTCCTATAGGAATACCTTGTGTCTCAAAACATATTGCATAATTTTTCCTTAGAAAACCACCACTATATAACTCCTTATTATCTTCCGGATAATTTGTAGTATATACAACTACAGCTTCCCTATCAGTATATACTTCCATAGCTCTACCAGATTCCTTATCTTCTAATCTTACCTTAAGATTATTACTTTTATCTAAAATCCAAGGATGATCATATCCATTTCCCAATTTCAATTGATTATGTTCCCCATTTATATCTTTTCCTATCTCTTTAGGATGATTAAAGTCAAATTCTGTTCCATTAACATCAATCAATTTTCCTGATAAAGCTCCATCTTCTGTTATAGCAGCAAATTTATTAGATTTTATAGTTAGGACTTCATCTAAAACACTTCTCTTTAAGTTTCCAGATAAATTAAAATACGAATGGTTGGTCATATTAAGCAAAGTATCTTTATCGCTTGTCCCATAATACTCTATTGATAATTCATTATTATTATTTAAAGAATACTTTACCTTTAGAGTAACATTTCCTGGATACCCTTCTTCTCCATCTTTACTTACACTTTCTAATATTAATCCAACTTCATCCTGGTCATTATATTTAGTAACATTCCATAGCTTTTTATTAAATCCTATATTACCACCATGTAATGTGTTATTTCCCGAATTCTTTGATAACTGAAAGGTTTCTTTATTTATAGTAACCCTACCATCTGCAATTCTTCCTGCTGTTCTCCCTACCAAAGCTCCAGTATAACCACTATCCCATGTATAATCTTTATAATTTTTCCACCCTACAACTATATTTTCTAAAATTCCATTTCTATCGGGAACATATATCCCTGTTATAATTCCTCCTAAATTCAATATTTTAACTTCAATATTTTTATCATTTCTTAATGAATACTCATATACTTTCCCATTCTTATCTTCAAATACAAACTCTTCATTAATTCTCATAAATACCTCCTAAGAAACCGCTTTCTACTTTTTTCTCTAAATAATATATATTAATCTTCTTGTTTATATAATACTCTTTCAAACCTATCATTGTAAACATAATTATGTAAACAATTAATTAAATTCTTTTATTTAACAAAAAAGTATTTACTTTTTTATAGTAATCGCTTACTATAAAAGTAAATAAAGGAGGGTATTAATATGGAACTTATTGAAAACTTAAAAAATGACTTTACTGAAATCTTTAATGAAAATCCAACTAACATTTATTTTTCACCTGGAAGAGTAAATTTGATCGGAGAGCATACAGATTACAACGGAGGAAATGTATTTCCATGTGCACTTTCTATAGGAACTTATGGACTAACTACTAAAAGAGATGATAAAAAGGTTAGATTATATTCAAATAACTTTAAAGATATTGGAGTTATAGAATTTGATTTAGATCAACTTAAATTTGAAAAAGAACATGATTGGGCTAATTATCCTAAGGGAGTTATTAAAACCTTTAAAGACCATGGTTTTGATATTTCTAATGGATTTAACGTATTAATATATGGAAATATCCCTAACGGTTCAGGGCTTTCATCATCAGCTTCTCTTGAATTATTAACTTCAATAATTCTTAAAGATACTTTCAATTTAGAAGTTGATATGGTTTCTATGGTTAAAATGAGCCAGGAAGCTGAAAATAAATTTATCGGAGTAAACTGTGGGATAATGGATCAGTTTGCTATTGGTATGGGAACTAAGGACTGTGCAATCTTACTTGACTGTAACACTTTAGAATATAGATACAGTAAAATCAATATGGATGGGTACAAGCTAGTAATAGGAAATACTAATAAAAAACGTGGTCTTGTTGATTCAAAATACAACGAAAGAAGAGCTGAATGTGAAGAAGCATTAAGAATATTAAAGGAATATAAGAACGTTTCTTCTCTTGGTGAACTTACAGAGGAAGATTTTGAATCTTTAAAGGATAAAATAGAAAACCCTATCATTAGAAAAAGAGCTAAACATGCTGTATTAGAAAACATAAGAACTTTAAAGGCTGTAGAAACTTTAGAGAATAATAATATAAAAACTTTTGGTGAACTTATGAACCAATCTCATATTTCTTTAAGGGATGACTATGAAGTTACAGGAATTGAACTTGATACTTTAGTTGAGGCTGCTTGGGATCAAAAAGATAATGTCATAGGTTCACGTATGACAGGAGCTGGTTTTGGTGGATGCACAATAAGCATAGTAAAAGAAGATGCTATTGATGAATTCATAAACTACTCTACTGAAAAATATGAAAAAATTATCGGATATAAACCTAGTTTCTACGTAGTAGATATTTCTGATGGAACTAGAAAACTATTTTAGGGGGTTTTAGTATGTCAATATTAGTATGTGGTGGTGCTGGTTACATTGGTTCTCACACAGTTCATCAACTTATAAAAAGCAATGAAGATGTTGTAATTGTGGACAATCTCCAAACAGGACACTTAAAAGCCGTTAATCCAAAAGCTAAATTTTACAAGGGTGATATAAGAGATGATGCTTTCTTAGATAAAGTATTCTCAGAAAATAATATTGAAGCTGTAATACATTTCGCCGCAAACTCATTAGTTGGTGAGAGCATGACTAACCCTTTACTTTACTTTAATAACAATGTATATGGAATGCAAGTATTACTTGAAAGTATGGTTAAACACAACATTGATAAAATTGTATTTTCATCCACAGCTGCTGTATATGGAGAACCAAAAAAAGTTCCTATATTAGAAGATGATGAAACAAACCCAACCAATACCTATGGAGAAACAAAGCTTACAATGGAAAAAATGATGAAATGGGTAAACAAAGCTAATGGAATTAAATTTGTTTCTCTAAGATATTTCAATGTTGCAGGTGCTTTAGAAGATGGTAGTATTGGAGAAGATCACTCACCAGAAACTCATCTTATACCATTAATACTTCAAGTACCTTTAAAGAAACGTGAGCATATAACAGTATTTGGTGATGATTATCCAACAGAAGATGGTACATGTATCCGTGACTATATCCATGTTTTAGATCTTGCAGATGCACACATAAAAGCTCTTAACTATTTAAGAGCCGGAAATGAAAGCAATATCTTTAATCTTGGAAACGGTAAAGGCTTCTCTGTAAAAGAAATGATAGATGCAACAAAAGAAGCTACTGGTGAAGAAATAAAGGTTGTCTTAGGAGAAAGAAGAGCCGGTGACCCTGCTATACTTATAGCTTCAAGCGAAAAAGCTCATAATCTTCTTAACTGGGAACCTAAATATACTAACGTTAAAGATATTATAAAAACAGCATGGACATGGCATTCTAAAAATCCAAACGGATTTAATGATTAAGGAGGTTTTATTATGATAAACCGTGAGATAAATCGACTTATAAATTTTGCTCTTCAAAAAGGTTTAATCTCAGAAGAAGATAGAATATATTCAATTAACATGCTACTTGGAACTTTAAATCTAAATGAATTCGAAGAAGAAATCATTAATGAAACTTTAGATAATCCTACGGAAATTTTAGAAAACATTTTAGACTACGCAGTTTCAAAAGCTATGATTGAAAACTCAACTACAGAAAGAGACTTATTTGATACAAAAGTAATGAACTGTGTTATGCCTAGACCTTCTGAAGTAATTAATACTTTTTCAAGGCTATATAAAGAAGATCCAAAGCATGCAACTGATTACTATTTTGGTTTAAGTATAGCTTCTAATTATATTAGAAAAGAAAGAACTGATAAAAATATTGTATGGAAAACCTCTACCCCTTATGGTGATTTAGATATAACAATTAATCTTTCAAAGCCAGAAAAAGATCCAAAGGAGATAGCTAAGGCTAAGCTTCAAAAAGCTTCATCTTATCCTAAATGTTTATTATGCAAAGAAAATGAAGGTTTCTACGGAACCTTAAATCATCCTGCTCGAGAAACACATAGAATAATTCCATTGAAGCTAAATAAGACAAAATGGTTCTTACAATACTCTCCTTATACCTACTATAACGAGCATTGTATTGTTTTAAACAGTGAGCACGTTCCTATGAAAATCAATAGAACTACTTTTGAAAATCTTTTAGGATTTGTAGAGCAGTTTCCACATTACTTTGTAGGATCAAATGCAGATTTACCAATAGTTGGAGGATCAATTTTGTCACATGACCACTACCAAGGTGGAAGATATACTTTTGCAATGGAAAATGCATTATTAGAAAAATCTTATATCATTCCAGGTTATGAAAAAGTAACTGTTGGACGTTTAAAATGGCCAATGTCTGTAGTTAGATTAGTAAGTGACAATAAGGATGATTTATTAAATTTAGCTGACCATATTTTATCTACTTGGAGAAAATACTCAGATGCTACTGTAGATATTCTAAGTCACACTAATAACGAACCACATAATACTATAACGCCAATAGCTAGATACAAAAATAATAAGTATGAGCTAGACTTAGTTTTAAGAAATAATAGAACTAGTGAAAAATATCCACTTGGTCTTTTCCATCCTCATGAAGAAGTTCATCATATTAAGAAAGAAAACATTGGTTTAATTGAAGTTATGGGACTTGCCGTTTTACCTGCTAGATTAAAAAATGAACTTAATATAATTAAGAAGGCTCTTTTAGATGGTGAAAAAGATATCTCAACTAATGAAATTGTTTCTAAACACGCTAAGTGGTATAATTACATCATTAATAAATACCCATCATTTACAGAGGATACTGTAATGGAAATTTTAAAAGAAGAAGTTGGACTAAAATTCCAAGAAGTATTATCTCATGCAGGTGTATTTAAAAGGGATGAAAAAGGATTAGAAGCCTTTGATAAATTTATAAAAACATTGTAAGGTGGAATAACTCTATGAACATAACTATCACTGAAGTAGCAAAAAAGGCAAATACCTCTGTGGCTACTGTATCAAGGGTAATGAACGGAAATTATCCTGTTAAAGAAGAAACTAAAAAAAGAGTTCTTAAGGCAATTGAAGAATTAAACTATATACCCAACATGCAAGCAAGGGAACTTACCCAAAGAAAATCAACTACAATAGGTGTAATAGTTCCTAGTTTAACTAACTTATTCTTCCCAAGTGTTGTATATGGGATAGAATCCGAATTAAAAAAATATTCTTTATCCATTATATTAATGACCACATCTAATGATAAAGATGAAGAAAAAAAATGTATTAATAATCTGCTTGCTAGAAACGTTGCAGGTATTATAGTGGTTGACCCTACTACATCAAATATTAAAAATAAGTTTTATAACGAATTATCTAAAAAGATACCATTTGTATTTATAAATGGTTATACAACTGTTCCTAATATATCATCAGTTTCAAATGATGAATCTATGGGGTGTAAATTAGCCTTAAGATATCTACTTGATAACAACCACAGAAACATTTTATTTATTCGTGGTAAAGATAGTTATTCTTATGATGTTAAGGAAGAGGTTTATAAAAAGGTCATGATGGATATTGATAACTTCCATCATGAAAATATTATAAATATAGGTGAAGGTAACAGCTTGGCAACCGTAGATAATACTACATCTATGCTGGTAGAACTTTTACCTAAGTTAAATGTAACATCTATATTTGCTTGTAACGACCTTATGGGGGTTGGAGCAATAAATGCTTGTAAAAAGTTAAATATAGAGATACCTAAGGATTTATCTATTATTGGATATGATAATATTCAATTAAGTAGCCTTATCGAACCAAAACTTACTACTATGGATCAAAATATGTACCTACTTGGAACTAATGCTGCAAGCTTAATTAAAGATAAAATTGATTGCAACAATGAATATAGCAAAAGAATTATTTTGAACAATACCTTAGTAGAAAGAGATACAGTTAAAAAAATATAACTTTAAGGGATATACTTAACTATTAGTCATGTATATCCCTTAACTTTATTCTAAATATTATTTATTTTTTAACATAATTATTTTCTTCGAAAGGAATACTAACTAAGACACCATAAAATAAGGAGAGATAATTAAAAATGGCAAGTATAACAGGAACAGTAAAATGGTATAATCAAGAAAAAGGATATGGATTTATTTCTTGTAATGATGGAAAAGATGTTTTCGCTCATCATTCTCAAATAAAAGAAAAAGGTCCAGAAAAAGATTTACACGAAGGTGAAAGTGTATCCTTTGATATACAAGAAGGCGAAAAAGGTCCTATGGCAGTAAATATTCACAAACTATAATAAAAAATAAGAAAGGGGCTGTATCAGATTAAGGTTTTTTACCTTAGGCTGATACAGCCTTATTTTTATAATTTTAAATTTTATTCAT
>NZ_JADPAA010000011.1:0-112825 GCF_015669365.1 Clostridium sp. 1001283B150210_160208_E6 | reverse complement strand
TAAGCTATACGGTTGGCACTATCAGCCCCCGTTACGGACTTTCACCGATTAGTGTACGCCCATGCTGGGCGCACTTAAAAAAGAGAAGTTGCTATTGCAATTTCTCTTTTCAATCATTTATTAATATTGGTAGTCTTTTGTATTTTCACAAAGTTTAATTTCTAATATTCCATTATCTCTTAATTTCTTATATGAACACAGGAAGTCACTAAGTTCTAAATCAGCTAAGTCTATTTTTCCTTCGCTATAAATAAGAACTTTTTCTTCATCTAAGATTATAGTTACACTATTTTTATCATTATTTATTCTGTATCTTGATATAGCTTTAGTTTCTATTTGAGAATTATACTTTTCGTTAAAACTCATATTTTTTCTTACCTTTTCATAATCACTACTAATCTCTGATACATTTATTCCTGCTGACTTTAATTGTTCATCTATCATTGATGAATCAAAACCATATCTCTCCATAAGCTTCTTTTGTATATTAAAGAATTGCTCTTGAGTTATATTATTTTCTTCCATGTATTTATATATATTTTTAGTAAAGTCAGCCATTGTGATTTTACCTTGTGCCATATCATAATATAAAGAGTACATATAATTTTCAAGTTTATCTACAAGCTTATCTTCGTCTTTTTCTTTTGCCCTATTCTTAAGCTCGTTAAAATCAATGATTCTATCGTCCATAATATCACTCCTTTTTGTATATTATATAATAAAAGCTTACATTTAACTACAATGTTAATAAAAAAGTAAGGAAAAGCTATAATTAGCTTTCCCTTATAAATCATTAATTAACAGATTTTATTTCTGTCCAAGCATCATCATATATTTTCTTAACATCGCTTGGGAAGTCTGTATATATTTCGCATCTATCCATTATTTCTTTAGGCATATATGCATTAGGGTTATTTCTAACCTCTTCTGGTTGTTCTAGTCTTGCTTCTCTATTTGGTGTTGTATATCCAATTTCATCAGCAATTCTTAAAGCACTTTCCTTATCACTTACAAAGTTTATGAACTTTTCAGCCCCTTCAACATTTGATGCATTATGAGGTATGCATAAGCTATCAATCCAGAAATTTGCTCCTTCCTTAGGCACAACATATACTAAGTTTGGATACTCATCTTGTAAATTTAATCCTTCTCCAGACCAAATCATATTTATATCAGATTCACCTGCTGGAATCATTGTTGTTCCATTATCAACCCCATATAATGGGCTAACTAACTTTCTTTGATCTAGTAATAATTGTTTTGCCTCTTCAATTTCTTTTGGATTGGTTGTATTTAAAGAGTAATTTAACTTCTTTAAAGCAGCTCCCATTGTATCTCTATATGTATCAAACATAAAGATTTTTCCTTTGTACTTTTCATTCCAAAGTATATCCCAACTGTCAACAGGTTCTGTTACTACATCCTTATTATAAATTAACCCTACTGTTCCAAACATATAAGGAACTGAGTACTTGTTACCTTGATCAATATCAAGATTTAAATATGCCTCATCCATTTGAGAAATATTAGGAATATTATCCTTATTTAACTCTTGAACAAGATTTTCTTTAATCATTCTTGGCATTAAAGCGTCAGATACTAAAATAACATCGTATTTTACTCCTCCATCTTTAATTTTTTGATACATTGTTTCCATATCATCAAAAGTAGTTATGTTGACCTTGATACCGAACTTATCTTGGAATTCTTTTATAGTTTCTTCATCTATATTTTCTCCATAGTTAAGAAAATTAATTTCCTTTGAAGAATCTTTATTACATCCTATAAAGAAGGTACCCATTATAACCATACAAATTGATAAACTTAATAATTTAAACAATCTTTTCATTTTGTACTTCCTTTCATCATTATTTAAACTTTCAATATTCTTTTGGCATTATATCATTATTTCAAGTATATGTTCAATAGATAAGTAATATTTATTATTACTTCACAAAAATTAAAAGACTGTTACAAAGGAGTTAACCTTTTGTAACAGTCCATATAAATAACTATTTTTTCTTTTTCTTTTTGTTAGATAATACCATTCTACTTTGAACCTTTACCTTTGTAGAAGGTCCCTTTGCTGCATTCTTATATAACTTATAATGTGCATAGAATCCTATTAATAATAATGGAATGTAGAATGTTGAAAGAACTCTAATATATAATGCTACTGGAGCTAAAAACGAAGCTATAAAAAGCACTACGTTCACATTATATCTGTCACAAAGTTTATTATATAGTGTAATTGCATAAATAGACCAAGCTACAGAAACAATTGCACCAATTATAGTAAATGCTATATTATCCACTATAGCAGTTGATACCGCACCTGTAATAAAACTTACGATAGCTAGTACTATCATTATCATATTACCGCCAGCCACTTTAATTACCATATATGAATTTGCAAAAGGTATCCAAGCAAGCCATGGACATTTTACTTTTTCTACCTTTGCTATCTTATAAATTGCTAAGGATGATAAAACATAATTTACAACTCCAAATAACATATTTACTACTGCCATTAATCCCATTAACGATGTTGTTTCGTCCATTATAAACCCTCCCATACTTTTGTATAAATATAATCATATCATATTTATTTATCTGTCAACAAGTTATAAATCAATATTCATTATAATTAATTATATCCTTTACATTTTTTCTAACTTTCCTTCTTGTAACATCACTTGATGGATATCCTAAGGATATAACTAACTTAATTTCTCTGTTTTTAGGAATACTTAAAAGTTCCTTTATTAACTTTTCCTTAAACCATCCCATCATACAAGTTCCAAGACCAAGCTCAGCAGCTCCTAAACAAATATGTTCACAAGCTATACCTATATCTAAAGAGGTATAATCCATCCCCTTAATCTTTTGTCCAATTCCCGATACTAAATTTCTCTTCTCTCCTACCACCACAATAAAAACAGGTGCTTCAATGGCAAATTTATTTAGTCCTACTAATGGATCATACAATCCCTTAACTAGACTTTGTTTTTTATTCTCATCATCAACAACTATGAATTTCCAAGGTTGAGCATTACATGCAGATGGAGCAAGCCTTGCCCCTTCAATTATTTTTTCTATTAATTCCCTATCAACCTTTTTATCTAAATATCCTCTATCGCTTTGTCTTTTACTAACTAAATCAAAAAAATTCATTTACCAATCAACCCTCTTCACAAAATTCTCCAACACCTTCATTATAAAGTTGTTTTTTTATATCATCAACCAAAGGCTGTAAGGAATAAAGACTTCTTCCCCCTTACACCTCTAATATATTTATATATTGTTATATTTTTATATTTATATATTGTTATATTTATAAGAATTTTTATTTTAAAAGAATTTCTCTAAAATTTATTATTTATATTAATAATATTATTTTTATTTTTAATATAAAAGTTGGGTTGATATTAAAGTTAAGGAAATAAAAAAAGAAGAACTTCACTCAGTTCCTCTTCTCTCTAAAAATTATTTCTTCTTTCCTGTTAAGAAAATATATGATCCAGCTATTACTCCAGCTCCACCTATAAAGTTACCAATGGTAACAAATATAAGATTCTTAGCCATAGCACTTAAAGCTAGTCCACTTCCTGCTGGAATTAATTTAACTATTGCAAACAATCCCATATTAGCAATACTGTGTTCATATCCAGCTGTCATAAATGCAAATACACACCAAAGAATCATCATTATCTTTCCTGATTCACTCTTCATCTTATAAAACATCCAAGAAGCTAAGCAAACAAGAATGTTACAGAATATTCCTCTGATAATCATCTCAGGTGCAGTAAGAGATATCTTGCTCTCAACAGTTTTAACCATATAGTAAGCAGTAGATTCATTTATTAATCCACCTTCTACAAATAAAACTGCTGCAATAATTGAACCTAAGAAATTTCCAAGCCAGCTAAATCCACATATCTTAGCTACATCAATCCACTTAGTTTCTTTTTGGTTTGCACCAATTACCATTGTCATTGTATTACTTGTAAATAAATCAGCTCCAGCAAAAACTATTAAACATAATGCAATACCAAATGATAATCCCATTACTATTTTTGTCCATGGTGAATCTGCAGTACCTAAAAGTCCACCTATAACATAGGCCAACATTGTACCAAAACAAACATATAATCCACCAAGCATTGAAGATAAACCATATTTTGCAAAGCTATCTTCTAACATATCCATTTTCTTTCTCGCAGAATGCGATATTGTCTTTAGTTCATTGATATACATACGTACACTCCTTAGTAAAAATAATTCCCTTAAAATATCCTTAAAAATTTTATAATAAGACAAGCTATTTATCAAGTATCTTAATTAGGCTTTTTAGGTATATTTCTCTAAATTCATATCTTTCTCCTAAAGAGGTATCCTGCTTATTTACTTTAAATCCATTTAATTCTAATTTCGAACACCAAGACTCTTTATTCTCTCCAAATATATCCACCTTAGCATGGTACCCTGACACTATTAAAAAAGAGGTTACTGTTAAGGAGTTTACATTGTCTTTTTTAAGCTCTTCTACTATTTCATCAAAAGTTGGATTTCCTGCTAAAGTTGCAAAGTATATTCCTTTTATATTTCTCTTTTTAAGTTCCTTTCTAACTAATATAAATGGTACGTCACAAGTATTTTTAATACCATGCCCAATAAAAAGTATAGGTTCATCCTTCGGCTTTATAGATATAACTTTTTCAATAATATCATCCATTTTACTAAGACCACCATGCTCCTCTAAGGATAGCAATGGCTCTGCTATGGTCATAGATTTAAATTTATCTTTATAGCTCTCAGCAATCTCTTCAATATTATCTTGTTCCTTACCTCTAATAAGATGAAGAGGAAGTATTATTACTTCCTCCACACCCTCTTTATATATTCTTTTTAAAGCTCCCTCTAAACTATGAACTTGTATATCATGCTTTAAAAGTAACTTTTCTCTTATATGTCTAGAAGTAAAGACTTTAATTACTCTATAATCTGGAAAAGCTTTATTTATATCTCTTTCTATTGGGTCAATACTATTTTCTATCCCTTTTCTTTCAGATGTTCCAAAAGAGGTTAATAATATGACCTTTTTCATTTTACTCTACTTCCTTTTTAATAAATTCTTCAAATGCTTTTAAGAATTTAAAAACATGTGTAATATTATGTGTTGTTGATAGGAATGATGCCTCATATTGTGATGGTGCTATATTAAAGCCACTGTTTATCATATGAGTAAAGTATCTCTTAAATCTTTCTTCATCACATTCCTTAACTTGGTCATAAGATGTTACTTCCCCATCTTTGAAGAATATAGTAAACATTCCACCTGCTCTATTTATAGTAACTGGGAAACTATACTTTTCTTTAATCTTATTAATACCATCCTCAAGCTTCTTTCCTACATTTTCAATGTGATTATAGTATTCTGGATGATCGTATAGTTGTCTTAATGTTGCAAGCCCTGCTGCCATTACTATTGGATTTCCTGACATTGTTCCAGCTTGATATACTCCACCTAATGGTGAAAGATGTTCCATAATCTCTTTTCTACCACCATATGCACCACATGGAAGTCCTCCTCCCATTATTTTTGCATATGTTACTAAGTCTGGTTTTACATCAAAAAGACTTTGAGCTCCTGTAAATGATACTCTAAATCCTGACATAACTTCATCAAATATAAGTAAGGCTCCAAATCTATCACAATACATCCTTAGCTTTTTAATAAACTTTTCTTGCGCCTTAACAACACCCATATTACCTGCTACAGGCTCTATAATTACTGCTGCTATTTCTTTACCATAATTTTTGAATAATTCTCTAACTTGATTTTCATCATTATAAACACCAATTAATGTGTTCTTAACACTTTCTTCTGGTACTCCAAGAGATCCCGGGATTCCTTCAGTTAAAACCCCTGAGCCTGCTTCTACTAAAAATCCATCAAAATGTCCATGATAACATCCAGCAAATTTAATTATTTTATCTCTTTTTGTATATCCTCTTGCAAGCTTTATAGCGCTCATAGTAGCTTCTGTACCTGAGTTAACCATTCTTACCATCTCTACATTAGGCATAGTTTCACAAAGGAACTGAGCCATTTCTAGTTCTAACTTAGTAGGTGCTCCAAAGGCTAATGCATTTTCTGATGTTTCTTTAATAGCTTTTATAACTCCATCATTGCAGTGGCCTAATATTAAAGGTCCCCAAGCTAAAACGAAATCTATATATTCTTTTCCATCCTCATCAGTTATAATTACACCTTTTCCACTCTTAATTACAGGAGGATTCATTCCCATATTTCTATAAGCTCTAACTGGACTATTTACTCCACCAGGCATATATTTCTTACTTTCATTAAAAATGCTTTCATTACTCATATAAATTACTTTCCTTTCCTAACAAAAATGAAGAGTAAAAGGTTAGCATTAACCTCTTATCTTCTTTGCTGCATAAATTGCATAATAGGTTATTATTATATCAGCTCCAGCCCTCTTTATGGAAGTAAGCATTTCCATAACTATTCTTTCCTCATCAATTAGCCCTGCTTTAGCTGCTGCCTTTACCATTGCATACTCACCACTTACGCTATAAGCTGCAACTGGAACTATGGTATTATCCTTAACTTCTCTTATTATATCTAAATAAGAAAGAGCTGGCTTTACCATAACTATATCTGCTCCCTCTTCAAGGTCCATCTCTACTTCTTTTAAAGCTTCTCTTCTATTAGCTGGGTCCATTTGATAAGTCTTTCTATCACCAAACTTAGGTGCAGAATCCGCTGCTTCCCTAAATGGTCCATAGAATGCAGAACAATACTTAGCTGAATAACTCATTATTGATACGTTTTTGTACCCATTATCATCTAAGGCTTCTCTTATATAACCTACTCTACCATCCATCATGTCAGATGGTGCTACCATATCTGCTCCTGCTTCTGCATGAGATACTGCAATTTTACACAAATATTCTAATGTTTTATCATTATCTACATATTCCCCATCTAAGATACCACAATGTCCATGATCTGTATACTCGCACATACAAACATCTGTAATTACAAATATATTAGAATCAATTTCCTTAATTTTTCTAACAGCTTTTTGCACTATTCCATCCTTAGCAAAGCCCTCTGAACCACAACAATCTTTAGTTTTAGGTATACCAAAAAGAATAACTCCTCTTACTTTAGCATCTCTTACTTCTTCAATGATTTCATGAAGTCTATCTAATGAATAATGATAACATCCTGGTAAAGAGCTTATTTCCCTTTTTATATTTTCACCTTCAACAACAAAAATAGGTAAAATAAAATCATCTGGTGAAAGAGTTGTTTCCCTAACTAATGCTCTAATATTTTCATCTCTTCTAAGTCTTCTTCCTCTATTAATCATTTACTACACTTCCTTATTCACAATCTCAACAATTTCCCTTAAAAATCCATCCTCTGAATGTTGCTTACACATAAGCCCATCTATTCCACGTTCCTTTAAAGCCTTGAAAGTAATAGGACCTATTGCAATACATTTCTTTTTCTTAACTTCTTCAATTCCAACCATATCTACCATATTATTCACTGTACTTGGGCTAGTAAATAATACTATATCTACTTCATCAAAACTTCTTTTATTTTGAACCTTCCCTGGAACTGTATTATAGGTATGAACTCTATCCACTTCTAATGCTAAAGCTTCAATTTCATCCTTTAAGAAAGTTCTACTCTTTGATGAACATGGAATTAACACCTTTTCTCCAGGTTTTAAATCTTCCTTAATAGCTTCAAAAAGCCCCTCACCAACAAATTCTCTAGCCATTTTATAAGCTTGTATTCCTCTTTGTGCTAAAGCTTTCTTAGTAGCCTTTCCAACTACAGAAAATTTAGCTTTTAACCTTCTTATATCGTAATTTTTTTCTATTAAATAGTCAAAGAAAATATTAACCCCATTTACTGAAGTAAAAATTATGTGATGGTATTTATCTAACTTTTCTACATATTCATCTAGGTTTTCTAAGGTTTTCTCAATCTTAATAGAACTTATACTTGTAACCTCTGCACCTAACTTAGTTAGCTTATCCTTTAAGCTTGATGCTTGCTCTCTAGAGCGTGTTACACAAATATTCCACCCAAATAGGGGCTTTTTTTCATACCAAGATAGCTTATTGCTTAAATTAACCACATCTCCCACTACAATAATGCAAGGTGATTGTAGTCCTGCTTCTTTAACTTTATCTACAATATTATCCAAAGTTCCAACAACCTTTTTTTGCTTGGATGATGTTCCCCTCATTACTACAGCTGCAGGGGTATTAATATTCTTTCCATACTTCGTTAAATTTTCTACTATTTTTTCTAAATTACTAAGGCCCATCATAAATACAAGGGTTCCAGTTTCATTTGCTAAAGCTTCAAAGTTTATTTTTTCTTCAACAGCTGTCATTCCCGTTACTATATGAAAACTTTGTGCAATACCTCTATGAGTTATAGGAATACCCGCATAGTTTAATACAGCTATAGGTGAAGTAACTCCAGGAATAACCTCAAAGTCTATTCCCTCTTTTTCTAAAGCTAGAACCTCTTCGCCACCTCTACCAAATACATAAGGGTCTCCCCCTTTAACTCTTCCTACTAAATGACCTTCATTAGCAAGCTTTACTATCATTTCATTTATTTCGTCTTGAGTTTTATAATGAGCACCAGGTTCTTTACCACAATAATAAACTTCACAGTCCTCACTTAAATAATTTAAAACATTATTGGATACTAATCTGTCATAAAGAACTGCAGTACATTCTCCTAATGCCTTTATAGCCTTTAAAGTTAATAATTCCTCATCTCCAGGACCTGTTCCTATTATATACGCCTTACTCATTTTACTACCTTCCACAACTTAATACTTTTTCTGCTAATCTTTTTCCTAGCTCTATGTTTTCTTCTATGGAACCATCTATATCTTTCTTTATTATTTTTCCATTCACCATATAAGTTCCAATCATATATATTTTACTTCCCTCTATAATTGAATAAGCTCCTATAAGGCTATGACAATCTCCATTTAGAGCTTTCATGAAGCTTCTTTCTGCTTCTACTTCTAAACGTACCATCTTATTATCTAAAGCCTTAAAATACTCTTTATTTTTACTATTTTTTAAACACTCTATTCCAAGAGCACCTTGACCTATTGCTGGGATGAATATATTAGGGTCAAAATAGTCTGTTATTATTTCCTCCATCCCTAATCTTTTTAATCCTGCAGAGGCTAAAATTATACCATCTAACTCTTGTTCTTCCATCTTTTTAAGCCTAGTTTGAACATTACCTCTAATAGGTACAATCTCTAAGTCACTTCTTATCTCTTTTAAAAGTGCAGCTCTTCTATTACTACTTGTTCCTATCTTTGCACCTTGCCTTAATTCACTAAAATTAATACCTTTTCGTGAAATAAATGCATCTCTAACATCTTCCCTTTCAGGCATTGCAACAAGTTCAAATTCTTCAGCTAATTGAAAAGGAACATCTTTCATGCTATGTACTGCACCATCTGCTTTTCCTTCTATTAATGCTATTTCTATTTCCTTTGTAAAAAGTCCTTTTCCACCTATCTTATCTAAAGTTACATCTAATCTTTTATCACCTTCTGTAACAACTAATAACTTTTCAGAATCTATATTTTGTTGTTCTTTTAATAACTCCATAACTCTCTCAGTTTGAACCTGAGCAAGCTTACTTTTTCTTGTTGCTATAATTAAACTCATTTATTTCACCTCATTAATTTATATTGCCTCATATTTCTATATTATATTCTATCATTTACCAAGTCCAATAGGTATTTTTTATCTTTTCAAAAGGCGTTTAATTATATGTAGTTTTAAATACATTTCTTGTAATTTATTTGTAAACACTATCCTTATGTAAACTGCTACTCTTAAATTATAGAAAATAAATAAAAAGGGTGAGAAAACTTTATGAAGAATAAATTTATATCTTTTTGTCTTTTGTTAGCTTTACCAATTGCGTTAATATCCTGTAATACCTCAAAAAATGAAGTTATTCAATCTAATCCTTCTCCAAAAGAAGAAGTTACCAGTGGATTACAAGAACAACCTGAAGAAAACCTAATAGAATCTAACATTGCTACCCCATATACCAAAGAACAATCTATAAAAAATAATGATTTAGTTTATGACGCTAAAGAAGAAAAATATGTAGATAGTACTCCTCTTAAAAACTTCTTAGATAATGTAAAAAATAATAAACCTGCTAAAGTTAGATACACTCAATATTATGAAGGCTTACTAGATAAAATGAGAGATGTTGAATTTGACATTAAAGCATTTAAAGTGAAAGAATATGATACTAAATCTCCTGAATTAAAATATTATAACTATACAGTAATAGGAGGGGAATCCATTACTATTGTAAGTAACTACTATAAACTAGAAGGGGATGGAATGAAGCTATTCCCTGTAGAAAACAATAAATAAACTTTTATCAAAGAGAGGGACTGCATAGCAATCCCTCTCTTTAAAACTACTCTCTATATTTAACTCCGCTCCAATAAACATTGTCTTTTACTATAGCATCCTCCGGTAATTCTACTCCTTCAAGAACCCATTTCTTAAATTCCATAAATCCAGTTCTATCAACAATATAACCTACATGCTCTTTTCCACCTGGAGCATTTCTATCTATATATTGTTCAACATATTTGTAACAATTGTTTATAATCTTAACTATACTATCTTCATCAGCCCATATAATAAAATCTTCTCCAAGTCTTGGATTTTTCTTACCTGTCCTTCCCATGATAGTAAGTCTATAATATTTCTTCTTGCTTCTAGTCCAAGCACCTGTAGGACAATTAATTACACATTCCCCACATCCGATACATCTTCTGTGATCTCTAATAACCCTATAGTTTTCTGCATGTAAAGCTTCTGTAGACTTCTTCTTACAAGCTCTTACACAAGCACCACAAGATACACACTTTTCTGAGTCATATTGTGGCATTGTCATACCTATAATACCAAAATCATGCATTCTAGCTTTAATACAATCATTTGGACATCCTGTTAATGCTATCTTAAAATGAAGATCATTAGGGAAAATTTCTTTTTCAATTCTCTTAGCAAAATTAGTAGTATTATAGTTTGCATATGGACAAACATTATTTCCTATACATGCAGATACATTTCTTGTTCCTGCTGCTGTATATCCCTTACCTGGGATTTCTTGATTTATATCTAATCCCTCTATAATAGGTTGTAATAATTCATTAACCTTGTCTATATCTGAAAACTTAATTCCTGGTATTTCAAACCCTTGTCTAGTTGTTAAATGAACAGTACCATTTCCATAAGTATCAGCTATTTCTTGAATTAATCCAAGATACTCTGCTTTTAAGTGTCCACCTGGAACTCTTACTCTTGAAGCAGTAATTCCTCTAGTTTTTGTTATTCTAAAAGCGTTCTTTTTTAACTTTTTAGTATTTATATCCATATTAACTACACCCCTAATCTCTTAAAAGTTTGCCTTTGGAATAATTAAATACTGGTCCATCTAGACATACATATGTATCATCTATTCTACAGTGTCCGCATTTTCCAAGTCCACAACACATCTTTCTTTCATGTGATATCCAAATGTTTTCTTCCTTCATTCCAAGCTTTAAGAACTCAGCCACAGTAAACTTCATCATCATTGGAGGTCCAACTACAATAACTTGTGCAGTATCCATATCTTCAAACTTAAGTTCTGGAATATACTTTGTAACTAGTCCAACATTTCCTTCATATCCTTCTTCAGCAGAATCTACTGTTAAAGTGAAGTTTATATTCTTTTCCCACTCCTTCATGTCTTCCTTAAATAACATATCCTTAGGAGACTTAAATCCTGCTATAACTCTTGTACTTGTTGCATCTTGAGGATTCTTTGAGAAGTAATCTACTATTCCCTTTACTGGAGAAAGTCCAGTACCACCAGCAACTATAACAACTTCTCTTCCTTTATAGTTTTCTACATCGAATCCATTTCCATAAGGTCCTCTTAAAAATAACTTATCTCCCTTATATTTAGTGAAAACTTCGTTTGTTACCTTTCCTACTTTTCTAATAGTTAAGTCAACATAATCTTCTCCTATTCCACTAACTGATATTGGAGCTTCTCCAAACTTAGGAATAGAAACTTCAAAGAATTGTCCAGGCTTTACATTCCCTTTAAATGACATTCTAAATGTATATTCTATATCTGTATGTTTAATAACATCTAAAACTTCTGAAACAAATGGCAAATATTCATTATGCATACTACTTCACCTCATCCATAGCTTTTTCTAACTTATTAATACAATTTGAGAATGATATATACTCTGGACAGATATCATCACATCTACCACATCCAACACACATGTGATATCCCCATTTCTTCTTATAATCATAAACTTTGTGAAGAACCTTATATCTCATTCTTTCACCCTTAGCTCTTCTAAAGCTGTGGCCACCTGCCATATCTGTATACCCGTCAACTTGACATGATGCCCATACTCTTCTTCTTTCTCCTACCTTGCCATTATCTCTGTAAATAACATCTTGCATTGTAAAGCACGTACATGTTGGACATACAAAGTTACATCTTCCACAGGCTATACATCTTTGAGAATATTCATCCCACATCTTAGAATCCATTACTGATAAGTCTAAATTTTCAGGGATATTAACCTTTACTTCATTCTTTTCTACAAATTCAGGTATAACATTAATATCTTCTTCAGCAAATATTTTTACTAATTCTTCAATTTCTTTATCTTTAACATCTAATAAAACTTCATTTCCATCTACTTTTATGTAACAATCATATTCATCAGTTTTATTAGTTCCCATATCTACACAAAAACAATTTTCAAAGCTTTTTTCGCATCCAAACACTATAAACTTTGTCTTTTCCCTAATCTTTTTATAATAATGGTCAACAAATCCATTTCTTAGATAGATATCATCTATTCTTTTAACTCCATGTAAATCGCAGCTTCTTAGGAATACTACTAAATTCTTTTCTTCTACCTCTGCTTCTTTCACCTTATCTTCTGTAAAGAAGAATAAAACTTGTGTTATTGGTAAAAGTACTTCCTTATATGAAAAATCTGATTTTTTATCAAATTCTATTTCTTCTATTTTATTTATCTTTCCATATCTAATTCTATCTGTATCTGAAAAAGTTCCTTCTCCTTCAAAAACTTTAGGAGCATATACTTCACTATTCTTTTGTAATTGAACTATAAGCTTATTCATATTTTCTAGAGTTAATCTATATCCCATATCCACATCTCCTTACAGAAAACTTGTCTTTGTTCTTATATCGTTATTATAATAACAATATAAAAAAAACTCTGTGATAATTCTCACAAAGTTTAATTATTTTTAAAATATTTAGCTAGTTTATTTTTATCTTTTACAATGATTTTTTTACCATTTAATACTATAAGTTCTTCTTTTTGCAATACTTTTAACGCTCTAGAAATAGTTTCTCTTGGAGTTCCAAACATATCTGCAAGATAAGTAATACTTATATTAAGCCCTATCTCAACTCCATCTTCAACCTCCACTCCATGGTCTTTAGCAAGTTTCCATAGCTTTGCAGCAACTCTCTTTTCAATCTTAATAGGAGTAGCATTTTTTATCTGTCTATATAATCTTCTTACTTTTTTAGATAATGAATTAATTACTACAGTAGTTAGTTCAAAGTCCTTTGACATAATTTTTACAAATTCATCTCTATCAAAACATAAGATTTCACTATCTTCAAAAGCCTCACAACTTATCGATGCTGGTAAATCATCTAATACAACATCATTTATTATTTTTCCTTCTCCTAGTATAAAAATAATTCTTTTATGGGCTTTTTCACCTATCTTATATAATGTAACCTTTCCTTTTAAGACAATAAATATTGTGGTTACCTTATCTTTATCAAAAAATATATGTTCACCTTTTTTATACTGCTTTTCTATACATAAGGAAGTAAGAGAATCTATTGTTTCTTGCTTTAATCCAGAGAATAATTCTAAATCACTTAATTTTTTACTCATTATTAAAATCCTTTTCCTTAAAAAACATTTTTAATATTATATTAGATTTTTTTATTTTATAAAAGAAAAAGAAATCTTCTGTAGAAATAAAATCTGTTAAAACTTTTTTAATACTACTATCTTTACACCTATTTCTTAATATAGTAGTATAACCAATAAAATCATCATATTTTAATAGTTCTTCTTCTACCTTTTGCGCTATAAATCTACTTCCTTTAGGATTTCCTCTTCTTGTATTAACACCAACAACAATATTTTTCAAATCTTTTTGCATTGGTATTGACCCCATTCCTTCCATAAATTCTGTTGAATCTATGTATATCCTACTTTCTTCTTCGCAATCTCTCTTTATTTCTTCTTTTTTATTCTTATCATCTATAGCTATAATAACCAAATGCTTATTTTTTATAAAGTTTTTATCATATTCTTTTTTATATATTTGTATATTTTCTCCCTTAAACTGTTTAAATTCTTCCCCTATTTCTTTTGCTAAGACCTCCACTAAGCATCCTTGATTAAAAAAATGCTTTGCTTTAATAAAGCCACCTCGTCCTGCTCCAATAATGCCTACTCTTAGTTTTTTTGAAAATACTGATATTAAAGAAAACTCTATTCCTCTGTTAAGAATATCTTCCTCACTATTCTTAAACATTCTTCTTCACTTCCTTCAAGGGTCTCATTTTTTATGACTTCAATAGCTCTATTAATATAAGCATCTGAGGTACTTTTTAATAACATTTTTACAAGCCCTTCATCTTTTAGATCCCTACTTTTATTTTGATAAGTATTTAATCTTTTTGAGTATACCTCTTCGCCTTTCATCTTTAATTCTTTTATAATTGGCGAAATCTCTCGAAGAGCCTTCCATTCCATATATTCCTTTAAATATTCTTCATAAATATACTTATATTCTGACATTCTTTGAACTCTTAATGCTTTATTTTCGTCATCAACTTCACTTATTTCATCAATATTATATACTTTTACTTTATTTAATAATCCAACTTCTACTTCAACATCTCTTGGTACCGCCATATCAAATATAGATAATGTCTCTCTTCTTTCTACAATATCATCTTTTAAAACAACAGCATGTGGAGCATTAGTGCAGGATATTATAGAATCTACTTCTTGAATAAATTGATTTTTTTCTTTGAAATTTATAATTTTTACATTTTCCTCATGTAAATCCTTAATTTTTCCCGGCTCTCTAACTACTAAATATATATTTTCCACCTTATGTGATAAAAGATATTTAACAGCAAGTCTTCCTATTTCTCCATAACCAATAACCATAACTTTTTTACATTTTTCTTTTAACATAATAGAAATTGCAACTGAAATAGATGAAACTGGTATCTCAAACAATTTTGCTTCTGTTCTAAACTTTTTACCACAGGTTATTCCTTCTTGAAATAATCTTCCTAACTCTCCACTACATGTACCTTCTTCTAAGGATTCAATATAGACATTTTTAATTTGCCCTAAAATTTGATCCTCACCTACTATTCTTGAATGATAGCCACAAGCAAGCCTAAATAAATGTCTATATGCTTTTTCCTCTTCCACATAAAATATAAAGAGCTTTAATTCATCATTCCACCCTATTGTTTTAAAGATTACGTCTATCACTTCTTCTTTATTTAGCTTACTATCTACATATATTTCTGTTCTATTACATGTTGTTAATATTATTACTTCATCAAAATATTTCATTAATTCATTTAATATTTCATTTTTTCTCTTCTTTTTTATAGTAAAGGCTTCTCTAATTTGAATTGGTATATCTCGCCTTATTCCCATTAAACTAATCATGATTTCACTCCAAAATTTTTCAAATAATATTATTATTTTATCCTATTTTCTTTATTGTATATTAACATACAGCTATTTAAAATGATATAAAAATAAAAGATAATAAAGATGACCTCTTGTTTTTTCATCTCTATTATCCTATTTTATATATTAATGCACATTTTATATACTATGTAAAATGTCATTAATAAATTTTTCTTGTCCTATTCTATCCATAGTCTTACAGATTCTTTCTCCAGCCACACCATTTTCTTTATAATAATCCATAATATTATCAACTACGCCAACAATATCATCTTCGCTAAAAATTCTTCCTAAAGATGTTCCAAGACTCATTCCTCTTCCAAATCTTCCACCAACAAAAATTTCTGCTCCTTTTTCCCTAGCAATAAATCCACCTGTTCTACAAGCTCTTACACATCCACCACATTTCACACATAATTCCTCATTGAAGACAATTTTTTTATCCACTAATTCTAAAGCCTTTTGTCTACATGCTTTTACACAAAGTGAGCATCCGACACAATTTTCCTCTACATATTCTGGCACAGTTCTTCCCATTATTCCAATGTCATTTAAACTCGCTTTTGCACAGTTATTGGCACATCCCACAATACCAATTTTACATTTTGCGTGAGTATCAGTTCCAAAATATTTTTCTTCTAGTTCCCTACAAATTCCTTGGGTATCAATATTTCCATGTAAGCATACAGTGCCCTTACAAGAAACAAGTGGTCTAACCTTCATTCCAGTACCACCATGTCTCAATCTCAGTTTTTGAGATTCTTCAATTACATTTTCAACATCTTCATTTTTAATCCATGGAACTTCAATTTGAAGTCTAGTTGTAACACCACTATATCCTTTTCCATATTTATCTGCTATATAATTTATATTTGCTAATTCTTCAGTAGTAAAATTCCCCGCTCTACTTAAAAACCTTACAGCAAAATGTTCTTTATCATTTTGTAATAAAAATCCCAATGCTTTTAATTCTTTTTGTCTTTTTTGATTTACTGCCATACCATCTATCCCCCTTGATAAATATATAACAATATTTTAGTAGATTTTTCATAATAGTTCCAATAATAATACCTTATATATGTTATAAGCAACTAGTTATATAGGATATTTTTTTAACTAATGGAAATAATATGATTATAAATTTGTTGAGGTGATATATAATGAGAATTCCAAAACATATAGGTATTATTCCAGATGGTAATCGAAGATGGGCAGTAAAAAATGGGATGACTAAAGATAAGGGGTACGCTCTAGGCATAAACCCAGGTCTTATTCTATTTAAACAGTGTAAAAAATATGGTATAGAAGAAATAACATTCTATGGATTCACTGTTGATAATACAAAGAGACCTAATGAACAAAAGTTAGCATTTACAGAAGCATGTATAAATTCAGTACAACTTTTAACTAAAGAAGACTGTGAAATATTAGTAATGGGAAATACAAAATCTACTTCATTCCCTAAAGGCCTTATCCCTTTTACTAAACGTAGAACCTTCGGAAAAGGTGGTATGAAGGTAAACTTCTTAATTAATTATGGCTGGGAATGGGACCTAAACGAATTAAAATCTGCTGATGAAAAAAAGAAGAATATATATAATAATATTCACTCAAATGATATTTCTAGAATTGATTTAATTATACGTTGGGGCGGTAGGAGAAGATTGAGTGGGTTCCTTCCTGTTCAATCTGTGTACTCTGATTTTTATGTAGTTGATGACTTTTGGCCAGACTTTAAACCAGAACACTTGGAGGAAGCTTTAAATTGGTACAATGAACAGGATGTAACCTTAGGAGGATAAAAGTATAAAATTGTAGTTCCCCCTTTGATTTATAGCAAAGTAAAATTTTATAATTTCCTAGACGTTAAAAAGGTCCTGTAATCAGGACCTTTTTAGTATTTATTCATTCTAATATAAAATATAGTTTTATCATCATTATTTCTTTTTACTATAGAAATTTCACCATTATGGTTTTCCACTATTTTTTTAGTAATAGATAGCCCTAATCCTGAACCTCCATCACTTTTTCTGCTAGAATCTCCTCTTACAAAAGGATCAAAAAGTGAATCTTTTATTTCATCTGGTATTCCTACTCCATTATCTGAAACTTCTATAACAATAGATCTCCCCAAATCCCTAAGCTCTATTTTCAACCTAGTTCCTGGTGGGTTATATTTTAAAGAATTATCTATCAAGTTACTAATAACCCTCTTAAACAATCTCTTATCTATTTTTAATTCTATGACTATTTCTGGAATATTTACTACAAGCTCAAACTCTCTTTCACTTATTTCATCAAAGTATTCAGCAATTAACTGCCTTAAAAACTCACAAATATCTACAACTTCTAATTTTAGCTTATACTGAACACTCTCTAATTTTACAAACTCAAAAAGGTCATCTACCAATTCCCCAACCTTTTCTGATTTGTTGTATATAGTTTTATAATATCTCTTTTTTTGTTCTTCTTCTTCTATAAGATTTTCATATAATGCTGCTGAAAATCCTCTTATTGTAGTAATAGGTGTTTTAATATCATGAGATAAGTCTATTAACATTCTCGTTTTACTTTCTTCAAGTTTCTTGTTTTCTTCTCTACTTGCTTTAAGCTTATCAATTAAATAATTAATTGTATCACTTATTACTATAAACTCTTTCTCTCCATCTAAAACTAACTTTTCTTCATAATCACCTTCTATAACTTTTCCTAATGCATTATCTATTTTACTTAAAGGCTTCTTAAACTTCTTAGCCGTCCAAATACTGTAGGCTACAATACTAATTATAAAAAATACTAGTGCTATACTTATAACCTTTATATAAAGTTTAAATAATGGCTTTCCTAAACTATAAGGTACAGAAAAGATATTAATAGCTAAAGAAACTTTATCTTCTGGTACTCTAATCAATATAGTTTTAAAATCAGTATCCTCTTCTACTGTATCAACTAACACAAAGTACCTTTCATCCTCATCACACATACTAATTGTCTGTAACAGCTCGTATTCAGAATATGAATCCTTTAATGTTTTATCCTCGGGTATTTTCCCCATTCTATGAATAACATTTCTTTTACTATCTAAAACTTCAATAAAACCTTCAAGTTTTACTAATACATCTTCATTTAACTTAGAATAATCATCATATTTTCCATGAAGTAAATCTAATACTGGTGCCCCCCGATTCTCCATAGACTTGGACATTTTATATCCCAAATAGGTGTATGCTAAGAAAAATATACTAGCTAGTATTATTACAAATGTAATATAATTTTTAAATAAAGAAATTAAGAGTTTATCATTTCTTTTTTTCATAGTACTTTACCTTTTTTCAAACTTATATCCAAGACCCCTAACAGTCTTTAAATATACAGGATTTCTAGAGTCTTCCTCTATCTTATCCCTAAGTCTACTAATATGCACCATTATAGTATTATCACCACTTAAGAAGGCTTCGTTCCACACTGCTTCGAAAATTTGATTCTTTGTTAATATTCGCCCTGCGTTCTCCATTAAGTACTTTAATATTCCATACTCTATAGACGTTACTTCTACTTCTTTTCCTCTAACTATAAGTTTTACATTATATGTATCTAATTCTATATCTCCTATAACTATCTTAAGACAAGCATTCTCTTTAGCGCTTAATTTATATACCCTTCTTATCTGAGCATTAACTCTAGCTACTAATTCTAAAGGATTAAATGGTTTTGTAATATAATCATCTGCCCCTAAATCTAGGCCCAATATTTTGTCAGAATCTTGATTCTTGGCTGATAACATTATTATTGGGATATTGTATAGTTTTCTTATCTCTTTAATCACCCTATACCCATCTACACGTGGCATCATTATATCTACAATTGCCAAATCAAAATCAGTATCGTTTTTTACTTTTTCAAGGGCTTCTTGTCCATCGTTTGCTTTTACAACACTATACCCTTCTTTTCCTAGGTATAGCTCTATTAATTCTAATATTTCTTTTTCATCATCACAAATTAATATCTTATAACCCATTTTATCTCTCCTACTTCCACAATAAAGCATAAATAAAGAAAAGCCCTACTATGGACTTTTCTTTATTATACAATATCTTACACATTTGTTAAACGAAACTTTTAACAAATACTATTAATATTAGAATAGGTGTAACATACTTTATTATAAACATCAATAAACTAACTACTTTTTGATTCTTTAATGTCCCCTTATTAGTTAACTGTTCTATTATAAAGTCTTTTGATAGTCCATATCCTAAAAGAAGTATCACTAGCAATCCATTTATAGGTAATAATATATTAGAAACAAACTTGTCAAATGAATCAAATATTGTAAACCCAAAAATCTTTATATGTGCTAAAACTCCATCTGGATTAGCTGATAATGCAGCTAGTGAACCAATTAAAACAATAATTGAAATATTTATTATTATAGATTTTTTTCTTGAAATCTTTAATTCTTCAGTAAATAAAGCTATAAGAACCTCTAATAAGGATATAGTTGCCATAGTTGCCGCCATTGCTGTTAATCCAAAGAATATTATTGATAAGATACTTCCTCCTGGCATTTTTGCAAATATTAATGGTACGGTATTAAATAATAATCCTGGTCCTTCAGTTGGAGCTAGTCCAAAAGAAAAAACTGCTGGGAAAATAGCAAGTCCTGCAAGCAATGATACTCCAGTATCAGCTATAGCAACCTTTCCTGCTGTTCCTATTAAATCATTATCTTCAGTAAAATAACTACCGTATGTTACCATAGTACCTGTACCTACAGACAACTTAAAGAAAGCTAACCCTAAGGCTGATAAAATTACACCTACTGTTACCTTAGAAAAATCCGGCTTTAATAAAAATTCTATACCACTATATGCACCTGGAAGAGTTAAACTTGTTAATACACATAGTATTAATAAGCCCATTAATATTGGCATAAGTACTTTAGTTAACTTTTCTATACCACTTTTAACTCCCAAGCCTAATATAGATCCTGCAACTACTAAAACTATAAGTTGCCATATAATTGGCGAAATAGGACCTAAGCTTGTACTATTAAATATTTGTGCTGCCTCTTCTGCTGTAACTCCTTTAAGCACACCAAATAAGGCTTTAAAAACATATGAATACACCCATCCTGCAACTACTGTATAAAAAAACAGCATACAAGATGTTGATAGCACTGCTATATATCCTATTGATTTAAATCTTCTCTTATCTGTGACTTTTGATATAGCTCCACAGACATTTTTTCTTGTTCCTCTACCTACTACGAATTCGCTTATTAATGTTGGTAACCCAATCAATAATACACACCCTAAGTAAACAATTATAAAAACTGCTCCTCCATTTTGACCTACTACATATGGAAACATCCATATATTTCCCAAACCTACAGCTGAACTTAAGGTAGCAAAAAACACAGTAAGACTAGAAGAAAATTTTTCTCTCTTCTGTTCCACGTAATCCACTCCATTTTTCTTTAGTATAATTCAAAATTATATATTAAAATTCCGAGTGATTACAATATTTTTATTTAAATTTGTCAAATTTTATTTTTTATTGTAACAATATTCTAATAAAGATATCTTTTCTTTAATTCTCTTCTCTTAGTTTTACTCAACCCATATTCTACCTCTAAGTACTTATCTATGTTTTCATATTTATCCCTTATTTCTTTAAAGGATGCTTCTATATATTCTCTTCTTACTTCTAGCATCATATTTAATAACTCAAAATGTTTAGGATTATTAGATATCATTTTTATAGATTTAATTATTTCTTCATTTTTACTCTTTCTATATTCATTACTTAATAAATAATCCTTAATTACTGTTTCTTCTGGAACTCCAAGAATTAATAAGATAAGTGCAGACGCAAATCCAGTTCTATCTTTTCCGGCAGTGCAATGAAATAAAATAGGCATTCTTTCTTCATTTTCCATACAATCTATTAATTCCTTATAGGCAAGGTTATTAAAAACTGCACTTCTATACCCATCCATAAGAAATTTCTTTCCATCAAAATTCTCTAAATAATTTTGATTAAAAATAGACATCATATCAAAGTTCCCCTTATTATTATCTAACTCGGACATACCAGAAATATTTATATATTTAATACCTTCAATATTAGGATCAGGTGAAGATAGCACCTCTCCCTTAGACCTTAAGTCTAAGATTGTTTTTATACCTAAAGCTTTAAAATATTCAATATCATCTTCTGTTAAATCTGATAATTTATCTGACCTATAAAATGTGCTCCATTTAACTCTTCTACCATCTTTAGTTCTATATCCACCTATATCTCTACAATGATGTACTCCTACAAATGGGAGTATTGCTTCTCCAACTAATTCAGAATTGTATCCATCAGATTTTAAAAGAAATAATGATCTTCTTTTATTATCTGGATCTGTAAGTATAACTTCATTACTATTCTTAATTCTTTCTATTAATAGTTCCTCATCATCATTTTCTAAATATATTTTTACAAGGGAATTTTTAGGTTCGTCCCATGTTATTTTCAATTTATTATTAGCTAATCGTATGCACTTTACCTCTTGAAAATACTTCATAATTATTCCTCTTTAATCATTTCTAATATCATTAATATTAAATGGTGTGTTTTGATATACACAATAATTTAACCAATTTGCAAATACTATGTGTGCACTTCCCCTCCAAGACATAGCTGGCTCTAAAGTTGTATCATCATTTGGAAAATAATTTTCAGGAATACAAATTTCTAATCCCTTTTCTTTATCCCTAAAATATTCATCTTTTAGGGTTTCTCTATCATACTCTAAATGTCCTGTAATAAATACCTTTCTGTAGTCACTTGTAGAAACAATAAATACTCCCGCATCATCAGATTCTGAAAGTATTTCTAATTCCTTAACCTTTTCTATATCCTTGCTCTTTATTTCTGTATGCCTTGAATGAGGTGCAAAAAAGGTATCATCAAGTCCCCTTGTTAATTCAACATTTTCCTTTAACACCCTATGAGCAAAAACCCCAAACATCTTATTTCCTAATGGATACTTTGGTACTCCATAATGGTAATACAACCCTGCTTGAGCTCCCCAACATATGTGTAAAGTTGAATAAACATTACTTTTACTCCACTCCATTATTTCCTTTAATTCATCCCAATATGCAACATCTTCAAATTCCATTTGTTCAACAGGTGCACCTGTAATTATTAATCCATCAAACTTCTCATTTACAACCTCATCAAAATAGCTATAAAACTTATTTAAATGCTCTAACGGCGTATTGTGAGAAGTATAACTTTTAGTTTGTAGCAACTTAATTTCAACTTGCAATGGAGTATTTGATAAATATCTTAATAATTGATTCTCAGCTTGAATTTTCTTAGGCATTAAATTTAAAATTGCTATTTTTAAAGGTCTTATATCTTGTGTTTCTGCCCTTTCATCATTCATTACAAAGATATTTTCCCCACTTAATACCTTGTAAGCTGGTAACTCCCTATTAATTTTTAATGGCATAATGTCATCCCCCTTTTTATTTCTTTGATATAATTACTACCATCATAAAACCATTATATCTTCCAAGAAGTGGTTATACAAATTATTTCCTTTTATGATATAATAATATGGAAATATTTGGAGGTGATTGCATGGATAAAACTATTTTAAAAGGTTTTATTGGAACTTATACAAATACGGATAGTAGAGGAATCTATAACTTTGAATTTGATTGTGAAAACAAAGTCTTTAAAACACATGCTTTAGCTTATGAAATCGAAAAACCATCTTATCTAGCTATAGATAAGGAAAATAATATTTTATATTCAGTTTCTAAAGATAAGGATTTAGGAGGGGTAACTTCTTTCAGAATAAAAGAAAACCTATCTCTTGAAAGAATAAATTCTGTTCTTGAAACGGAAAATCCACCTTGCTATATTAATTTTTCTAATAAACAAGGCTTAATTTTTACTGCAAACTATCACCATAATAAAGTTAATATCTATCCAATTGAAGATGGTCACAGAATAGGTAAAACTATAAAGACATTAACTCATACCAATAATACCCCTCATATTCATTATGCTGACCTTGACCCAGAGGAAAACTTTCTTTTAACAGTGGACCTAGGGCAAGATTATATTAATCTTTATGAGGTTAAAGAAAATGATTTTATTGAAAGAGAAGATTTAAGAGTAAAATTTAGTAAGGGTTGTGGACCTAGACATTTAGCATTTCATCCAAATGGTAAATTTGTCTATGTATTAACTGAATTATCTTCTGAAATAGCCTCATTTCAATATAATAAGGGGCATTTAAAGCTAATAAATATACTTTCAACACTACCAAACAAATATACTGGGGTTAAATCTGGCGCTGCTATACATATTCATCCAAATGGCAAATTTATTTACACTTCAGATAGAGGAAATAACTCAATAGCTTGCTTTAAAATAGATAATGTAACTGGATCCTTATCATTAGTAGAGCATAAACCTACTTTTGGATCTTGCCCTAGAGATTTTGCTATAAGTGCGGACGGCAAATATATACTTATTACAAATCAAGATTCCTCTTCTTTGGTTATTTTTGAAATTTCCGAAGATACTGGTAGATTAATTAATCATGTTGGAAGCATAGAGGTACCATCCCCTGTTTGCATTAAACTAATATAAGTATAATTTTACCTTTGACATAATCCATCTCTGTAATTATAATGAGACACAATATCAACCTATAAGCTCAATAATATGGTTTGAGCGTATCTACAATACTACCGTAAATAGTATTACTAGGCTAATTAAGTATATATGCCTCATGGGTTGAATAAAATTAACAGAGGTGGATTATATGAACAAATTTAATTTTATTGAACAAATAAAGGGGGCAAATAAAAGTATCCCTTGTGATTTAGTAATAAAAAACATATCTATAATTGATGTCTTTGGACAAGAAACCTTCATTTCAGATGTAGGGATTAAAAATGGGTATATTGTTGGAATTGGAAACTACCATGGAAATGAAATTATCGATGGTACAGGAAAGTATATATGCCCTGGTTTAATAGATGCTCATGCTCATATTGAATCTTCCCTAACCACTCCAGCTGAATATTGCAAAGCTGCTCTTCTTCATGGTGTGACTTCATTAATTGCTGATCCACATGAAATAGCAAACGTTCTTGGATTAGATGGAATTAAACTTATGCTTAAATTAAGCGAAGGACTTCCATTTAACTTTTTCTTTATGCTTCCTTCTTGTGTGCCTGCAACTTCTTTTGAAAATTCAGGTGCAATTTTAACAAGTAATGATCTTTCTAATCTCTATTCTAATGCTCAAGTATTAGGATTAGCAGAAGTTATGGACTTCCCTTCTGTAATTAATTGTGAAGAAGACATGATTAATAAAATATATGATGCAAAAAATCTTAACCTTAGAATAGATGGCCATGGTGCTGGATTAAATACGGAAGCACTTAATGCTTATTGTACTGCAAATATAAGAACTGACCACGAATGTCATCTAAAAGAAGAAGTAACTGATAGAATTAGACGCGGAATGTATGTACTAATTCGCGAAGGTACTGTAGCTAAAAATTTAAAGGAATTAATAAAGGTTGCTTCAATAAAAAACAGTAGAAGACTTTGCTTCTGCACTGATGATAGACACATAGATGACTTAATATTAAATGGTTCTATTGATAGTTCTATTAGATATGCAATAAAGGCTGGTTTAAATCCAGAAACAGCTATTCAGATGGCATCATTAAATTCTGCTGAATGTTATAAACTGAATGACTTAGGTGCTATTGCTCCTGGCTATAAAGCAGATTTTATTATTCTAAACAATTTAGAAAACTTCCAAATTCAATCAGTTTACAAAGATGGACAACTTGTTGTGGATAATGGTATCCTTGTTGAAAATAATATACCTACCCCTAAAATTGAAACAACAAATAGTTTAAATATAAAGGATCTTTCAAAGGACAAGCTAGATATTACACTATATAACAAATCCATTATTAATGTAATTAAAGTAATTCCAAACAAACTAGAAACAATACATTTAAGAGAACCTATTTCTTCTCCAAGTAATAAATTTATTACTGATATAGAAAAAGACCTACTTAAAGTTGCTGTTATAGAACGTCATAAAGGAACTGGAAATGTAGGAGTTGGAATTATTAATGGAATGGAATTAAAAAGTGGAGCTATTGCAACTACTATAGCTCATGATTCTCACAACTTAATAGTAGTTGGAACAAATGATTCGGACATGCTATTTGCAACTGAGAAACTAAAGGAAATTGGTGGAGGAATTATTGTTGTTGAAGATGGTAAAGTACTTTCTTCTATAAAGTTAGAAATTGGTGGGTTAATTACTGACCGCCCTATTAATTCAATAATGAATGATTTAGAAGAACTTCATAATTCTATAAAAAAGGTAGCTCCAACAATCAACTTCAACCCATTCTTAACTCTGTCATTTTTATCTTTACCTGTAATTCCAGATATAAAGATTACTGATAAAGGAATATTTGATGTTAAGAAATTTGACTTTATAGATATAGCCCAATAAAACTTGCGTTAATAGTGAATTGTTATAAGGGTTTCAACATATTGTTCCTAAATATTGATTCAACTTTTCACTATTAACCAATTAATTAACTTAGCTTTACATAAACACTATTATTATATTTATTTTATTGGTATAATTTCCTTATAATACAATTTTATTTTGGTGATTTTAGGGGGATTGTTTTTATGTACGTTATTAAAAAGGTTAATTCAGAAAATTTTGGTCCAAGCACTTGGGATAATATTGAAGCTATCAATATTAATAACTATCCATGGGACACTACTGGATATATGCCTAAAACCAAAGTTCAACTTTGCTACACAAATGAAGAAATAAGAGTAAAATTTACCTCTTCTGAAGAAAAAGTTAGAATTGAAGTTAAAGAATTTAATGGCCCTTCTTGGTATGATAGTTGTGTAGAATTCTTTTTCTTACCTGAACCTGAAAAGGATAAAAGATATTTTAACTTTGAAATAACTGCTAGGGGAAACCTTTTACTTCAATTAGATTACAAGCCACCAGTAAGACATAATATGGACTATATAAATCCTAATTATTTTGAAATAAAAGCAGATGTTAATGATGAAAACATTAACGACTTTGATAACTTTAAACCTTGGACTATAGAATATAAAATACCTTTTGATTTTATAAAGGTCTTTTTCCCAAGTTTTGAAGCTAAATCAGGTAAAGTTATAAAAGGAAACTTTACTAAGTGTGGAGACAAAACAACTACTCCTCACTTTGGAACATGGGCAGACATCACAGTTCCAGAACCTGCATTCCATGTACCTCAATTCTTTAAAGAAATAGTTTTTGAATAATTTTACAGCTATCTAGTTTACCTAGATAGCTTTTATTTTGCTCACACATTGATTTACTGTTAAAAAAAGTATATAATTCCTGTATTGAATTTTTTTACACTTAAGGAGGAGTTATGCCAAGTTTAATTTTGGAAGGTGGTACCTTTAGACCTATATTTAGTGCAGGAGTAATGGACGCTTTACTAGATAATAATATTATGTTTCCTTATTGCATTGGAGTTTCTGCTGGTATTACAAATGGGGTATCATATATATCAAAACAAAAGAAAAGAAATCTAGATATACTTATGACATATAGGAATGATAAACGATATTTAGGACTAAGAAATTTCCTAAAATGCAAAAGCCTTTTTGGACTAGATTTTGTTTATGGCGAAATTCCAAATAAACTATCTCCTTTTGATATGGAAACTTATCAAAAATATGAAGGAAAAATATTAGTTGGGGTAACTAACGCCATAACTGGTAAGACTGAATACTTTGATGGAAAAGAATTAGATGATAATTGTTCAATTTTAAGAGCCACCTGTGCTATCCCATTATTCTTTCCTGCCATCAAAATTAATGATAGTTATTACTATGATGGGGGTATATGTGACCCTGTTCCCATAAAGAAAGCTATTGATGATGGTAATGAAAAACATTTAATAATACTTACAAGGCCAAAAGAATATAGAAAAGACCTTAGTAAGGGTAATATTATAGTTTCAAAGCTATTTAGAAAGAAATATCCAAATTTAAAAGAGCCTTTATTAACTAGACATAACCATTATAATGAAACTATTCGTTTTTGTGAGGAATTAGAAGCCCAAGGAAAAGCCGTAATCATACGACCTACCTTAGAGCAATCTATTGAAAGTTTTGAAAAGGATGTTAATAAATTAAGAGATGGATATAATAACGGCTATAAAATGGCTATAGAAAATCTTGATAAAATTAAAGAATTATTTAACTAACATTGCTTAAAAGGTATGTTCTTTAAAGCAAAACTATATAGGAATGGATATTCTTTTTCAATATATTTCATATAAACTATCCATTCCTTAGTTAAATATTTATATAACCTTAAAATATCGCTGTTTAAATGAGATATATCTTCATTTGTTAAATCCCCCTTGCTTTTTCTAAGCTTTATCTCACTATGTAAATGTACTGCTGCCTGCAATAAATCTGTAAAAATATCATGTTCATCTAAGTATGGATTCTCTATAAATCTAAATAGAATTTCTTTATTATCATTTAAATTAATATAAATATCCTCTATATCTTCTTCATTCAAATTTAATTTACAACTATACTTTTCGACTCTTTCCTTTAAACTATTAAAATCATTTACAATACTATTCCCTATCTTAGGTATAACAGAGCACAATTCATCACAGCCATTGTCTCTTTTTGCAATAGTACTCAACAATTGGTTTCCCACTTCTTCAAAGAATATTTCAATTAATAGATTTATCTTTTGTAATTTATGCTTCTTTTCCCTTTTTTCTAATGCTCTTTCAATAATTAATACAGTTACTAATACTTCAATTGGAATAAAAGCTAAATCTTCTGTGAAAAACATTCCTATATGGTGTAAATCTTTAAAAATAGCATAATTAATTAAATATAATATTAAAGATGCTCCTATTAATACTAGTATAAACTTAACCATATACCTATCTTTTTTCATACTATCCCTCCTAAAAACATTTCAATACTATTGTTTCCAGAAATAATTAATCTATATAACTAATTAAAATTTTATACTTTCCTACAGCAAAAAAAGAAACCCTGCAAAAACTGCAGAGTCTCTCTATTACTCTTCTTACCTCGTACCTTATACCTAGTACCTTTTACCTAATCTATGTCTTCCACCTTTATGTTCTTTTCCTTTAACTTACTATTAGTTATAGTTGAAAGTAAAGTATACAACACTCCAAATAAAGGAATTCCTATTAATATACCTAAAATACCAAATGTACTTCCACCTACTGTAATAGCAAGTAATACCCAAATTGCAGATAATCCAATAGAATTTCCAACAACCATAGGATAAATCAAGTTTCCTTCTATTTGTTGGATTACCACTATAAGAATTACGAACCATACTGCTGTCATTGGTTCAACCATGAAAATTATAAATGCAGCAGGTATTGTACCTATTAATGCTCCAAATATAGGCACTAATGCTGTTACACCTATTATTGTACTTACAAGTAAGGCATATGGCATACTAAAGATAGTCATTCCAATAAAACATAATCCACCTAATATAACAGCCTCAATACATTGACCTGTTATAAACTTAGAAAATTTATTATGAGATATACTAGCTACCTCCATAACTTTATCTGCCTTCCCCCTATCAAAAAATGCATAAAGCATTTTCTTTGCTTGTATTCCTAACTTCTCTTTACTTAAAAGAATATATATAGCTATTAATATTCCCATAAAGAAGTTTATTATTGTTGATGTCACACCAACAGTAATATCAACTAATTGACTAACAAGACTTCCTGTAACCTGTCCAACGACTTTTATTATATTTTCTCCCATAGATAAAACCTGATTCCAAAGTTCATCAAAAACTTCAGTTGTACTAAAATGTTCTGATATAAACATTTCTAGTGTTTTAACATAATCAGGTATGTTCTTTACTAAAGTTGCCCCACTTTCTACAAGTTGAGGAATTATAAATAGTACTAACCCAACAACAATTGCTATTATTGTAATAATAGTTAATATTATTGCCAAAGGTCTACGCTTTTTAGGTTGCTTTATAATCTTATCTAAAACCTTCTCTTCGTAAAACTTCATTGGTATATTAAGTACAAAAGCTATACATATAGCTATTAAAAATGGCTTTAACATTGCCATTGTAGAACCAAATACGTTTCCTACAGATTTAATATTTATAAATATAAAGGCTAGTACAACTACATAAGTGGCTAATAACAAATTAGATTTAAATTTTGGATCTTTCATATTACTCACTTTATCATCTCCATCTAACTAAATCTCTTCACCAATACATATCTTCTTAATCCACCATACTTAATTTTATCTTTAGCTATTTCATATCCTAAATCTAAAAATGTATTTACACTATAAGGATTATATGGCGAAGCAGTGGCACTCATAATTAAGGTGCCATTTTCTTTTGCAATATCTTCTAGTAACTCACATATTATCTTCTGTAGCTTGTTTCCTCTAAAGCTTTCTTTTACTAATGTTGATTCAATTTGCCCTACTTTTAATAGTTCCTCTCCATTAATTCCAATATCATAGCCGTAGTTATTCTCATCATAGCCTAATTTGCAATATACACCTATAGCTATAAGATCGTCATCTTCAGTAACACATCCAACTATATTTCCTTTATTAGATATAAACTCTAAGAATTCTTCCTCTTTACTTGGAAAATATAATTCTTTATTCTCTAGTCCTTCAACAATTTCATCTTGAAACTTCATAATCTTATTAATATATGATTCATCAAGCTTCTTTAATATTCCTTGTATTATCTTACCATCTTTCCTCTTTAAAGTAATTCTCTTAATCATATTTCTCTCCAGTTCTATATCAAAACACTTTTCTTAAATTCTTCTATTCCTATTCTATCAATAAAAAAGCCTAACTTCTCTCCCATTTCTGCATTTTCTATATAATAGTTAAATATATTGTCTACTATTTCTAAAGCTCTCTTTTCATCAACTTTATCTACTATTATATCCGCTATCCTAGGATTATAACCTGCTGAACCTCCAGCTGTAACTATGAATCCATCTCTATCAGCTATTACCCCTACATCTTTGCTATAGACACCTCCACAGGCATTTCTACAACCTGCTACACCTATCTTACTTCTACAAGGCATACTCATCCATTGATATTTATTTAATAGCTTCATTCCAGTTCCTATAGTATTAAACTTAGACCTTTTACAAAATCCTGCTGGACATATCTCTACATTTTTAACAGAATTCTGTTCCTTAACTGCTGGTTCCATTCCTAGTTCATTCCATATATTCTCTAAATCTTTTTCTTCAAGGTTTGTTATCAATATTCTTTGACCTGATGTTATCTTTATTACTCCATTGTATTTTTTAGCAACCCTTGCTATTTTCTCTAAAGTTTCAGGTAGAATAAATCCTCCAGGAATATGTGGTGTTATACCATATTTTCTTTTACCATTATAAATCTTTTGTAGATTACCATAATTATTAGGCACCTTGTCACCTCTTACTATTCTATTTTAGAATAAATTTCTTAACAACTTCAGCAACACCGTCTTCGTTATTGCTCTTTGTTATATAGTTTGCCGCTTCCTTTACATTACTATGCCCATTTTCCATAGCTACTCCAAGCCCTGCAAACTCAATCATATCTAAATCATTTCCCGCATCCCCTACAGCTATTATTTCATCTTTATCAACATTTAAATAATCTGCTAATGCTTTTAAACCTAACCCTTTATTAGACTCTTTATTTATTATTTCAAAGAAATACGGAGTGCTCTTTGCTAAATTATATTTTTCTCCCACTTCTTTTGGAAGTTTTGCTATTGCCTTATCTAATACATCTGGTTCATCTATAAGCATTATTTTTATAATGCTTTCATCTTCTGATATTTCATCAAAGTCACATATATTTATATCTATCTTATTAATCTCAGCTTCTACTTCAGTATACTTACTATTTTTAGGAGTTATTAACCCTCTTGTTGGAGAAAAGGCATGTATATTAACACCAAACTCCCTTGCAAAATTATAAATATAGTGAAGATCTCTTCCTTTTAATCCTTTTTCAGAAATTATTTTTTCACTCTTAGTTTCTTGAACTAAACATCCATTGTAGCTTAATACATATTCATTATCATCTACTAACCCTAATTCCTCTAAATATCTTCTTAAGCCATCTATAGGTCTTCCAGAAGCTAGTACAACCTTTACCCCTTTATCCCTTGCTGATTGAAGTGCTTTTTTAGTCACCTCTGTAATAATCTTATCATCATTTAATAAAGTTCCATCCATATCTAATGCTATAATCTTGTACATCAATTTCCATCCTCCGTTTATTCATTAACCTTAACATTCTATGTAATTATATCATAATTTTTCACATGTTATGGAATACTAACTATAGATTTTATAAATAGAAAGTGAGAAATTATTATGAAAAAATATTTAAAGATTATATCTTCAATTCTAATATTTTCTTTATTATCGCCATTATCTATTTCTGCCCTGGAAGTGGAACAAAGCTGTTTATCACTTGACTTTGAAAATACAGACTCACTTCCACATAACTTTAGAAAAACTACTGATTTATCTAATGTTGTAAAAGGTGGTGGAAACACTACAGGACTTGAAAACTTAAATATATCAGGTAGTTCTCAATTTACTTCACTCTCATTCTTAAACTTAAAAAAGAATATTAATACAAAAAATGAATTTTGGGATATAGATTTAAGACAAGAATCACATGGATTTATTAATGGTAATGCTGTAAGTTGGTATGGTCCTGGGGATAAAGCTAATGCTGGTCTTAATTATAAAGAAGTTATAACTAAGGAAGCTAAGCAATTAACTGAAATACCTTTTGGTAAATCTATTACTTTAGACAATGGGAAGCATACATTAATACCAACAGTTGTTGAAAACGAAAGTAAACTAGTTTCATCAAATAATGTAAGATATTTAAGAATAGCGGTAACTGATGGTGATAGACCTACTGATGAATCGGTAGATCAATTTGTAAAGTTCGTTACGCATTTACCTGATAATTATTGGCTTCACTTTCATTGTAAAGAAGGTATTGGAAGAACAACAACCTTTATGTCACTCTTTGATATGATGAAAAATTCAAAAAATGTAAGTTTAGATGATATTATAAAAAGACAGTGTCTATTAGGTGGATTTAATTTATTTAAACCAGGAGATGAAAGTAAAAGAGTTTTATTCCTAAGAAACTTCTATAGATATACCAAAGAAAATAATGATAATTTTAAAACAACTTGGAGCGATTGGATTAAGCAAAATAACATAACTCCATATACATTAACTACAGAACTCCCTAAAAATTAGGGAGTTCTTCTTGTAACTAAAGTAATATTTTATTCATATATATACTAATAACTAGAAATTTGTCGAGGTATATCTATGATAGAATCATTATTATTAGTTTCTTCAATTTGTATAGATGCTTTTGTTGCTAGTATGGCATATGGAAGCAATAAAATAAAAATCCCTATCCTTTCCTCTATGGTCATTAGTATTGTTGGTTCTGTAATTTTAGGAATATCATTATTTGTTGGTGGATTAATAAAAGACTTTTTACCTGGAACACTTCCTATAGCCTTAAGCTTCTCCATACTAATGATTTTAGGTATATATAGATTATTCGAAAGCTTATTTAAAACCTATATTCAAAAGCACTTAAATAAAGAAAAATCCTTTACCTTTAGATTATTTGACTTTAATTTTATATTACAAGTCTATGCTGATGAAACAAAGGCTGACCTTGATAAATCAAAAGAATTATCAGTTAAAGAATCCCTTTATCTTGCTATTGCCCTTTCATTTGATAGCTTAGCTGTTGGATTTGGTAGTAGTTTAGCAGGTAGTGGATATATACAAACCATTTTATTATGTTTCTTAATAGGTTTTCTTGCTGTTATAGTAGGTAGTTTTATTGGTAAAAAACTAGTTGAAAAATCAAATATCAATTTATCCTGGCTTTCAGGGGTAATACTTATGGTTTTAGCTATAAGTAAAATTATCTAAAACAAAGAAGCTATTGTAAAATAGTTATTTACTTTACAACAGCTTCTTTATAAATTATTTCAATTGTTCACCATTATGATTCTCAAAAAATGATGGTTCATTTTCATTTCCTACATTGTTTTGATCTTCATGTAGCCTTTGTCTTCTTTGTCCTTTTTGTAGACCATTATTTGTTCTCTTATCAGCCTTCATAAATATCACGCTCCTCATAAATATTATTTCAAATAATGATGAAATTTATGAGGGGAATATTATAACTTTTCTGGTTCTGGATAATTAGCACCTTTAGTATCAACTCTTATTTCTTCTATAACTATTTCCTTTTTAGGAGTTTCACCTGATACTTCAGCATTTTCTATTTTGTGAACTACGTCTAATCCTTCTATAACCTTACCAAAGCCTGCATAACTTCCATCTAAATTGCTAGCCTTTTTAGTCACTATAAAGAACTGACTACCTCCACTATCCTTATCTTTTGCTCTAGCCATAGATAATACACCTTCATCGTGTTCAAGTGTATTATACTTATATCCATTTCCCTTAAACTCTCCTCTTATTGAGTAACCTGGACCTCCAGTACCTTTTCCATCAGGATCTCCACCTTGTATAACAAAGTCTTTAACTATCCTATGAAAGGTAATACCATCATAAAATCCATTGTTTGCAAGAGAAATAAAATTATTTACTGTATTAGGAGCATATTGAGGATATAATTCAGCTACTATAGTACCATAATCTTTCACCTTAATTGTTGCTATTGGCAAGTCCTTTGGAGCTGCTACCTCTTCTCCCCATTCTTTGACACCGCAACCAACCAACATTAATGATATTGCCATTAATATTATTAATACTTTCCCTAATCTACTCTTTCTCATAGTTATTCTCCTATATTTCAAACTCTTCTATTTCAATATTAAAAGCTCCACACCCTGCACATACAATAATACTTACTATGTAGCTATTATCTACTAAGCCTTCTCTTTGAAGTCTATTAAAAGATTTTCCTTCTTCCTCAACAGCTAAACTATTTGTTACATATTTGCCATCTTTAGTATATATATAGAAATGATATTCTAAGAACTTATAAGCTCTTTCATTTTCAACCTTTTCGCCACCACAGCTTTCACAAGTTAAAGAATAATATGCTTTTTCAAAATCAACATTCCTATCTTTTATCATATTAATAATAGTTTCTTCATTAATATCTTTTATAGGATTATTTTCATCATTAAAAAATCCCTCTAGTTTTTCATTTTCTAAAGTAACCATATTTAACTCCCCTTTACATATTTATTCTAATATTATATCCTCTTATGGCAAATAAATCTATTTTATCTTAGGATTAATTTTGTTTTCTCCACATTTATATGGCTTTAGAGCTTCTGTTGCTGGCCCTTCTAATACTTCCCCTTTATAATTAAACCTTGATCCATGACAAGGACAATCCCATGACTTATCATTTTCATTCCAATTTAATTCACATCCTAGGTGGGTACATGTAATGTCTACTATATAAACTGCATGCTTACCTTCTTTATATGCTCCATATCTTTTTCCATTTAGATTTATTATCTTACCCTCTCCTTCTTCTAAATGAATCTCCATATCACCTACTTTTAGCTTTCCTTTTATGTAGTTATATGCTACCTCCATATTAAACTTAAAAAAATCTGAGGATAGAAAAGCTTTAGCTCTTGAAGGATTAAATGTATCTTCATACTTAGATTCCCCAGTAACTATTAAATCTGAAATAATAATTCCTGCAAGAGTACCATTTGTCATTCCCCATTTTCCAAAACCAGTTGCAACATATATATTCTGATTTTCGCTATTTAAAGGTCCTATATAAGGTATGTTATCTGGAGTCATATAGTCTTCTGCCGACCATTCATACCTATAATTCTTTATTCCAAACTTATCTCTTCCATATTCTTTTAATACCTCATAATGGTTTATTCCCTTATCAACTCCAACTTTATGGGAATCTCCAGCAATAAGTAATAAATGTTCATTTTCTTTATTAATATAATGAATGCTTCTTCCCGGCTCTTCAACATTTATATACATTCCCTCTGCAAACCCTTCTGGTGCCTCCCCTGCTACAAGGTAAGTTCTTTTAGGGTCTAACCTTGAAAAAAAGAAACCTGCTCCATCATAAAAAGGGAAATGTGATGCTAATACCAGCTGTTCACATTGAACCCATTTTCCCTCTCTGGTTTGAAATGAACACTTTTCTCCACTTTCAACTTGGGTAACAGGGCTATTTTCGAATATTTTACCACCTTGTTTTACTATTAAGTCTCCTAGTCTATCACAATACATTTTAGGATTAAAGCTTGCTACATTATTAAAAGCAATTGCCCCCTTACTCTCTACTGGAATAGGTAATTCCTCTATATAATTACAATCTATATCTATTTCTTTACATACTTCATACTCTTCTTTTAATTGTCTTAACCCTTCATCTGTCTCTGCAAAAATATAAGAAGTTCCTCTTTCAAACTCACATTCAATATTATTTTCTGTAACTATTTTTTCTATAAAATCTATAGCTTCCTTATTTCCATCATAATAACTTCTTGCCTTTTCTAAGTCATATTTATTCTTAATCTTAGAATAAATAATATCATGCTGAGTTGTTACCTTCCCAGTATTTCTACCTGTGCAACCTTCCCCAATCTTATTTGCATCTACTAATACAACAGTTTTTCCTTCTTTAGTTAACAAATAAGCTGTTGTTAATCCTGCTATTCCTCCACCTATAACCCCACATTTACAATCTTCACTACCAGCTAATGGTCCATAAATTCTTCCTTCAGATGAATCTATCCAATATGATTCTCCCATAATTCTCCTCCTATCACAATTACTCATATTGTGTCATAGTAAAATCCATATAATATCCTTGAGGATATGAACAAACAGGACATATTAGAGGAGGTTCTTTACCTTCGTAGATATAACCACAATTTGTACACATCCATTTTATTGGTTGATCTCTTTTGTAAATTGTTCCATTCTCTAATTCATTAATATATTTTGTAAATCTATCATCATGTTCCTTTTCTACGGATGCTACCATACTAAAGAGTTTAGATATTGGTTCAAATCCTTCATTTTTTGCTATTTCAGCAAAATCACTATATATATTACTCCACTCTTCTCTTTCATTATGTTGAGAATCCCTAAGTAATGATAATGTATCAGGATAATCACCTATTGGATATGCAGCATTAATATTTATATTTTCACCATTAAATTGCTTTAAGGCATCATAATATACCCTTGCATGAGCTTTCTCCTGATCTGCAGTATACTTAAACAGATCATGTATTATTTGCCATCCTTCTCTCTTAGCTACTTCTGCAGCAAATTCATATCTGTTTCTAGCTTGACTTTCTCCTGCAAAAGCTCTTAATAAATTTTCTTTTGTTCTACTATCTTTTAATTCCATAAAAAACACCTCACTTATCCTTATTGTTTCAATAATAATTAAGTATTATTCTCTTAATTACTATTTAAAACTTTTGAATAAATGAGGCTTAATATCACTTTCTACCCATTCCCATAAATAAATTCTTATTTTCTTTAGTTGTTACTTCAACTATATCATAGAAAAAATCCATCTGACTTTTGTCACCTTTTTCTATTATTTCTTCTATTTTACCATCTCTCAAAAACACCAATTTCTTTGTATAGCTTGCAATCATAGCATCATGTGTTACCATTACAATTGTCTTTCCTTCTGTTTCATTTAGGTCCTTTAAAAATTGTAATAATTCATGGGATGTTTTAGTATCTAGGTTTCCAGTAGGTTCATCTGCAATAATAACTTTAGGTTCTGTAACCAATGCCCTTGAAGCTGCTGCTCTTTGTCTTTGCCCTCCAGAACATTCTTGAGGATATTTATCCATCTGATCTTCAATACCTAACTTCCTGGATATCTTGTCCACTTTATCTTTAATTACATCTTTAGATATTCCATCTAAAACTAATGGAACAGCTATATTCTCTCTTAAAGTTAAATTATCAAGTAAATTAAATTCTTGAAATATGAATCCTATATTCTTATATCTAAATTCTGCTATCTTTCCTTCTCTTAATTCTCTTATATTCTCTCCATCCAAGTAAACCGATCCTTTACTTGGAGTATCTACTGTCCCTATCATATTTAACAGTGTTGATTTACCAGATCCTGATGGTCCCATTATGCCAACAAAATCCCCTTCCTTTACACTTAAACTTACTCCATCTAATGCTTTTATTTGCCCTTTACTGCCATATACCTTAACTAAATTTTTTACCTCTATAATCTCAGATACTAACATATTTATACCTCCCTAATAGCTTTAAAGATAATATTTTTATATCCCCAAATAGAAATTAATCCACTTAAAACAAAAACTCCGAAGTAAATCAGAATAATAAGTATTCCAAAGGATACTCCTATTCCGCCACTTAACATATTACATATTAGTACCCCTAATATTTGTGGTATAGGGATTATTAATAATAGTCCATACAAAAATATTACTTCTTCATCTACTATCCTTTTTATCTTATCTCCTGTATACCCAATTAAAAACAATTGCTTAAATATCCTTTTCCTATTTACCCCCTCAATAAAAACCTTATAATTAGTAGCTAAGGCCATTATGGATACTGTTATAATAAATGTAATTAAAGTAATAATTTTTTCATATCCCAATAAATCCTTATCAGCCATTAGGTTAATTAAAATAACACTAGAAACTATAGATACAATAATTAAAAATTTCACTTTTCTTAAAGAATATAGTAAGTTGCTTAATGATTGTAGTTGAATTTCTTTATATAGATATTTCTCCTCTTTTATGTTTTTAACTTTTTCTGGAATAAAATCTTTGAGTACAAATAATATTCCAATTATAGATAAGAATGATGTTGTTATTACAATTTGTGACTTATTATCAATATTTATTGGTAATAAAAGTGCTAACATAGGTAATATATAGATAAAAATAAAGATATAATTTTTCCTTCTTTTTCTCTTCTCATTATCCTTTTTCTTAGGGATTCCATACCAACCAGAAAAACCACCTGCAAGCTTAATACTTTCTTCTAAATCCTTTGTTCTTGTTATTGGAATGTCTATTGTATTTGACTCTCCTTTAATTAAATCTATTATTTCTTTCCTATAGGCATACCCCATATCTACTAATATCATAAATACAAATTGAATAATAATTATTAGTGATGTTAAAAGAAACCCCAAACTACTAAATGCATATGGATTTACCTCTAACCCAGCACTCTTATAAACAATTGTGTTTATAATTGGCATTATGCCCACTCCAGCTAATAATCCAAGTATTATACCTATAATGCATATAATCATATTTTGTATAGTTAATATGAATCCAACGTTGTAAACAGACCTACCACTAAGTATTGCTATTGACAGTTCCTTAGCTTTTCCTGATATAAAATACATATTAGCAAAGGCTATCAAAAATAGAGATACCAATAAAATTATTACTGTTAACAAAGAAAATGTTCCATAATGTTCTTTATTAACAAAATCACTGTTATACAACAAGTTAAAAATATTAAAAATCACCATAATTGCAAATACCATTGAAACAATATAAAAAATACATTGTTTAATACTTTTAAAAAGCATCCTTAGTGAAAACTTTATACATCCCATATTTCCCACCTCTTAACGTTGTATTCATTCCCATTTACTAAATTGTACACTACCTCATAAAGAAAAGGAATAAATTTCAATAAACTTATTCCTTACACTTTATCCTATAACTTTTTAAAATATTCCTGTCCTTTAGTATTTAAAATACGTACTACTAATGCTACCAATATACTCTCTATTACTAATGATATTATCATAAACATGATAATGTTAACTGATGGTAATAACTTATATACTCCAAATCCTATTCCTACAGGGATGATTGATAAGAATATTGTTATAGTTACACTAATAGTATTTTTAACTGCTTGTATTTCTTGTTTCCAATCAAACTTTGGATAAAGAATGTTTATGAAAAGCCCTGAAATAGCTATAAATACATTATAAACACTTGCAAATACAATTATAAAAATAGTATCTATAATTGATAAACTCAATCCAAATGAAATAATTAGAGAGCTTATTACTATAGCAGGTATGCTTAATATTAAGCTCATTGATACCTTTGCTTTAAATATATCCTTTATATCTATAGGTAAACTTTTTAATATCCAAAGATTTTTACCTTCTATTGATATAGAGGATGGAGTTGTAGATGCCATTCCAGACATTACACCAAACATTGCTGCTACTGCTAAAACTATTACTCTTCCAGCGCCCTTAGATATCATGCCTAATACTTCATCCCCTGAAAATACTGATACTACACTCATTATTACTAGCATAGCTGTTATTCCCAAAGTATTAAAAACATATGAAGTTGAAGCAAAGTATCTCTTAAACTCTTTATTTAGTAAAGTCTGATACATACCTTTTTGCTTTAATTTTGATATCTTATAATTAGATTTTTGATAACTCTCTCCTAGGTTAGAATTTATTTTCTTAAAGCTTCTACTAAATATAAATACAAATAAAATAAATGGAACTATAGAAATAGCTATAAATTTTAATAAATCACCTACATTTCCATTAATTAATGAAGATGCAAACCAAGCAGATGGAATATATGCCTTTTCAAAAATATTTTCTATACTACTTGCATTCATCATCAAATAAGACATAAAATCTTGTGCCTTTAATGAACCTATAAAAATTACTATTATTACTCCAATCATTCCTATGCTATATATAATCTTACTAAATCTAAACTTTGAAGACATAATATTAAGAATAAAAGCTACTATGGAAGCTAGTATTATAGGTATTAGAGGCAAAATGACTATTCCTACTATCATATATAAGAAGCAACTTATACTAGCTGTACTTTTTATATAATAAACAATTGTAGAAGGTATCATAACCAATGCACTTATACCAATATTCAATGATAACAACTCTATTAGTTTACTTGCTAAAATAGTTCTTAAGCTTAATGGCAATGATAATAGAAAATCTAAGTCCTTACTGCCAAATATTGTTCCATCAGCTTTGAATATTGAAAGCATAAATGTAATTATTACGGTTATTAACGAAGCTACCATTGGTAATAAATGTACTAAGTTAATTTGAGCTAAAGCCTCTCCTATTATTTCTGCATAAACTGTTGCCATAATTATTACTGATATGGCTATAACTAGCATCATTCCAAAGCTCTTAATACTTTTGCTTTTATCTTCTTTTGCTATTTTTTTATTAATTAGTGCATTTAATCCAAAGTTATTTATATAATTTATCTTTAATAATCTAAACAAACTATTCATTATCGATCAACTCCATAAACACATCTTCTAAGGAACTTGTACCCTTAACTTCCTCAACAGTACCATATGCAGCTATCTTTCCGTCTTTTATAATGGCTATTCTTCCACATAGTTTTTCTACAACTTCTAATACGTGACTTGAGAAAAATATAGATGCTCCTTCTTCACATATCTCCTTCATTATACCTTTTAAAGTATGAGAAGCCTTTGGGTCTAATCCAACAAAAGGTTCATCAAGTACTAATAGTTTAGGCTTATGAATTAATGCAGATATTATTGCTAACTTCTGCTTCATACCATGTGAGTATGATGATATTAAACTTCCTAAATTATTAGTTATCTCAAATGCATCTCCGTACTTTTTTATCAACTCTTCTCTTTGAGCTTCTGATACTCCATAAACATCCGCCACAAAATTTAAATACTGTATTGCTGTTAATGATTCATATAAATCTGGATTATCAGGTATATATGCCATAATTTTTTTACATTCAATTGGATTATCCTTTATAGACATTCCATTTATTAATATATCACCCTCATCAAATTCATTTATTCCAACAATTGATTTTATAGTTGTAGTTTTACCTGCCCCATTATGTCCAATAAACCCAAATATTTCTCCCTCTTTAACCTCTAATGAAATATTATCTACTGCTCTTTTATTTCCCTTATATACCTTAGAAAAATTATTTATATTTAACATACTTACCCCTCCTTTTATCTGTTATATATAATATATAACAACACTATCAAAAGTTCAATATAAATTATTATTAATTATATTTTTACATACTCTTTTTATAACCCCTACATATTCCTAGACAATAAAAAAGAAGGAAAATTGCAAAGCAATCTTTCCTTCTTACAATTTTATTCTTCTAATATGCAAACTCCCAGTGCTCCTGGTCCAGTATGTACTCCCATAGTGGCTCCTATCATCTCTAATGATATATGAGATATGTTTGTATGGCTTTTTACACTTTCATATAAGGCCACAGCTTCATCATATGAAGCACCATTTAATATCCAAACCTTGCATCTAGCATTTTCTAAACGCTCATGGATAATTGATCTTAGCTTAGATATTGCCTGTTTTCTACCTCTACATTTACCCCATGGATATAATTCCCCTTCTTCATTAGCAGAAATTATTGGTTTTAAATTTAATATTTCACCTACTGCTCCTGCTACCCTACCTATTCTTCCACCTTTTCTTAAAAATTCTAAGGTATTTAAAGTAACAAAGGCATGTAGTTTTATTTTTACTTCATGTAGCTTGTCTATTATTTCTTCAGGAGTTAGTCCTGCCCTTATCATTGAAGAAGCTTCCAATACCAATGCTCCAACAGGAAATCCTAATGTCTTACTGTCATATAAATGAAACTTTATTTCTTTATGATCTTCTATTAATAACTTTACGCTATTTAGAGTACCAGATAATCTACTTGAGACAGTAACTACTATAACGTCTGTATATCCTTCTTCTTTTAATCTGCGAAATAAGTTTTCTGTATATTCTAAATCCGGTAAAGAAGTTGTTGGAATTTCTTCACTTAATGATTTGTATAATTCATCCTGCGTAATATTTACTTGGTCTAAAAATTCTTTATCCTTGTAAATAATTCTAAATGGTAGCATTTCTATATTATTGTCTCTTCTTGTCTTTTCCCCTAAATCGCAACTACTATCAGTTACTAAAGCTATTTTTTGCAACGGCTAATCCTCCTTAGTTATATCTCTCTCTTAGAATAACACAATATGTTTACGTTAACAATTATTTTCCACTGTATATTTTTTTACATTTTTTCTAATCTTATATATATATATAAATATAAAAAGGTGATTATATGAAAATTAAAAGATTTTGTTGTTTTTTTATCATTTTTGTAACTTTATTTTCTCCATCTTACAGTTATGCATTTGATACTACTTTAGAAAATAAAGACTATATTATTTTTATAGATATTAATGAATTATCGCTTTCATTACTTGATAAAGAAACTAAAACATTAGTAAAGAAATATCCTATTGCTATAGGAAAAAAAGAAACTCCATCTCCAATAGGTAATTGGAGAATAACTAGTAAAGCCTTAAAGGATGGTCCTTTTGGTGGATACTGGTTAGGTCTAAATGCTCCTTGGGACACTTTTGGAATACATGGTACTAGCAATCCTGGATCAATTGGTAGCCTTGCATCTAATGGCTGCATAAGAATGTATAATGCAAATATAAAGGAAGTCTTCTATGCAGTTAATTATGATACACCTGTTATTATTTATAGCGGTCCTAGTTGGCTATTTTCACCTTATGCTAGAGATATAAAACCAAATGATAAAGGTACCGATGTTTATTATGTTCAAAGGACTTTAAAATATTTGAATTATTATTCTGGCACTGTAGACGGTATTTATGGATACCCTTTAGAATTAGCAGTAAAGAAATATAAAGAAGAGCACCAAATGGATGATACCCCAATAATAGACAGAAAGTTTCTAGACTCTATTGGGTTATATAAGTTTGAATAAAAAAGTGGTGGATATTTATTTTGCTTGTTCCGTCGCTACGCTCCAAGTCACACCAAAACAAATATCCACCCTACTTATACTTAAGGTAAAAAAAGAGAGGTATTACCCTCTCTTTAATTTATAATTCAATTTCAGTTGGATCAGTATCTTTTAAATTAGGAAACCATTCTTCACTAGTCTCCTCATTTGTATCAAAATTAGCTATTTTTTCAATAGGCATTTTTATATACCTTCCTTTTGCAGTTACTGCAACATCTCCATTAGGTAATATAATTTCTCCTGTTCCTTCAAACATTCTATTAGTTTCTTTCGTTATTCTTCCAACTATCTTAATTTCTCCTTCTAAAGGTACTGGCTTTCTATACTTTGTTGATAGTTCTATTGTTACCCCCCATAAATCAGGATTATTAATTGCAGCTGCCCTTCCTATAGTTTCATCTAATAAAGCAGCTGACACACCTCCATGCCCTCTTCCCGGGAAGCTTTGATGCCCCTCTTTAAACTTACATATACCTACCAATTCTCCATTTTCTAATTCATAAAAATCTGTTTTTAATCCTAAATCATTTTCTGTTCCACAAACAAAACACATTTTTCCTACATTTTGTTTCTTTAAAACTTTATACTTCATATGTAACCTCCCAAAAAGTAATATAATACCATTATATCATTTTTGGTTTGGCAATCAAAATACATAAGACTTTTTATATTATAGCTTTTCTGTTAAAATCTAATTAACATATTTTATTTTGGAGAATTATATGAAAAAAGATTATAATAAATCAATTATTATTAAGCCTAAGAATAAAAGAAAATATTTTATTTTATTAATTCCTATTATTTTTATTTTAGTATTTATGTTTTTTAAGTCTAAACCATTTTATAATATTTCATTCCAAGACTGGAACACAAACTATCTTAATTATATATCTGAAAATACTAGTAATAAAAATATAGAAACAAACTACTATAATTACAAAATAAAAAATAAAGATATAGTTGAAGCTTCACAAGAAGATAGGGACATAGTTTTAGTAATATCTAAAGAGATGGTGAGTCCGGAAAAATATAATATATTTTTCTCCTACCTTTGGATTCATAATCCTATAAAATTTGATAAATATCAAATTTCATTAAATAATTCTAAAGCTGTAGATACCTCTAACATTAAAAGAAAAATAATAAATAATTCTAACTTAAAGGTAATAGCAGAATGTAATTCCGCATTTTCAATAGCACCTGGAACAGATGAATTATTTTTTTCTTACTTCACTAAAGAAAATTATACTAATGGTCCTTATACCTCTGATATAATTTCCTTTCCAACTACTAACATCAAGGATTTACTTATAACTTATGAATTTAAATTAGAAGATAGAAAAAATACTTATAAAATTCAAATACCAGGTTTATAACCTGGTATTTTTAATTCTTAAATAGGTCCTGCTTTTTTATTTCCTGTTTTAGCTTTTCCTTGTATCTCTGGAACAACAGGATCTCCTTTTCCATATCTTTGTTTATGATTACTTTCTGTTCCATGAGGCTCATTAACGTCTGGTCTTCTCATACCTGCCTTAGCCATAATATCACTCTCCTCTATTATTCTTAACAACTTTACTCAATGATATTATTTGTAATACAGGCCCTCTTCTATTCATAATATTTAATTCCAAAAATATATAAATATATAAATATATAAACACATAAATATAAGAACTTATATTTTTTTATTTATAATAATAGAAGCCGCCATTGGCAGCTTCTTAGTTATTATCAAATAGATTTGCACTTGGATATTCAGCATCACATGTAACGTCTATACCTAACTTACCAAATGTTTGTTCATCACTTCTTGAAAGTATTGTTGTAGAGTGAGCTTGACAACCTCTTAATTCACCTAACTTACTCATTGCAACTTGTGCTGTAGGATTTGTTGCTGCTGATATGCTTAATGCCATAAGTACCTCTTGGCAACTTAACGCAACATTTCTTTCCTTCAAAGTATTTCCCTTTAAATTCTTAATAGGTTCTAATATAACTGGTGAAATTAAGAATATATCATCAGCAATCTTAGCTAAATGTTTAATAGCATTTATAGTTGCAGCAGCTGCTGCATCCATTAATGATGAACTCTTACCTGTTACTATAGTTCCATCGTGTAATTCTAACGCTACTGCTGGGCAAATTTCATTTTCACCCGCCATAAGCTTCAATTTAGCTGACTTTTCTCTTGCAGGAACAACTACTCTTCTATCAGTTTCCTTAAGATTAACTTCTTCCATTATAAGTTTAGCTCTATCGTAAGTTTCCTTATCAACATAACCTTTCTTATATTCACATCCAGTCTTAAAGTATCTGCTTATAATTTCTTGATTTGAAGCTTCTTTAACTACTTCATCATCAATAATACCAAAGCCAACTCTATTAACACCCATATCTGTTGGTGATTTATAAACTGATTCTTTACCTGTTATCTTTTCAATTATTCTCTTTAGTACTGGGAATGTTTCTATATCTCTATTATAGTTAACAGCTATTTCACCATATGCATCCATGTGGAATGAATCAATCATATTTACGTCTTTTAAATCAACTGTAGCAGCTTCATATGCTATGTTTAAAGGATGTTTTAATGGAACATTCCATACTGGGAATGTTTCAAATTTAGAGTATCCTGCTGTATTTCCTCTTTTAAATTCATGATATAGCTGACTTAAACATGTAGCAAGCTTTCCACTTCCTGGTCCTGGTGCCGTTACTACAACTATTGGTTTTGTAGTTTCAATATATGGATTCTTACCATATCCTTCATCACTTACTATAGTATCTACATCTGTTGGATATCCTTTAGTTGCTCTATGTTTATAAACCTTAATGCCTCTTCTCTCAAGCTTGTTTATAAATACTGTAGTTGCAGGTTGATCATTAAATCTAGTAATAACAACACTATTTACATCTAAATCATATGCTCTTAAATCATCAATAAGTCTAAGAACATCCATGTCATATGTTATACCAAAGTCGCCTCTTATCTTATTTCTTTCGATATCTCCAGCATATACACATATTACAACTTCAACTTTTTCTCTTAATTTATGTAATAACTTTATTTTTGCATTTTCATCAAAGCCTGGTAAAACTCTTGCAGCATGTTTATCAAACATAAGTTTTCCACCAAACTCTAAATAAAGCTTATCATAATTATTAACTCTCTCTAAAATATACTTTGATTGCTCTTCTAAATATTTTACATGATCAAATCCAATTTTCATACCTTACCTCACTAAAATAATTTTTTCTCAGAAATCACATTTTCATATTATTGCATAAAGTAATTACAGTGTAAATTTTACTTGAATACAATCTGAGTTTATTAGTGTTAATTCTACTCTTTTCTTTAATTATTACATTATTATACATACCTACTTAAACATTGCAATTAAACTTTATTAGTGATATTATGTTATACGTATCACCCCTTTTTTAAGGGTAGCAAAAAGAGCAGGAAATATATTTCTCTGCTCTTTTTTTATTAAATATTTTTTATAAATTTCTTATTCTGTTTTATCAACATCTTTAAATTTCTTTTTATAAAATACCATAAAACAAGTAACTGTAGTTAGTGTCGCTATTACATCTGCTATTGGCTCTGCCATAAGTACACCCTTAAGCTTATCTTGGAAGAAGCTTGGTAGTATATATATTAAAGGAACTAATAAAACTACCTTTCTTAATAAAGCTAAGAATAAAGATATCTTTGCTTGCCCTAAGGCTAAGAATGTTTGTTGACAAGCTATTTGTGCACCAAATACAAATATCCCCAAGAAATATATTCTTATTGCCCATGTAGTAATTGCTACAAGCTCTGGCTCATTGTTAAATATACCTACAAAGAGATTAGGGAACAACATTAATAATGAACACATAATTACTGTAAAACTTAAACAACTTATTAGTGTTAATTTAAAAGTTTTCTTAACCCTATCCATCTGCTTAGCTCCATAATTGTAACTTACTATAGGTTGAGCCCCTTGAGCTAATCCTTGAAGTGGCATAAGTATAATTTGCATTATACTACTCATAATAGTCATTGCACCAACTGCTATATCTCCACCAAACATAGATAATCTAGTATTTAATGATATAAGAACTAAACTTTCGGTTGATTGCATTATAAATGGTGATACTCCTAAAGCCATAGTTGATCCGACAACCTTTAAATCTGGAACCATGTATTTTTTTCTTATCTTTAAAATACTTTTCTTTCCAAACAGAAACTTTAATACCCATAAGGCAGATACCATTTGCCCTGCAACAGTTGCTAATGCAGCACCCTTAACTCCAAGATCAAATACAAATATGAATATAGGATCAAGAACAATATTTATTACTGCACCTATTACTACAGTCATCATACCAATTTTAGCAAATCCTTGTGTATTAATATATGAGTTCATACCTAAAGCAATTTGTACAAAAATTGTTCCAAGAACATAAATAGATAAGTAATCTAAGGCATATCCTATAGTGGCTTCACTAGCACCAAATGCCCATAAAATAGGTTCTTTAAATATAAGAAATCCTGTAGTCAATATAACTGCTATGATAAGAAGCATAGAAAAACTATTACTCATAATCTTTTCTGCTTCGTCATTATTTTTTTCTCCCATTTTTATAGCACAAAGTGGTGCTCCTCCCATACCAATTAAAGCACTAAATGCTGAAATAAGCATAAGTATTGGAAACGCTACCCCTACACCTGCCATAGCTAATTCTCCATTATCCATTCTACCAATGAATATTCTATCTACAATGTTATATAGAACATTAACTAGTTGGGCAACTATAGCTGGCGCAGCTAAGGATATTAGCAACTTACCAATATTACCTTTTCCTAAATCATTTGTTTTCTTCATACATATCCCTCTTTTTCTGAATTTTAATTCATATAATATTATAGTTATTTTCTTTATTATTTACAATAATTATTATTTTAATTATCTATAAACATATCCTCAAAAATAAAAATCACATTTCTGTGATCTTCATTTAAATAATATTTATATTATTATCCGATAAAACTTTTATACTCTTTTCAAAGTTTTCTTCTTTTACTAGTATATAATCTGTATCAAATGTAGATACCACAAATATACTTATTTTTTCTTTAGCTAATATACCACTTATCTCTGATAGTATACCTATTAGTGAAAAATCTAAAGGTCCTTCTACTTTTAACACCCTCCACCCTTTTTCACTCTTTATCTCATTTGGAATATTCTTATCTATACATACAATACTAAGCTCATCCTCTGTTCTTGTAATAGAAATAAAATTCTTTGTGTCTACCCATAAAGGAACCATATCCTCAGATTCTAATCTGCATATAGCATATCTGTCCTTTAATACTTTAATATTCACCTATATTACCTCCCTATAAGATTTCCAAAATATTCACTTTTATTATATCTCTTAATTTATATTATGTACAACAAGATTATGGTAACAAAAGTAATTTACATATAATTGATAATATAGTTAGGTGATACACCTTGCCTCCTATTTATATTTATAATCTTGATTACAAAAAAGAAGCTCTATCAATTAGCAGAGCTTCTATCTTATATTTATTATCTTTTTCTACCCTATAAGAATTCTATTAAGTCTTTTCCTAATTTCTTGATTCTAGCTAAAGAATACACATCATACCCTTTATCATCAAGCATTTTTCTTCCTGGTTGGAAAGACTTTTCTATTACAATACCAATTCCACCAACTTTAGCTCCCGCTTCCTCTACTAATCTTATAGCCCCTAAAGCTGCCTCACCATTAGCCAAAAAATCATCTATTATAAGGACATTATCATTTTCACTTATGTACTTCTTTGAAAGAGTTAACTCATAGTCACTCCCCTTTGTAAACGAATGTACTGTTGTTTGATAAACTTCTCCATTTAATATTTTAGATGTTTGTTTTTTTAGGGTTACCATTGGTAAATTCATTTGCAATGCAGTCATAACTGCTGGTGCAATTCCAGAGCTTTCAATAGTAAATATCTTTGTAATTCCCTTACTATTAAAATATTCTCTAAAGTATGTACCTATTTCGTACATTAATTTAGCGTCAACTCCATGATTTAAAAATGAATCAACCTTTAGTACATTTTCATTTAAAGCTCTACCTTCTGATAAAATCTTATTATGCAACTTCTCCATCTTCTATATTCTCCTCTATAACTTTTTTATCCTCTTTTAACACCTTATTTAAAACAAGCGCTACTATTGTTCCAGTAGATATTCCTGACGCAAATATCATTCTTAATCCTTCTGGTAAATTAGCTATAAAATCAGGACGGAATGTTACCCCTAATCCTAATCCAATTGCTGTAGCAATAATTAATAAATTTCTATTATTTATTTCAACTGTACTCAATGTTCTTATACCAGCAGCTGCTATTGTACCAAACATTACTATACCAACTCCCCCTAATACAGGTTGAGGCATAATATTAATTAATGCTGCAAATTTAGGGAAGAATCCTAAGCCTACTAATAGTATACCAGCCATTATTGCCACCGAGCGACTAGCATTTCTTGTAAGAGGTATAAGCCCTACATTTTGACTGAATGTTGTATTAGGGAAAGTACCTAATACACCTGCCATAGCACTTCCAATACCATCAGATAAAACTCCTCTACCAATTATCTTATCATCCGCTTTAATCTTTGATACTTGACATATAGTTGCTAAACATCCTACTGTTTCAATAGTTGTTACTATATAAGCTGGTATAAATGCAATAACATTTTTAAAGTCAAAGTTTACTCCATATTCAAATATGTTAGGAAGTGCAAACCACTTTGCTTCATTTACTAAAGAAAAATCAACCATTCCAAATGGAATACAAATAATATATCCAACAACCATACCAATAAGAACCGAAGCTGTACTTACCATTCCTTTTCCATATCTATTTAAAAGTAATGTTATTACTAAAACTGTCATTGCTATTACAACATTTCTTAAACTACCATAATCTGCAGCTCCTACTCCTCCTGCAGCCCAATCCATAGATACTGGTATTAAAGTTAAACCAATTAAACATACAACTGTTCCTGTAACTAATGGTGGAAAAAGCTTCATTAAAGGTTTAATAAAAAAGCTTAGTACTACTTCTACAATTGATCCTAAAATAGTTGCACCAATTATTCCTGGTAACCCAGCCACTGACCCTACTGTAATTGCCGGAGAAACAAATGTAAAATCTGTACCCATTATACATGGAACTCTTGCTCCTATTCTTCCTATACCTTTTGATTGTATTATTGTTGCTATACCTGATGCTAATATTGTTGCACTTAGAACAGCTGTAGATGTTGCCCCATCAAGTCCTAAAGCACTTGAAATTACAAGAGGTACTGCTATGATTCCTCCAAAAGCTGCAAATATATTTTGAAATCCTAATAAAATTTGAGTAGCTAACTTTGGCTTATCATTTATTCCATATAATAGTTCATCGCTACCAACTGCTTGTCTATCTTTTTCCATTACGTTTTATCTCCCATCTAAATGTATTTTTATCAATAGCTCGTTTATACGTATTAGTGGAAGATTAATAAAAAATAATAAGCACCTCAAATTAATAACAATTTGAGGTGCAGAAATTCCAGTTAAATATTTTTCTTAACCAATCTCACCCCGTAGTCTGCTAATTTACGGTTAGCAGGTAGAAACTTTCGGACCCTATTTCCGATGATATACGAGCATATTTATTATATGCGAACATTATAGCATAAAAATATTCACTTTATACACATTTAGATTTTTTTTGACAAATACTTAAAATTTAAATGTTTTCATATAATACTTTAAAATTTTAGTTGGATAATTTAAAAATAATGTTAATGATACACTAAAAGTAAGGAACTATACCACATTATGATATAGTTCCTAATATAAATATTTTAATATTCATCCTTCATCTTATTTGCAGCAATTACAAACGGCATATATAAGATAACTGATAATGCAATTAATAATATTGCAAGCACAGCTGCTTTCCAGTCTCCACCTGTAGCTAAGAATGCTGAAATTACTGGTGGTGTAGTCCATGGAACCATAACTACTGTCTTAGCTATAATTCCTGCTGATGTTGCTAAGTATGCAATAACTAAACAAATTACTGGAATTAATATTAATGGAAGAGTATATATAGGATTTAGTACAACTGGCAATCCAAACATTAATGGCTCATTTATGTTAAAGCATGATGGAGCAAAAGCTAATTTAGATATTGCTCTATCAGATTCTTTTTTACTGAATATTAATAATGCTATAACTAATCCTATAGTTGTACCAGTTCCACCCATATTTACAAATACATCTAAAAATGGCTTTGTAACTATGTTTGGTATAAACTGGTGAGCTTCTAAAGCCTTTATATTTTCATCAATAGCAGTAAGTAATGTTGGTTCTGTAATTGGACTTAATACGAAAGATCCATGTAAACCAAAACTCCATAATATACCTTGAAGCATAACAACTATTATTATACCCGGTAACCCTTGGAATGCTGCCTTAATAGGTGTTTGAATAACATTAGTTATAATTTCGTATACATCAATACCTGTAAACTTTATAGTTAAGAATGAAACTAATCCAAATATAGTTAATGTAAATGTAGCTGGAATTAATAAATTAAAGCTCTTAGATACTGTTGGTGGTACTGAATCTGGCATACTTATCTTTAAAGCATTAGATTTTTGGAATAATCTTAAAAGCTCAGTTGATAATATTGAAGCTATAATTGCAACAAATAATCCTGTTGGAGATGTAAATGTACTTGAGAAAGCTCCTACAGTTTCTCCACCTACTGTTATCGCTCCTGGCATTAATGCCACAGTTGATGCAACACCTACAAATCCTGTTCCTATTCCATCCATATCATAATGGTTAGCAAGTTTGTAAGCTACTCCAAATGCTAAAAATATTGATAAAAATCCTAAAGTTCCGTTATAAACACTTACCCCGATATCCTTATAAGTATCAAAGTTTCCTAAGTTACCTAATAAACCATTTGTTGAATCTAACACTACATTGTTAATTAAAACAAAGAATGAAGCTATAATTACAAGTGGCATTACAGTTATAAATCCGTCTCTAATAGCAGATAGATATCTATTTGACGAAAATTTGTTTGCTATAGGTCCTAGTATTTCTGCTAGTTTTTCTGAAAATTGTCTCATTAGTGCGTCCTCCTAGTTCGTTTAATAGTGCAAAAGTAAATAATCATTCAACCTTGTTTTTAGCTTTTATATGATAACTTCTCTCACCTATTATGTCAATGTTAATTTCTAGCTATTCCAAAGACATATTTTCTTCTCTAAATAATCAATAACTTTGAATATTATCAAAGACATAATGCTTAATGCCAACACTCCTGCAAACATTCCCCTGTAATCAACCATAGACCAGGAATTCATTATAAAATACCCTAGTCCATATCTAGTTGCATAGTTTTCACTAAAGAATAATGCAGAGATAGCTATTCCAATACTAACTCTTAAAGCTGAAAAAACCTTTGGCAATATTGCTGGTAAAATAACCTTAGTAATCATATCTATTCCATCAAAATGCATTACCTTTGCTGATATTAATATATCCTTATCTATTTCTTTTACTCCATCTTTTGTTACAATTATTATTTGAAATATTATTATGGTAATCATAAGAATAATTTTTGATTTATCCCCGATTCCAAACACTACCATAAAAATAGGAAGAAATGCTATTTTAGGTATTGGATAAAGTAAATAAGTAATAGGTGAAATTATTTTATCAATATATTTATTTACACCTAACAGAATCCCTATTGGTATTCCTATAAGTAGGGACATTGTTATGGAAGACATTATTCTATAGAAACTGTATATTATATGAAATAAGAAATCCTTTTGAAACAATTTAACAAGCTCTTTAAGTGTATCATAGGGCGTTGGAACCATATTGGAACCTATAGCAAAACTTAATAGCCACCACAATATAACAACCATAGCTATACCATATAAAGGGGTTATAATCTTTTTAATCATATAATTCCTCCCTCACCTTACTACAAATTTCTATATACTCTTTTTTACACCTTATATTTTTATCTCCAAAATATCTATTAGAAATTATTCTATGAATTTTTCCTTTTTTCATAACAACAATTTCTTCCCCTAAAAATACAGCTTCTTCAATACTATGAGTAACTAATACCATTGTACTGTTTCTAGTTTTCTTTATATCTAAAAGTAAATCTTGTATCTTTTCCTTATTTATAGAATCCAATGCAGATGTTGCTTCATCTAAAAGCAAAATTTCAGGGTTACTTATAAGAGTTCTTCCTATTGCAACTCTTTGTTTCTGGCCACCGCTTAATGCTTTTGGATATTTATTTTTATATTGATATAACCCCAATTCCTTAAGAATTCTATCAACTAACTCTTTCTTTTCTTCCTTGGCCATCTTTATATTATTTAAGCCAAGCTCTATATTTTTTTCTACTGTAAACCAATTAAAAAGACCTAAATTTTGAAGTATTAAAGATGTGTTTCCCTCTATTTCTAATTTTCCCTCATAATTAGAAACAAGCCCTGCCATAGTAAATAGCAGGGTTGTTTTTCCACATCCTGATTCTCCTATAATGGCATAAGACTTTCCTTTTTCAATAGATAAATTAATCCTATCTATTGCTACTTCTTCTTTATACCTTACTGTTAAATCAGTTATATTAATCATTCTATTTTACAAACTTTCCTTCTAATAAAGCTTCTGGTTTTACAGTTAAATCTTTATTTAAAGTCTTTGATGTCCAATCAATAATACTTTGTAAATATTCATCACTTGGAATAGCTGCCTTCTTGTATGTTGGTAATACCATAATATCCTTAACTTCTAGATTAGTATTTGGTATTTTTTCTACAAGAATATCTCTTGCTATTTGAGGGTTCTTATTTATTTCATCAACAGCCTTATTATAAGCTTCATGGAAGGCCTTTATAGCCTTCTCTTTTTCAGCTATTGCTTTTCCTGTAAACACTAAACAATCTGGTGAGAACTCATCATCCATACCATATAAGTTTTTCTTTAATCCTTTTAATTCTCCATTTGAAGCAACTGGCTCTGGGAATAACCCCATATCTAATTCACCACTTTGTATAGCTGCAAGTCTTGCTGGTATTTCATTTATAAATACTTTTTCTATGTTATAGTCCTTACCAAGCCATTTATCTATAAGATAGTTTGATACGCTTACTTCCATCATTCCAACCTTAATATCCTTTTTACCAGATACATCTCCATTAGAAAGAACAGGGAACATACCATCTGTCATAGTTGTAGCTTTTATATCAAATCCACCATCAACATTTGTAGCAACTGCAATAAAATCTGTCATAGCACCATCTATTTGATAACTTTGAAGTGCACTTTGTCTGTTTTGAGCATTAGAATAAATTTCTATCTCCACATTAATTCCAGCATCTTTGAAGTAACCATTTTTTTCTGCTATTAATATTGGTGCAGTATCTACTGCTGGCATTAATCCAATTTTTAAAGTTCTATTTTCTTCATTTTCTTTTGAAAGATCACCCTTACTTGTACACCCTATAGCAGTTAAGGAAAATACTGCCACAAGTAGCATTACTATCCACCCTTTTAAGTTTTTCATTTGTTAATCCTCCTACAAACTTTTTTAATCCATTTACCATTATATTTAAGTACATTTAATAATTCAAGGAAATTAAAACATTTACTCTTTAAATTTGTCAAATTATATGTGATAATATATTAGTTATTTTAGAGAGATAGGATGAATTATTATGAAAAATTTAACGAAAGATTACTTAAAAAAGTTTATAAAAGATAGTTGGATAGCATTCAGGCCATTATCATTAACCTTAGCTGTTGGTTCAACAACCCTTGGAATAATAGCAGCATATTTGGACGGTTCTATGAAAAATCATTCTTTAGGCTATAACATTTCCCTTATTACTATGATTACTATAGCCGGAATACTTGCTCAAGGTGGAGCTAACCTTGTTAATGATTATTTTGAAGGTGACTTTAGATATTATAGACCTTCTGGAAGAAAGAGAAAATTTTTAGGTGTAGAAAGAACTTACTTCGATATTTATGTATTCCTACTTGCTATGGCATGTTTTGCTGGTGCAGCATTAATTGGACTAGCCCTTATATATCTTACAGATATAAGAATGTTTTGGATTGGACTTGTTGGAATAATAGGAGCTTATGCCTACACAGGAGAACCTTTTGTATATAAAACTAAAGGATTAGGAGTCCCCCTTTCATTTATATTAATGGGGCCACTAATGGTTCTTGGTGCATATTTCCCATTTAGTCAAAGCTTAAATGTATATCCTATACTAATAGCTTTACCAGCATCATTAATAATACCAGCATTAATGATTAGTAATGAAATGAGAGACTTCCAAAGGGATACTAAACTAAGCCTAGGAACATTAAGCGTTAGACTTGGAAGCAGATTTAGTTCAATTTTGTATAGGTCGCTTATTTATGGAGTTTATGTATTATCCCTATTATTTGTTTTTAATGGATTATACCCTTTATCTACACTAGTTGTATTTATAACTCTCCCTCTTGCTGTTAAAGCACTTAGAGCTGTTACTACATTCCAAAAACTTGGAATTCCATATACAAACAACCTACATTGGACATTTACATTAATCCTAATAGTTTCTTTACTACTAGGATAATTTAAAGGAGCTTTTTTCAAAGCTCCTTTTTCTATTCAATATATCTTATTTGCTCAACTACTGGAATTTTTACGATACTCTTTATAGCCATTCTATATACTAGCAATGGAATTACTATAAGAAGTAACACTACAATAACATTTTGTATTATAGGAAATGAATATATAGCATATGCCGCTTGTGTTTTAAAGGCTATATATAAGTAGTAACCTAATATATTTCCTAAGATTATTCCTATACTTCCTATAATTCCAGATATAAATATACCTTCTCTTATTATCATTTTTCTTAGCTCTTTTTCTCTAATTCCCAATGCTCTTATAATTCCAAATTCTTTTCTCCTAGATAAAACACTTGTTAAAATGGTAATAATATAATTTAAAACACCTAAAATTCCAATAACACTCACAATTAAATAGCCACCAAAATTTAATTGTTTTAGAGAATTACTCTGCTCATTATTAACTCCATCATAGGTTGTAAGTTCAATATTTCCATTGGATTTATATTCCTCAAACAGCCTTTGTTTTACACTTTCTACTTTGCCACCTTTAGTTTTTATGTGGAACACAAAATAATCTACATTATCAAAAGACTTGTTTCCTTCATAAAGTAATATATTATTATTTGCTTTTACCGTAGTCATTATATCAAACCCATTGACTATTGCACCTACTTCATAACTATCAATCTCATCATTAACCTTTATTTCAACTTTATCTCCCACTTTATAAGGTATCTCACTTACATCATTTTTATATGGTATAATCACTTTATTTTTACCATCATACTCATTTTTATCTAAAGAACCTTCTATCAAATTATCATCTAGATTCTTTAAATCACTTGAATTTATAGAATATAAATCATAACTTTTATCGCCTATATATGATCCAACCTTTTTGTTGCCATAAGCATACTTTACATCACTATAATTTATAATATCCTTAGCACTTTTTTCTGTTATTCCTCCATCCATATAGTAGGACATATCATTATTTACAGCTACTTTTATATCTTCTGCTACAAAAGATGATCTTATATAATTTTGAAGGCTCATACTATTTAAAACTGTAGAAACTGCTAAAAATAAAATAGCACTTATTGATAGGGATATAATTATGGTCATTGTAGCCCTCTTATTTCTCAATATATTGCTTTTAGCTAAATCATTAAGAACATTATTACTCTCTTTAAATTTAACTTCCTTAACCATACTAAATGATGAATAATTCATAGCCTCAATAGGTGACATTTTAATATTTTTCCTAACTGGTGCTAAAATAGATACAAAAACTGTTATTAAAGTTATGAATATTATTACAGGAATAAACCACAGCTTATATACTACATGCAAAGGAACATCAAGATTGACTGGTATCCTAGGTATTATTATTTTCCCAACTCCTACCCCTACAACTATTCCTATAGGTATAGCTATTATGGATAAAATAAATACTTCCCACCACATTACCTTTGTTAGTTGTTTTCTATTCATTCCTAAAGTTGATAAAAGTCCATAGTTTTGTACCCTTTCCGTAAAGTTAATAGATACCAAGTTATAAATAATAAAAAATGAAGTTAAAACAATTAGCAATGTCAATATAAAAAAGGCTACTACAATACCTTTTTCTGGCCCTAGCATAAATTCATTTATTATAAAATCCCCGTTTTCTTCTCCAAATATAGTACAAGGGGTATACCCTAAATCTTCAGCAATTTCATATAACTTCTTTTCTATATTAAACTTTCCCTTAACAGTTAATCCAACTGAATACCTTGCATCTTTTCCATTAACCATTAATGTTTTACCTCTTAATGCTATCTCTTTTGTTACATATCCATCATAAGAATTGGGTGCTGGATTCCCTTTTACATTAACAATACCGGTAATTTTAAATTCTTCTCCCTTTTCATTTGTTATATAGTCTCCAATATTTAATTTATATTTTTCACAAAATTTATCTTCTAGTACAATATCATATTTATCATTTGGAAGTTCACCACTAAGAATCTCTGTCCTATAAAAATCTAGCCATGTTTTATCACTATAATTTAAATAAATTTTCGAACCTTTATATTCTATAATCTGACCTCCTATAATATTTTCTCCAACTTCATCTACATAAGTATGATTCTTTATCCTACTTATATCTTCTTCATCCTTTAAACTAAAATATGCATTGTCAGCTCCAAATCCGTTTACTGCAAGATCTTCCTTGAAAGCCAAATTCAAGCTATAACACAATCCAAGTATAGTCATAAGAAAAGCGGATACTAAAGTAATTGAAAATCCAAGAACAATATTATTCTTTTTAGAAGTTAAGAGATTTTTAAACCCTAGCTCTCTATAAATACCGTTTCTCATCACTCAATCACCTTCCCATCTTCAACTCTTAATATTCTATCTCCTTGCATTGCTATCTTTGCTTCATGAGTTATTAAAAGAATTGTTTGATGGTACTTTTTTGAACACGCCTTAAGCATGGAAACTACCTCATCGCTATTTTTTGAATCTAAGTTTCCTGTTGGTTCATCTGCTAATATTATTGATGGTCTTGAAGCCAAAGCTCTTGCAATGGCAACCCTTTGTTGTTGTCCTCCTGATAATTTACTAGGTATTACATCTTTCTTTTGCCATATACCTAATGTTTTCATGATTTCCTCTACATATTCCCTATCCACCTTTTGATTATCTATTCTTATAGGTAATATAATATTTTCATATGCTGATAATATTGGTAGTAAGTTATAGGACTGAAAAACAAATCCTATATTCCTTCTTCTAAATAAACATAAGTCATCATACTTTAATTTACTTATATTTTTTCCTTCTATTATAATTTCTCCACTAGTAGGGTTATCTAGGCCACCTAAAAGATTCAGTAATGTACTTTTCCCAGATCCAGATGGTCCTATCAAGGTAACAAATTCCCCTTTTTGTATTGATATATTAATACCATCTACAGCTTTTACCTCTCCTGTACCTTGTCCATAATATTTCTTTAACTCTATAGTTCTTAATATCTCCATATATACTTCCCCCTTTATACCTCTACCTTTATTGTAAATCACCATAATAACAATTCATTAACAAAGTGAATAACATTTTTGTTATTTACTCTAAAAGTCCTTTATAAAAGGTAATTGTAAATATACTTCCCTTACCAACTTCTGAATTTAAGCCTATAGTTCCTCCCTCTTCTTCTATTATTCTTCTCGATAAATATAGTCCAAGTCCGGACCCCTCTTGCCTCTGAACATTAATATCTCTTCCTCTATAAAATCTCTTAAAGACCTTAAAAATTTCATCTTCTCCAATTCCAATTCCACTATCTTCAATAACTATTTTTATTAAGTCCTTCTCTTCTTGCAGGGATACCTTTACTCCTCCCCCCGATTCTGTATATTTTATAGCATTATCCAAAATATTTATTATAGCTTCCTTTGTCCACCTATAGTCATGTCTAAAAACAATATTTAGAAATTCGTTAAATTCTAAATTTACACCCTTCTTTAAAGCTTTTTTATAAACTCCATTTATTCCATCTATTAATGTATCTTTTAAATTATTAGGTTTTATATCAAGTTTCACTATTCCAGCCTCTAATCTAGAAACTTGCATTAATCCTTCACTAAGCCACTCTAATCTCTCAATGTCCTTACAGGATGTATTTATGAACTCTTCCCTTTCTTCTTCTGTTAAGTCATTTCCCTTAAGAAAGTTATTTGAAAGCTTCAATGAAGTAATTGGAGTTTTTATTTGATGGGATAAATCATTTATTAACTCTTTCATCATATTCCTATCTTTATCAATGTCATTAATGCTCTTATCTATGTTTTCATTTAATTTATTAAGTCTTGTATTTAAAAGAGCTATTTCACCTTCACCAATATCATTTCTATATTTATATCCACTTTTAAATGTTATTCTCTGTATATCATTGCTTAGTTCAAGAATCCAACTAGCACCTTTTTTAAAGATAAAAAATAATACTAAAAAGCAAAGAAATAATGATAAAAAAATAATGTTTATGATTAACAAATATAAATTTGTAGGTTCATTATAAAAAAGTTCATTATCTAAAGCACCCATATTTGTCCCATATCCTAGCTTATAAAAAAACTCTTCACCTATTCTTAACTTTTCCTCATCATTTTCAGAAAATAATATTTCATTCAATTCCCTATCATTTAATATGTTCTTCTCTTTTAATCCCCCAACTATATTTTGATATTTAATCATTTGCTTCTCTTCCAAACTTTTTAAATATCCACCTATAACAATACCTTGAACAAAGAAAATAAATATAAAAGCACTAAAAGAAATTATCAATCCTCTCTTTATTGTATAATTTCCATCTATCTCCTTATGCATTCCTGTGCCCATATGTACCCTACCCCTCTTATATTTTGGATATATTCTGGATTACTTGGAATCTCTTCTACTTTATTTCTTAATCTTCCTATGTTAACTGCAACAACATTCTCATCTACAAAGTCTCCATCACAATCCCATACACTCTCTAGTATCTTTTCTTTAGATAATATAATTTGAGGGTTATTCATAAAAAAGTGTATTAGCTTCATTTCTCTTTTTGTTAATTCAATATCTTTATCCTTCTTCTTAACCCTCATCTCCCTTTCATAAAACTTAATATCCTTTGACTCAATTATCCACTTATCTTTAATTTTATTTACTCTTCTTAATAGTGCATTCACTCTAGATATCAATACACATACACTAAAAGGCTTAGTGATATAGTCATCTCCTCCAATATCTAAACCATTCATTACATCTAGTTCAGATTGGGATGCTGTTAAAAATATAATAGGTATATTAGAATATGTTCTTACTTTTTCACACAAATCAAATCCCAGCCCATCTGGAAGATTAATATCTAATAGTATTAAATCAAACTTTTTACTATCTATTAACTTCTTTGCACTGCTTATAGTATCAGCTGTTTCTATTTCAAATCCTTCTTTTTTTAAGGCAAAAGATATTCCTCTAATTAAGGCTATATCATCCTCAACCAATAATAACTTCAAAACTATCACCCATTTCTTTACTATCGTGTATATACTAACATATTCTTCTTAAATAACCATTTTCCTCTACTCTATTTTACAGATAAAAATATTTATGCAAAAAATAGACACTATTTATGATAAGAATTAAGGCTATCATAATTGAAAAAATAACATATAATAAAATTAGCTAAATTAATTCATAAATTAAAACCTTATTTAAGACAAGTTCCCCCCAGGATCTTGTCTCTTTTTTTTCAGCCATACCACAGGTTCCAAAACTTACTTTTGGAGTTCTGCGGTGGCATTATAATTTTTATTTTTAATGTCTTAACATATTTTCACCACTCAATCTATGTATCAATAAGGGCACTTTCCTAGACGTTTAAAAAGGCTATATTAAAATAAATCTTATTTTAATATAGCCTGTGCATTTATTTTTTTTGTTTTTCTAAAAATCTTTCTATTCTCTTTAATGCTTCAATAATATTATCCATAGAGGAAGCATAGCATGTCCTAATAAATCCTTCACCACAATCTCCAAATGCATTACCTGGAACTGCTAATACTTTTTCACTCATAAGTAGTTTTTCACAGAATTCATCAGAAGTCATTCCTGTAGATTTAATACAAGGGAACATATAGAATGCACCATGTGGTTCAAAACATTCTAATCCAAGCTTCCTAAATCCATCTAATAATACTCTTCTTCTTCTATTATATTCCCTTACCATCTTTCCTACGCTTTCATCCCCATTTTTCAAGGCTTCAATTGCAGCGTATTGTGCAGTAGTAGGAGAACACATTAATGCATATTGATGAATCTTCTTCATAGCATCTATTAAAATAGGATGTCCACAAACATAACCCAATCTCCATCCAGTCATTGCATATGCCTTAGAAAATCCACTTATAACTATAGTTTTATCTCTAACTTCTGGAAAACTTGCTATAGAAACATGATTTTCTCCATAAGTTAATTCTGCATAAATTTCATCTGAAAGGATTATTATATCCTTATCCTTTAAGACATCAACTATAGGTTGCAAATCCTCTCTAGTCATTATTGCTCCAGTTGGATTATTAGGAAATGGAATTATAACGACTTTGGTTTTATCTGTAATTGCTTCTTCAAGCTCCTCAGCTGTAAGTTTAAAATTATTTTCTGCTTTTAAATTTATAACCTTAGAAGTAGCACCAGTAAAAGCAGTGCACCCTTTATAAGCAACAAAGCTTGGTTCTGGCACAATAACTTCATCTCCAGTTTCAACTAATGCTCTTAAAGCTATATCAATACCTTCACTACCACCAACAGTTACTATAATTTCATTTTTAGGGTCATAAGTTAAGTCAAATCTTCTATTTAAATAGTTTGCTATTTCTTCTCTTAGTTCTATAAAACCTGCATTAGAAGAATAGTGAGTATGGCCTTGCTCTAAAGAGTATATCCCTGCCTCTCTCACATTCCAAGGTGTTATAAAATCAGGCTCCCCAACTCCCAATGAAATAACATCTTCCATTTCATTTATCAAATCAAAATATTTTCTAATGCCAGATGGTGGCATATTCTTTACATCATCTCTAATCATATTTTCTAACATTATACAAATATAGCCTCCCTATCTTGAATCTTCTTCTCTTTAAATATTGTTCCATGATCTTTGTACTTCTTTAAAACAAAGTGTGTTGCAGTACCTGTGACAGCTTCTTGGCATGCAAGCTTTTCTGAAACAAATAATGCTACCTCTTTCATTGTTTTTCCTTCCACTATTACTGTTAAATCAAAGCCTCCTGAGGACATTAAATAACATGCCTTAACTTGATCAAACTTATATATTCTTTCAGCCACCTTATCAAATCCAACATCTCTTTGAGGTGTTATTTTTACTTCAATAAGAGCTGTTACTGTTTCCTTTCCTGTATTTTCCCAATTTATAAGAGTTGTATACCCAGCTATTATATTCTTTTCTTCATAATCTCTAATGGCTTCTCTAACCTCTTCTACTGTTTTTCCAACCATTAACGCTATCTGCTCATCAGTATATCTACTATTTTGTTCTAATATCTCTAAAATTTCTTCCACTACTTATACCTCCTATAATTTTTTTAGAATAAAAAAAGCTCCAATCCCAAATAAGGGACGAAGCTAAAATTCGCGGTACCACCCTAATAAGTAAAATATTTTTTTACTCACTCAGTAAGGATAATTTCTTATCCTCTCCTCTATAACGTAAGGGACACGTCTGTATCTACATTAAGAATTAATCTTAGTTCTCAATACGCGATTCAAAGGCTGCTTTCTATAAAGTAATCTACTAGGTTCCACCTCCCCCTAGCTCTCTAAAAGACTTAACTTATATACTATTCCTTATCACTATCTTTATCCTATAATTTTATTATATTAATTATCTAATATATGGAGAATTTAGTCAAGTAGATTCGATAAGTAATAAAAAAAGAAACTGCGAAAGCAGTTTCCTCAAAAATTATTCATTAAATTACTATTCATCAAGCAAACTGCTTTGCCAGTTTACTAAAAGCCTCCAAAGATTTTTCAATCTTTTCATATCCAATACAATAAGAAAGCCTAAAATATCCTGGGCATCCAAAGGATGACCCTGGGACTATAAGCAAGTTAAATTTCTTTGCTTCTTCTGCAAACTTCTTATCATCTTGAATTAATGCCTTAGGGAATAAATAAAATGCTCCCTCTGGCTTTATGCATTCAAACCCTAAACTTATTAAATGATTATATAATAGATCTCTATTCTTCTTATATATATTAACATCTACTTCTGCACCTAGTGTTTTTCCTATTACTCTTTGAAATAGGGATGGTGCATTAACAAATCCTAGTATTCTATTTGCTACATTTAATGATGCAATTACATCATTAAAATCATCCATTACACTATTTACTACAATATATCCTATTCTCTCCCCTGGAAGAGATAATGACTTACTATAAGAATAGCCTATGAAGGAATTTTTATAATACTTAAGTACATAGGGTACCTCTACCCCATCATATACTATTTCTTTGTATGGTTCATCAGAAATAAGATAAATACTAATTCCAAATTCCTTTTCCTTTTCTTCTAAAACCTTAGCCATCCTCTTTAATGATTCATCTGAATAAACAACTCCTGTTGGATTATTAGGAGTATTTATTATTACCGCCTTAGTTTTAGGAGATATAGCTTCTTTCAAGCCTTCAATATTAGGCTGAAATGTCTTAGTTTCAGCTGGTACAACAACAAGTTTACCATCAAAATTAGCTACATAATTTCCATACTCCCCAAAGTATGGTGCAAGAACTACAACTTCATCACCTGGATTTAATAATGTTTTTAATATAACATTTAAGCCACCAGCTGCACCACAAGTCATAACTATGTTTTCACAAGATAAATTCATATTATTTTTCTTGTTTATGAATTGAGCAATTTCCTCTCGTACATCTTCATAACCTGAGTTATTCATATATCCATGTACAAGGTTAGGTGATTCTTCATTTAGTATCTGAACAATTGCATCCTTTATTTCTTGTGGTGGTTCTACATTAGGATTACCAATGCTATAATCAAAAACATTTTCTTCCCCATATATAGCTGATAACCTTTTGCCTTCTTCAAACATTGCTCTTATTACAGAACTATTTTTTACAAGTTCATTCATCTTTTTTGATATCATTTTTTGCCCCCTTTTTATATTTAGATATCACTATATCCAAAATAATCTTTTCTAACTTCATTCATGAAGTTCTCATACCCATCTTGTTTTTTTTCATTAAGCTGATAGAAATATTCATTAACCATAAGATCATGACATATGTAATCTTCGCTTACATCAATTAAACTTTCATCTTGAGTCCAAGTAACTCTACTATCTTCCCCTCTTGAGATTACGCCATACAAAGCGTGTTCTCCATCAATAGTAACAGTCATATATCTTTCTTTTTTTTCTTGCAAATAAGTTTCTATATCTCTATGAGGAGTAAGTTCATTAAAAGCATTACTTGTTCCAAAGTATATCCCCTTAATAATTACTCCTCTTTCTTTTGCTTTAATTAACTCTTCTTCAATTTCTTTTACTTCTTCTTCCCATATTGAAAGAGCTATTCTCTTTTGAGCATGAGAAATAAGTAGATTTAATGCCTCAATAATCTTTTCTCTTCCCTCTAAAATAGTAAGAGTATTTTTTTGCTCCTTCTTGTTATAAATACTGTTTACGTATTTATCAACACTACTTAAGGTTTGAGTAAAGTTCTTTTCAAGTTTTGAAATTAAAAGCTTTGGCTCTAATGGATAATAAATTGTAGTCTTTTCATCACTTTGTTCAAATACCATTCCTTTAGTTTTTAGCATATCTAAAACTTCATAAATTCTTGATCTTGGTATTCCTGATTCCTTGCTTAAGCTATACCCATTTAGAGGATTCTTTTCTAAAAGACTTAAATAAGCCTTAACTTCATACTCACTTAACCCTAAAGACTTCATTTCTTGAATTACTGATGAATTATCTCCCATGTTCCCTCCTACGTTAAAACGCCACTAATACAATAAAAGTAGATAATATTGCTCCTATTACTGGTAATATTATACCACCTTTGTACCATGAATATCCAATAGCAAATAAAATTCCTACTATTCCTGCTATTGGTTTATCTGGTGTAGCGTTAAAAACTCCTGGTAAAATTAATGCACCAAGAGCTGTTGCTGGAATATATGACAAAAACTTATTAAACTTTTCTGGAAGTTCCTTTTGATTTCCCATTAAAAATGGAATAAGTCTTGGTAGATAAGTTACTATCATCATTCCCAGTATTAAAATAATAACTTTACTCATTAACTTGAACCTCCTCTTTCATAAATGCTCCTAAAGCTGATATTGATATTATTGAAATAATAACACTCCATCCTGCTGGTAAAAAAGAAATGGAAGATAATATTGTATTTAAAATTCCAGCTAAAATAGCTAGTCCTAATAATTTTCTACTCTTTTTTCCTTCTGGTATTAATATGCCTATAAACATAGCATATAAAGCTATTCCCATACTGTCTTGAACCACTGGCGGTAAAACTTCACCTAATAAAAATCCTCCAGCTGTAGCTAAAACCCATACTAAATATGTTGATCCTTCAAACCCCAACATAAATTTAGGAGTTAGTTCTTCTTTCTTAAAAGAGGCAATTGAAAATATTTCATCTGTCATTGCAAAAGCCACAAAAGGTGTCCATTTTTGAAGCTTATCATTAACCTTTCTTGAAAGAGATGCACTCATTAAAAAATGTCTAGAGTTCACCAAGAACGTAGTTAATATAATTTGTAGTATCCCTGCTCCTGCCATAAATAGGTTTAACGCCATAAATTGACTTGCACCTGCTGATACAAAGGCTGAAAACATTACTGTCTCACTAAATGTTATTCCTGCAGTTTTTCCTAAAATACCAAAGGCCATGGCTATTGGTATATATCCTATAATTAATGGAGCTGCCGCCCTTAACCCCTCTTTTATTCCTTCTTCTCGTTCCTCACGTAAGACTAATTTTTCTGCTAACACTTTTTAACCCCCTAACTAGTAACTACTTTAGTAACCACTTACAAGTAGTTATTATAGTAGTCACTAATTAGAAAGTCAATGAAAACTCCTAGTGAACCTAGGAGTTTTCACACTATCACTCTCCCTACTTTCTTTAAATTACAAAAAGAACTATGGCAATAGAAAAAATTAATTTCCTATTGCCATAGCCTATAATAATCTAAAATTTAATATTCCATTAGTTTCTTTTCTTTCCAAATAACCCTTTTAAGGTTAGGCCAATACCTGCTGCTGTAGTTACAAACATTATTATTCCTTGGAACATAGTTATTCTATTAAAATGTATTCTTAATCCCATAATTATTCCAACTATAATAATTAACAGTCCAACAACTACCAAAAACCATCCAAATATAGAATCTTCATTAAAAAATAATATTACGACTCCCACTAGTAGTGGAAAAATTATCAATCCTGTAGGCACATCAAAACCTATTAATCTAGAAAGTCCGAACCCTGTTGATATAGTAGTATTTTGAAAAATCATGAAGGCCCCTATACAGAATAATATTATACCTCCAAAAAAAGTTAGAATACTTCCCCCTTCTTTTCCATCGTAATAATCATATTTTCTTAACTCTTCTTCTCTTGCTTCTTCTTCCCTTTTACTATCCTTTTCCCTCTTCTTTACCATTATTACCCCCCCTAATATATATAACATCATTATATACATTTTATGTAATAACAGTAAACATTTATGATATTATTTTAAGTTTTTTAAGTCGCTTTCCAACAACTTATATAATGTTGGATTAAAATTAAATTCTTTATTTAATCTATTGATCTCATCTAAAGCCTCTTTCTTCTTATCAAGAGATATTTTCCCCTTAGATGCTCTAATTAATATATTTTTAGGAGAATGAGCTATATCAATAAACTCTAACAACTGTGTTTTATATCCCATTGCTTCTAAAAGGTTTGCTCTAACAGAATCTGTCATAAGGGCTGCCATTCTTTCTTGAATTATTCCATATTTAGTTAATATAGAAAACTCATCTGATTTCATTTGTTTATTAAATTCATGTTGGCAACACGGAACAGAAAATATCATCTTACTATTCCACTTTATTGCATTATACAAAGCATAATCTGTTGCAGTATCACACGCATGCAATGTTATAACCATATCCACCTTATTGTTATACTTAAAGCCATTTATATCTCCAAGCTCAAAATGTAAATTATCATATTTGTATCTTTTAGCTATATCATTACACTTCTTAATTACATCTTCCTTTAAATCTAATCCAATCATCTTTACATCGATTTTCTTTATTTCTACAAAGTAATAATAAAGTACAAAAGTTAAATAAGATTTTCCACATCCAAAGTCCAATATAGTAAGTTCTTTATAATCATTTTTCTTTATTTCATCATCTATTATCTCTACAAATCTATTTATTTGCTTATATTTATCATACTTAGAGTTAACTATTTTCCCTTCTTTAGTAAATACACCTAAATCTATAAGAGGCTCAATTATCATACCTTCCTTTAAGATATAATTTTTCTCTCTGTTGTGACTTTTATTAGCTAGCTTTTCATTACTACTTTTCTTTTTGCCTAGAAATATCTTACCTTTTTTAGATATCTTCATATCAAATGTTGTGTCATTTGACCATGCAGAAACTTGCTTATATTTTCCTTCAATACACTCTAAAAGTTTTGAAGATATTTCATCAAACTTTATGTTTTCATGAAATACTTGTTTATCTGTGTATTGCTCTATTTGATAATACTTTTCTTTTTTATTTTCTTTTAGCAGAAAAGTAATCTTATTATATTTAACATCTTTATTAAGTTTATTGCTTATAACTATTTTAATTAATTCTTCTTTTATCATTTCTTCAATTGATTTTTTTAAATCTTCCATAACTACACACCTTATCCATGTATTTTCTAATAGCATATTATATCATATATAAAATAAAAAGAAACCCAAGCGCAAAACTTGGGTTTCTATACATCATAAAATTAACTACTAATTTTACTATATTTCTCTAGCTACATCTACTGCTTCTTTAATACAATTTAATGCTCTACGAGCTTTAACTGCATCTCCTATTGTATGGCAAGGTATATTATTCTTACCACAGTAAACTGATATTTCATCATAGTCACGGGCTCTTGAGCCTATTGAAACAACTACAGAATCACAAGGAATTTCTTCTAAAGCTCCTTCTTTATCAATAACAACTGCTTTATCTTTTATCTCTACACATTTAGCATTAGTTATAGTAGTTATTCCTTCTTTATATAAATTTTCCATTACGCATATTTTACGAAGTTGTCCTAAATCCTTAGCAACCTCATTTAACATTTCAACAACAGTAATCTTTCCAACTTTACCTGAAAGATATTCAGCCACCTCAAGACCTACCAATCCTCCACCTACTACTACAACATCTCCATCTACCTTAACCTTACCAGCTAATACATCATGAGAATTTGTAACATTAGCTAATTTTGAACCAGGTATATTTAATTCCATTGGAGAAGATCCTACTGCTACTATAACTTCATCTGGATTTACGTCTTTAATAACTTCAGGAGTTACCTTTGTAGAAAGCCTTATTTCAATTCCAGCCTTTTCACATACTTCTCCCATATGAATAGCTGCTAATTTCATTTCTTCTTTTCTTGGTGCGGCACCAGCTAGTACAAATTGTCCCCCTAAAGAATCACTTGCTTCACATACTACTGGAATATGTCCTCTTTCCTTTAAAGTAGTTGCTGCCTGTAAACCAGAAACTCCTCCCCCAATAATTAATACCTTTTTAGGTGCTTCAGTTTTTCTTAACTCATATTCCTTCTCTCTTCCTAAGGCTGGGTTTCTTAAACAAGTTATAAAAGGAACATCCTTATCAGAAAAGCCATCATAACACCCTTGGTTACAACCTACACAACGTATAATGCTATCTGCTTCCCCTCTCATAGCTTTATTACAGAACTCTGGATCTGCAAGTTGTGCTCTTCCCATTACAACCATGTCTGCTTTACAATCTTTAATTATTTCATCAGCTTGCCCTGGATCATTTATTCTTCCTACAGCAATTGTAACTAATCCTGTCTCATTCTTTATTCTTGTTGCATTATCAACATTAAAGCCTCTTGGTAAATCTACTGGTGGCACTTCATATTTAATAGCTGCACTTGAGAAATTTCCTCTTGAAACGTCAACTACATCAACTCCTGCATTTTTAGCTGATTTACAAAATTCAATTACCTCTTCAATAGTTAAACCATCTTCAACATAATCATCAAAGGCATCTATTCTCATGAATAGAGGCATATCTTCTGGAATATTATTACGTATGGCTTCTATACATTCTAGCAAAAATCTTGAACGATTTTCTAAAGATCCACCATACTCATCTGTTCTTTTATTAAATGCCTTACTTAAGAATGAGTGTGGAGTATAATTGTGTCCTGCATGAAATTCAATAGTATCAAATCCTGCTTCTACTGCTCGCTTTGCTGCTGTTCCAAAAGCTTCAACAGCTTCCTTAATTGTTTCTACGCTTGCTCCAGGTATTACATAATTAGGAGCTGCTTGAAAATCACTAGGTACTACAACCATTGCAATTGGATCCCCAAATAGTACTGCTGATCCACCTAACCATAATTGTACTCCAGCTAATCCTCCAGCTTCATGAATTGCATCAACTAACTTCTTCATTCCTGGTATATACTTATCATCAGATATTGCCAGAAAATTCTTTGGCGATGATTTGCTATATACAGAGCAAACTTCTGTAAAGTTTAAGCCATTTCCACCTTTTGCTCTAGCTACATGGTAATCAATAAGTTGATCAGTTACATAGCTATCTCCATTAAGCATCTTCGTACCCATAGCAGGGAAAACTACCCTATTTTTAATTTCTAACCCTCTTACCTTTATAGGGCTAAATACATGATTGTAATACATAATATACCTCCTAAAATTTATATAGTTAACTAATTAACAATCTTTCCTTAATGCAATTATATTTCATTCCGGAAATTTAATCAATACGTTTTAAACATTTTGTTTTAATTTTATACTTTCTTAGACAGCAAATAAGCCAGGAATATATTTATCTTTTCATAAATATATTCCTGGCTTATTTGCTTATTCTATCTTAATATACTTAATATATATTTTATATACTTAATTCGTCCCTCTTTATTAGTTATAAGTTCATTATTTAAGTCTGTTGCACTAAAATCGGTAGTTGGATAAATAAGTGATGATAAAAATATCATTTTTATATATGAAAATTCATTCTTTGATGATTTAACAACTCTTTTCAAAATCTCATCTAACTTTTTATTCATAGATTCTGTAACGTCTATGATTTTTTTTGCAATCTCATCATCTTCATATGAAGTTGCTGCTTCCTTTTGCATTACAAAAATTCCTGGATATCTTAGTGCATATTCCATTATTTCGTTAGCACATAGAATTAACTTTTCTTCATCACTAAGTTCTTCATTATCAAGCTCAGAATAAGCTGAAACTATATTTTCTATATAAAACGCCTGTACATTTTTCACCATTTCATCCTTACTACCAAAATAATAATTTATAGCACTTACATTAACTCCAGCTTCTTTTGAAATAGCTCTAATGGGAACGCTTGATGACCCATTCTTTCCAAAAAGATATAATGCTCTATCTAAAATTCTTTCTTCTATACCTTTAAGTTCTCTCACTTTTTCACCTCTTATAATAGATATATAAATTCATCCAATTAATATTAGAATTATATCAAACTAGACTAATTATGTATACCTTATGAAATTTAAATATTTATTTCCATAGTAAAGATATTTTCATCAATATCTACTAATATTTCTCCTCCATTATTGTAAACTATAGTCTTAACATTATATAGTCCAATTCCCCTTTCATCGCCTTTGTTAGAATACCCATAGTTAAACATTTCTAAAACATTTATAACATCCTCATTATTAACTGAATTTTTAACCACTATATTATATTTATTATCTTTTTTACTCAAAGTTAGTTCTACATACTTATCATAACTTTCAGAGCTTGCCTCTATTGCATTATTTAAAATGTTTGACATAATAATTACAAGTTCTGAATCAGAAATACTTATATCTTTCAAACTACTTTTTATGTAATATTTAAAATTGATTCCTATCGAAGTTGCATAAGATATTTTACTGTAAATTAAGGCCCTTATTAGTTGATTATTTATCTTCGATAATTCTATTAAATGATCCTCATTTGATACATTTTGAATATACCCCTTAACTAAATCTTTTATCTGATCATAATCACCAACCTGCAATACACCATATATAGCATTAAGATGATTTTTATACTCATGTGAATCTGCCCTCATTTTTTCAAAATACTCTTCAAGAACCTCGTTATATCTTGACTTCAATTTATCCTCTTCTGTTTTCTTAAATTGTCTAAATATATCAACAAATAAAAATATTCCCACTAAAATAAAGCTTAATATAGAAAGCAATATTAACACTTTTTCAATACTACTTAACCATGTTGTTGTATTTATATATTGAAACAAAAAGAAAATCATAAAGCACTGTAAAATAACCATAATAAATATTTTTATATTCTTCTTTACTATATCTATAAAATTAATAGTCATTTTTTTGTTAAAGGAATATATAAGCAGTATTACTGAGGTATTGATAATACTTTGCGATATTATCATATTACTAGCTGTAATATTAATCTTTAAAAATTGATACATTATTGTTAATATACTTTCTGCAACTGCTAAGCTTATAAAGGCCATAAATAGCTTTATTTGATTATCAAGTATTTTTTCCTTATTAATTAATGATAAAACTAGTCCATACATAAAATTAATAAAAAAAATCCATATATTCATGTTGCTGCCTATAGTTGAAAAAAGCAAAGATATAATTACTATTACAATATAATCTCTAATACTCTTTCTTTTAGATACTATATTATAAATAATCCCCAAAGAGATGCATTGTATAAATAAATTAATCCACATTATACTCTCCTAATAATTCCATTAAATTATTCTTATAATTTAGCGATAGCAATGCTATATCATCTATACTATCAAAATGAATTTTCCAAAGCTTATAATACTCTTTTTCTATTTTTTGAATATAAGTGCAATTAACTAAGAAAGACTTATGAGTTTGAACTATATTTTCACAGCTAATTAAAGTACTAATTTTATTTAAAGTATATTCTCTTGTAGTAAGAACACCCTTTGTTGTATGTATTACACATCTTCTTGATAAATACTCTATAAAAATAATATCTTTAATTCTCAATTTATATTTCACCTTATTCTCTAAGGTAATAAGCAGAAATTCATCTACTTTCTTATTATCCATTTTTTTATTTTCATTAAAGATATTTATTATATCTACAACCTCCTTACTTTCATAAGGCTTCACAATAAATTCATAACAATGTGTTTTTTTAAAGGCATCTAATATTAATTGTTTTTCTGTAGTTAAAAATATAATTCCTGTTAACTCATATCCTTTAATTTTTCTTATTTCTTCTGCAAGCTCTATACCAGATCCATCCTTAAGTTTTATATCTAACATGAATAAATCAATTTTTCTTTCTTTTAATAAAAAGAGACTCTCTTTTACAGAATCAGAATATAAAACTTGTACATCTTTAAATCTACTTTCTACTATTTTTATTAAATTATTTCTCTGAACAACATCATCTTCTACTATTAAAATCCTCATACTCTCACCCTAACACTATTATATTTAATTTTCACTCTTTTTACAAATTATTGTAAAAAATATGTCAAATTTAGTTTGTCTAGAATTTTGTGCTCTATTTTTATACTTTTATACTAAAAGCATTGTGTTCTTATCTCCTGTAAACTAAAATTTATTAATGTAAATATATGTTATCAAGGGGGCTTATATATGAACTTAGATCTTAAAAAGGCATCTAGAATTCTTTCTTCCATTGGAATATTCGCAATACTACTTAATTATGTTGCTTACTTTCTAAACTTTGTTCAAATAAGCATGACCTTAAATATTATTTTTATTATTTTAATTATAGTTTTTGTATATATACTTGTGCTTTCAAGGTAAAACTTATGATGTTAATTTTGATTGTTTTAAGTATAATTAATCCAAGTGTTTTTATCCCCTTATTATTCAATATATAAAAAGGGGATCTATCCCTTTATCACAAAAAAAGTTGTACTTGCCTTAATAACAAGTACAACTTTCTTTTAAAAACATTTAACCATTTTTATTATTCTCTCACCAAAAAGAACCTTATCAAAAACTTTATTGTAATCTAGCTTTTCGTAGAACTTAGTTACATTTTCATCCTTTGCTAAAAGTGATATACCTTCATACTCTTCCTTCTTTGCAACCTGTTCTGCATATTTCATCAATTTCTTTCCAATCCCAAGGCCTCTAGCTTCTTTGGAAGTAGCTATGTTTGCTATATAAAGGTCCCCTCTTCTACATTCCCTTAAGAATATATATTTTATATCATTAAATATAAAATATAGTTTATCTAATAAACCATCTACTCTCTTAAATTGCTTAAACTCAGTTTCAAGACTTAATCTATCTAATTCATCATAAGGTATTAAAACCATTGCTCCTAATACTTTTTCATCCACTTCTGCAACCATAATATAATCCAAACTATATCTTGATTCTTCATCTTTTACAAGTTCTTTTAAATTTTCTAAACACTCCTGTTTAGACTCTCCCCCTCATACATCATGAGGTTTCACTTCTGTATAGTATATCAGGTGAGCCACCGTGTCTACATCCTGTTTTTTTGCTTTTCTAATTTTAACCTTTTTCACAAATATTACCTCCTATACAGAAATTTGTTTTCTGTATAGTATTATTATATAAACTTAACGCATCTATTTTAATTGCTATTTATGTTATGTTTTACGTACAGTTATGCTAAGTGAAAAAAGCATGATTTAACAGAAATCATACTTTAAGTTTATATTTTTATACTATTTGTACTTTTTAATAATTTTCTAACACTCCATATAATGAATTATCTTGAAAAAAAGTATTTGCATTATATAAAAATAAAATTTCACTGAACTTCTCTTCTTTAATTAATTCTTCAATATCTCCATAATAATATCTTGGATCTACCATTACGATTTCTTCAAAATAAGGCGTTAAAAACTGAACTATACTATTTGCATAAGAATCTTTAATTAAAAGTAATTTGTTATTATATTTAGCTGTAGTTTGAATTTTAATTATAGGCTTATTGCCTCCAAGAAATACTCCATATTTATCATTGGTGCCAAGCTTTAAACTATCATATAATGATGGAATTACTTTCTTTTCTTCTAACTGATTAACTATAACTTCATCATCTTCATTTTTAGGAATATATACTTTTATCTCATCCTCTTTATTAATATCAAACAAACTGCGTGAATATAAAGTGCCTTTAAAATCATCTGATACTAGTTCAATATCGTAATAACTCTCTTCATTCTTCTTTAAGTTCATCTTGTCACAAAGAGCTAGGTATCCATAGTAAGCCCCCTTAGTTGTCCAATGATGATCTGTTCTATAAAAAATTTCTTCTTCCTTATTTTCTATAAAATAATTGTATGGATTTATAAATGAAATATTTCTATCTAACTTATTAGAAAAGTTATTTATATACTCTACCTGCTTAGATTCAGATACATATCTAGGTAGTTTTTCACTATATATACTAATAGCATTAGGAACCATCATAAAATTTATCTTTATTTCTGAATGCTTATTAGAGAATTCATTTATAGCCTTAATATTCTTCTCTAAACTTTCTTTATTAGGTTCTAGAAATTTCTCAATTAAAGAACCATCTGAACACAGATATATATTGTTATTCTCCTTTTTCCCTAATAAAACATCAATCTCACTCTTCAATTTTATAAATGTATCTCTCATAAAAAACTGATCATTTTTATACTTCTCGTAATTTTTTGTATATCTACCTTCAATTAGCCTATCTATTTTAAAAGTAGGCATTTTAGCCAATGACCTATTTTCTAAGTTAGAAAACTCCATATTTTTATTAAATATATTAATAATAAAGAATCCAAAAATAAATATTACAAAAACTATAGCTAAGACATTTCTATATTTCTTTCTCATTAATTTCACTCCAAGCATATTTAAAATCTAAAGTATATAAATGGATTGTATGTTGAGCTTAATAAATATGCAGTAGCTATTATAAGAATAAGTATATTTACAGCTCCTATCATTGTATAGCACGTTATAGAATTATAAGATTTTACCTTTTTTACTATATATGCTGGCATTGGTGTTGAAGCTATTATTAATATAATGAATAAAATTATATTAGTACTTAAATAATATAAAGCTGTATTATCAATTATTGTATTACCTGATATAAAAAACATAACTTTTAAATAATTTAGAGCTTCATATAATGTATTCATACCAAAGAATACCCATCCAACCATAACTATAACAAGTGTATATATTCTTCTAAATATAGTTGGTAAGTTTTTAATATATCTTCCTATAATGAACTTTTCTATAATCAAAATTACACCATAATACATTCCCCAAATAATAAAGTTATAACTTGCTCCATGCCATAATCCAGTCAATGTCCAAACTATCATTAAATTTCTACACTGTTTTTTTACTCCTTCTCTATTTCCTCCCAAGGGAATATATACATATTCTTTAAACCATGTACTTAATGATATATGCCACCTTCTCCAAAACTCAGTAACACTTTTTGATATATATGGATATTTAAAATTCTCTTTAAATGTAAACCCAAACATATGCCCCAAACCAATGGCCATGTCTGAATAACCACTAAAATCAAAATATATTTGAAATGTATACGCAGCTATACCTATCCATGATGTAGCTACAGAAATATTATTAATATCCAGTACACTAATTACGCTCCATAAATATCCTATATTATTGGCTAACAGAACTTTTTTCCCAAGTCCTGCAATGAATCTCTCAACCCCATATCCAAATTCATCTATTGATTCTTTTCTTTTTTCAAGCTTACCATTTATATCAGTATATTTTACTATAGGACCTGCTACTAACTGAGGAAACATTGAAATATATGTAGCAAATGATATTATGTTTTTCTGAACTTCTACTTTATTCAAATAAACATCTACTATGTATGATATAGTTTGAAATGTATAAAAGGATATACCAATAGGTAATGATAGATTGTTATATTGTATATTTAAAGAAAAAATACTATTTATATTTCCTACTATAAAATCATAATACTTGAAGAATCCAAGCATCCCAACATTAAGAGCTAAAGTTAATACAAATATAATCTTTTTTCTTCTCCCTTTTTGATTTTTAATTAATAAAGCTAAAACATAATTAATAATTATTGTTAATATCATTAAAATTATATATATTGGTTCTCCCCATGCATAAAAAACTAAACTTCCTAATAATAAAATAAAGTTTCTTAATTTTCTAGGAGACAGATAATATGTAACTAGGATAATAGGCAAAAATGTAAACATAAAAATAATACTACTAAATACCATCTTGTCCCCTCTTTCTACACTTTTATACTTTCTATAAATATTTGTTTATTATTTTCTGCATTTTCTCCAATACATAAAAATACAAATTTACCTCTTGCTATTAATTCATAATCTTCTATGATTTTTGTCTGCTCTGGAGCATATCCACCAAAATTATTTAATTGATTACTAACTCTTTGTTCCATTGCACACTCTATGGATTCTATTTGATTTTTATCCTTTACTTTTACAATCAACACTTCATTAACTTCCATTGTAGATTTAGAAATATATAATGAAACTTCCTCATAATCATCACTATTTAAACCATAAAGTCTTTTTAACATCTTTTTATCTGACTTTTGTAAATTTTCATCTTTCTGTAAAATATTATTAGATATTTCATCTGTGGTAATATTCTTATAACTCTTAGCACATCCACTCATAGTGAAAATAGCTAATATAATCATAAGAAAAGATAACTTCCTCAATTTATTCACCCTCTAAGTTATATTTAATCAATTCATTAAGCCACTTTGGATAAAATGAGCTTTTTACATGAATTCCATCTGGTTCATACAACATTTTATTTTCTTCAATTATGTACCTTATATCAACGAATGTAGCTCCTTCATTAATAGCTAGTTCATTTAATCTTTTATTCGCTTCTATAATTCTCTCTTTTTTATACAAAGGATTTTTAGAACTAACCTTGTCCATTACAGGCAAGATAGAATTTATATATATTTTTGTATTAGGACTTCCTTCTTTTACTCTATCAATAAGCACTTTATAATTATCAATAAATGAACTTAAGTCTTCAAAAACTAACAAATCATTCATTCCTAAAAGAATAAATAATCTTTCTGGAGATAATTTTATTATGGTATTTATATCTTCTCTAGCTTTTAAAACATCCTTCCCTTTCTTTGCTACTACTGAATAATTATTTAGATATTCATATTCCGATAATGCTTCAACAATAGAATCTCCCCAAAAAATATCTCCTTTAAAAATAATTTTATAGTCTATTTTCTTATCTCGTACCATTTTTTTAATTTCTTCTCTTCTCTTTTTTAGTTCCTCTTCTCTATGCATATTATCAATTTTTGTTTGTATCTTTGAAATGTCCTTCTCCTCTAATTCTTTTAATATATGTACTCCATGCTCTAAATCACCACTTACAGATTCTCTACTGGATACATATGAACTTTTTACAAATCTACTAATTAACAATACGAAAATTGTACATAATATGACCTCTCTTTTGTACTTTTTTATCATTTTCCTCACCCACATATCTTATTAGTTCTCTCACTAACTTAGTATATATAATAAAATTTAATATATAGTTTTAAAAAAATTACAATCATGTATCAATTTAACTTCAATTTGATACACAATTGTAATAATTTAAGTTTATATATTCTTTTTTCCTATTTTTACTCTATAAAATATAATACCTAAACAAGACCACATTATTAAAGCAACTATAGGCTCAATTCCTAATGCAGCTGGAGATATTGGTACTAATAAAAGTAGCATAAACAAAATACTAATTGCTACCCCAATACATCCTATTAATTTACCACCTTTAGTTTTAACTTTTTTAATTGAAATATATGATACATAAAAATATGCAATAGCAGCTCCTAAAGATGACATATCTACTATCCATATTATTACCTCTCTACCAAACCAAGGGGCAACCAAGCTAACAATGGTTACAAATTTAATAGAATTATTAAATACCCCACTATTATTTATATTTCCTATAGAAGAAGGAACTAATCCATATTTAGCTATAGACCCTAAAAGCTTAGAACTACAAATCATAAATCCATTTATTCCGCTCCATACTGCTGCACATAAAGCTATTATAAGTAAAAGGAAAGCCCACTTACCTAGAACTTGTATAACAGCGCTTCCAGCTGCCCAATCTAATGCAACTGCTTCTGAGGGTGAAAAAGCTAATGCTGTAATGATATTTAAAAGATTATATATTAATGTTCCAATTAATAATGATACTATAGCCACAAATGAAGCCTTCTTTTTAGAAAACTTAAATTCTTTTGATAGCTGTGGTATAGCATCAAATCCTATAAAAGCAAAAGGTGTTATTGAAAATACCTTGGCTATTCCCCCTAAATCAAATTTATAATTAGAGATATAGTTATTCATAAAAGTTGTCTTATCACCTTTGAATACCATGCCAATAAATACTATAGAAACACTTGATATCAGTGCCATTATTATTATATTTTGAATTTTACTAGTTCCACTTATACCTTTTATATTTACATAAGCAAATAAACAAATAATAAATGTAGATAATATAATTTCTCCTAAATATACATCATATCCAGCAATAGTATATAAATACCCTACTTCAAATACCGGACCTATTAACTTTTTGACTACTAAGGGAAATGCAGTAGCGTTTAATGGAATCATACTAAGATAAGCTAATATTAAAAACCATCCTACTATAAAACCATGCTTCTTTCCCATATTATTATATGTGTAAGAAAATTCTCCTCCCTCTTCATCTTGAGAATTTATCATAACAGCATAATTTTTTTCAATTAATATTATACATATGGCTCCTAGAATAAGCCCTAAAGCTGTATTAATTACTCCAGCCTCTTTTAAAAACTTTGTTCCAGGCAGCATAAAGGATCCCCATCCAATAATTGCTCCAAGTACAATTGCAAAAATATCAAATTTCCCAAGACTTCTCTTCACTTACTCTTCCTCCAACACTGAATTATCTTATGTTCTATAGCACTAAAAGGCAGGAACAAGTTTCCTTGCTCTGCCTTATTAATTTAAATATTAAGCTGGTATATCAAATTTCTTAACTATTTGTATACCTATTAATCCTCCAATTACTAACATAACAAGGAATACCCATCCTGATAATGACATGTTAGCAATACCTGAGAATAATGCTCCAACGTTACATCCACCTGCTAATTTAGCTCCATATCCCATTAAGATACCTGCTAAAGCATAGAATACTGTATCTTTAGCTTTAAAGTTTATATAGAACTTCCACTTTCCAGCTAATAGCATGCAGATTAATGCTCCTAATATAATACCTATATTTCTAACTGAAACTGGATCATTTAATATTCCACCATTAACAACCTTAACACTTCCTACAAATCCATCAATAGCAGAGAAATCAATTCCTAACTTACTAAATAACGCAACTCCCCAATGAGTGTAAGGACCTGATGCTCCCCAACTTGAACCTGTTGTATTTATTATGAATAAGAATAATATTCCAATTAATACTGCTGAAACATAGAATGACCATCTTTCTACAAAGAATTTGTGATAAGTTTCTTTACTGAAGAACTTATATTCTTTAGTTTCTTCCATTGGTCTTTCATCTTCTGGAACTACTTCTAAAACTTGAGTTCCAGCATTTTTTCTCTTATTTTCATAAGTTTTAACAATTGCGTATAATACAGTTAATAAAAGTAATGAAACAACTACTGCTCCTATGTATCCAAACTTATCTGGTAAATAAAGTGTATATCCATTTTCAAAAAGGAAAGTCTTCTTTAACTTTGGTAAATGCCATGTTCCAAGCATACCACCTATACAGAAGAAGAACAATACTATAATACCTCTTCCAGAACCTTCACCTGTATCAGATAATGTACCAGATGCACATCCTCCACCTATAATCATACCAATACCAAATAGTAAACCACCAATTATGAATGCTAAGTTAATTGCAGATACGCTTCCTGTACCTGGAATTGTTGCAACTCCTTCAGCTGCTCTAAATGCTGCTTCTGCACCTTTTGAAAAAGCTCCATAATGTATACCAGCAGCTCCTATTGTTGTTATAGCAAATAAGAATAATAATGCCTTTGATAATTTTCCATCACCAGTCATAGCAATCTTTCTAACTCCACCGGCAAATCCGAATCTACTTCTTTGTAAAACATAACCTAGTAATAAACCTGTTAATAAGAATAAAGCTAATTTACTGTTTTCCTTATACTGTATTGCACCAAATGCAGTAACTGCTGCTAATACACCTAGACCAATAAAAACTTGTCCTTTTTTCATTTTCTTCCCCCTAAAATCATTAGTTTTTGTTTGTTAATTATCAATCATTGTTTTTATCTTTCAAAGGATAGTAATAACTATCCTTTGTAATAAACTTAGTCAAAATTATAATCTGTAACTATCTTTTCTCTATCTGTTACTTGGTCATGGAAATATTCATAGAAGCTTATTCCCATAAATCCACCTGAAACATTATATATGTTGTCGAATCCTAAATGTCCTAATGCTAAACAAGCATTATAGCTTCTTTGAGCACTTCTGCAATGTAAATAAACCTTTTTATCCTTTGGAATTTCATCTAATCTATCTCTTATTTCACTTAAAGGAATATTTTTAGCTCCAACAATATGACTTAATTCATACTCATCTTTTTCTCTAACATCAACTATGAATGCACCAGATTCTACTAACTCTCTTACATTTTGAACATATACTTGTTTAAAAGTTCCTTGTAGAATGTTTGATGCTACTAAAGCTGCATGATTAACTACATCCTTGGCAGTTCCAAAAGGTGGTGCATAGCAAAGTTCTAAATCAGCTAAATCTTCAACTGTACCATTGAACTTAATTAAAGTTGCTATAATATCAACTCTCTTATCTACATTTCCCTTACCTATTGCTTGTGCTCCTAAAATTCTACCTGTTGGCACTTCAAATATAAGCTTGAAGTGAAGCGGTTCACTTTCTGGCATTAACCCGACCTTATCTTGAGGTATAACTCTCACTATGTCATAATTAATATCTAATTTTTGAGCTTTAATTTGACCTTCTGTTAAACCAGTTGAAGCTCCGTTATAATCAAATACTTTAATACATGATGACCCAATAAATCCTGTATTTTTAACTGGTATACCATGAATATGATTTGCTACTGCTCTTGCTTGCTTTTGCGCTGGGCCTGCAAGTGGAAGCTTTGTAGCTGTTCTAGTTAATGCACTAAATACCTCTATTGCATCCCCAACAGCATATATGTCCTTATCATTAGTCATGTAGTTTTGATTTACTTTTATTGCTCCTGTAACTCCAACTTCTAATCCTGCTTCTCTAGCTAAATCAGTTTCTGGAACTACCCCAATAGCCATAACTATAGCATCAGATTCAATTCTCTTTCCTGAAGCTAAAACAACATTATTTCCTTCAAAGGCCTCAACCTTATCCCCTAAAATTAAATTAATTCCCTTATCATAAATTTCTTTATGTAAAACTTGTACCATATCGACATCAAATGGCTTCATTATTTGATCCATAGCTTCTATAAGAGATACACTATAACCAGCTTCTTTTAAATTCTCAGCTACTTCAACTCCAATGAACCCTCCACCGATTACAGAAACATTCTTGCACTTCTTTTCCTTTATAAAAGTATTAAGCTTAGCTATATCAACAACATTTCTTACAGTAAAGATATCAGCATTATTTATACCTGGAATAGGTGGAACTATAGGCTTAGCCCCTGGAGATAAGATCAACTTATCATAGCTTTCCTTATATTCTTTTCCTGTAACAACGTTTCTAACTGTTACTTCTTTATTTTCTCTGTCTATAAATACTACTTCTGTGAAAACTCTCGCATCAATTCTATATTGATTAAAGAATTGTTCAGGCTTCATTAACACTAAATCTTCATGATCTTCTACTTTTCCACTTAAATGATATGGTAAACAACAATTTGAAAAAGAAACGTGAGGTCCTCTTTCAAACATTACTATTTCATTACTTTCATCTAGTCTTCTGGATCTAGCTGCAACAGATGCTCCTCCAGCTACTCCACCAACTATAACAATTTTCTTCCCCATTTCTTATCATCCCTCTAACTTTATTTATAGTTTGTTATTTTTTTATCTTTCAAGAGTATATTTGTCTTTTCTTGTCTTCTTGTCTCTATATTACCATCCAAGTTTCCCCTTGCATAATAAGAATCCCTTATGTACAATAATAATTTATTATATATAATAAATTTAATTAAAATTAATGATATAATTATGTTGATAAATACTAAAGGAAAAGGGTGGAGGAGTATATATGAACTTATCCTATATGCAATCGTTCTATACAACGGTTAAATGTAATAGTATTTCAAAAGCAGCAAAAGAACTACATTTAACACAACCTGGATTAAGTATGCAATTACAAAACTTTGAGAATGAAATTGGAGAAAAACTATTAATAAGAAGTAATAAGGGTGTTTCTCTTACGGAGGAAGGACAAGTTGTCTTTGAATTTGCAGAATCAATGCTTTCATTGCAACATAATTTGGATAAAAAACTTAAAAGCCTAAAGGAAAAGAAATCTAGACTATTTCTTTCAGCTTGTAGTAGCCTTGGAGAACAAATACTTCCTTGCAGTATTTATACCTTCAAAGAAATTTACTTTAATATAAATGTTTCAATGGATATAGATAACTCTGAAAATATATTAAAAAAGCTACTTAACCATGATACAAATTTAGGTATAATACATGAATTAGACAATATTCCTGACAATGTAGTTACAGAAAAGATAATATCAGACAAACTTATTTTAGTAGGAAGTAACAAGTCCGAGCTTAAGAATATTACTATAGATGAACTAACAACACTACCTATAATTTTAAGAGAAGATGGCTCTGGAACATTATCAATATTAAAAAAATCATTAGGTGAGAAAAACATTTCAACTAATAACTTAAATGTATTACTTTCATTAAATTCATCGGAAGCTATAAAATCATCAGTTATATCAGGAAGAGGATTTGCTTTTATGCCTGAACTATCAATTACTCATGAGCTTAGAACAGGATCTTTAAAGAAGATTAATATAAAAGAATTTAATACAGACTTTAACTATAACATTGTGGTAAGAAAAAATTATTGTTTATCTGATGCAGAAGAGAAGTTCTTATCTTTCCTTACCTCAAAAAAGAGATGTTTTTGTTATTAATTTATATTACATATAACATAAGCCAATGATACTAGCATCATTGGCTTAATTCTTTATTTTGATAAATCATACTTCTTTTAATTAAACTAACAATACATATTATTATATAGATTCCCTTATTTATACTAAAAAATCACCATTTTTATATTGTCTTTCTCCTAAAATTACACTTATCAAACCGAAAACTAAAATAGAAAAAATTACAAAGATTAAATCAGTATTATTAAAGTTATTAGATAAATCAATTAATCTTTTTTGTGGAAGTATATTTCTAATAAATCCAATAACTTTATTACTATCTGCAATGTTTATTAAACATCCCCCCAAAAGACAAGTTATCATAACAACTATAGAACCTCCCATTGATGCTGATGCCCTATCTTTAAAAATTGTTGATATAAACATTCCAAAACTACTACTTAATACTCCTACTAACAATAATAAAAAAGTAAATAGTGAATAACTTATCTCTAAATTAACATTTAGCACTTTTAAAATGAAAACTGACCACATTGTGCTTGGAATAGTTAAAATAACTGTTGAATATAGCATTTGACCTGTAATATATTGAAAGTAAGATATTTTCCCACTTAATACTCTGGTATAAGTTCCGTTTTCTCTATCAACCAAAAAGAAATCCATAACCATTGTAGTTGCTCCAAAGAATAGGAACATTATTAAAAATCCAATTATTTTCCCTTGTACCGTAGCATTATTGTCATCTCCTACATAAACTTCACCCTTTAAGTTAGCTTCCAAAGTCTTTTTTATATCATCTTTTCCATATGAAATCACACTAGGTTCATTCCCCTGAAAATTTATTTCTGCTAAGTAAACTCCCTTTATAAGCTCAGTTTTGCTTGGCGATTCTTCTAAAAATTCCACCTTGACCTTTTCATTATCCATCATAGAACCTTCAATCATTTCTTTTTCTTCTATTCTTGCCCCTACAACAGCTATCTTACCCTTTATGCTATCCATACCATTAAAGTATACTCCTAAGCAAATTATAATTGGCATTACTCCAACTACCATTGTCATCATTACTTTCTCTTTTGTAAATCTATATAAATTATTTTTCATTACTAATAATATATTTCTCATATATTTTACCCCTTTATAAATACTTCTCAGTTTTAAATGTTTTAGAAGTTAATCCAATAAGCATTACTGCTATAATAATATTAATTCCTATTATTACAAATAGAATAAAATTATTATTATCATACATACTGTTTAAAAGTCCATCCATAAGCCACTTTACTGGTGATATCTTGGATATCATTGCAGGTATTTCACCTAAAGCTTCCAAAGAAAAGAAAGCTCCTCCAAGTATACATAAAACTGTTTGTACTATATTAAAAACCATATTTACTGCTCCAATATTATTTATTGTTGCACATAAAAGCATTCCCAAGGAGTTTGACATGAAAGAAAGTATTACGAATGAAACACAAATTAAAATTCCATTGCCGTTATAATTAACTCCAAATAAAAGGCTAAAAATTAGCATTGTTATTGCGATAGCAACAGAAGAATAAATTGTTCCACTTATTATTTCAGAAAGATATATTCCTAAGTTCTTAACTGGAGTAAACATAGTTCTTACGTTTCCCTGCTTTACATTCTCATCAAGGAAATTATATGAACTAATAAGTCCTGAACTTGTAAATATAAAAATCATCATTCCTATTGAATAATACTCATAAGAGGATACCCCTCCACCAAAACTACTTTGGGTTAAATACCCTATTATTGCTGTTAATAGTACTGGATAAACAAAAAACATCATGAACATTATTGGTGTTTTGCACATTAATTTAAGTTGAAACTTTATCATATTTACTATATTCATTCCGCTCACCTAATTCCTTAAATTTCTTCCTGTTAAATTTAAGAATATAGTTTCTAAATTTTGCTCTTCAGTTACTATATTTTTTATTTTTACCTTCTCATTAATAAGTTTTAAAATTATTTTATCTAGATTGTTAGAATCTTTTCTTGTACTCACTATTAATGAATCCTTCACTTCCACATTATTTACTCCTTCAATTGAATCAAAAAAAGTTTTTTCTATATTTTCAATTCCCTCTCCAGAAATATTGTAAACTGTGCTCTCTTCCATGCTCTCTTTTAATTCCTTTAAAGTTCCCTCTGCTATAACTAATCCCCTATCCATGATAAGAACTCTATCACATATAGCTTCAACTTCCTCCATATAATGGGTTGTATATATAATAGTTGCTCCTCTTTTCCTTAACGTCTTAATAGATTCTAAAATATGATTTCTTGATTGTGGATCAATTCCAACAGTAGGTTCATCTAAAATTAAAAGCTTTGGACCATGTGCTAATGCACAAGCTATATTTAATCTTCTTTTCATACCACCAGAATAAGTCTTTGGTAAATCCTTAGCTCTATCTAGAAGTCCCACCATGTCTAAAGCTTCTTCTGATTTCCTTTTTAGTTCTTCTCCCTTTATTCCATAAAAACTTGCAAAATATTTTACATTTTCAATGGCAGGTATATTTTCAAATATGGCTAAGCTTTGAGGTACTATTCCAAGTGAAGATTTATACTCAGATTTATTCTCTGAAATATATTTACCCATGAACTTTATCTTTCCTTCAGTAGCTCTTAGTGCTGTTGAAAGAATATTTATAGTTGTACTTTTTCCTGCTCCATTAGGACCTAAAAAACCTAATATTTCACCTTTATTTACTTCAAAGGAAATTCCATTAACTACATAGTTAGTAGTGTATTTTTTCTTTAAACCATTAACCTCTAATATATTCATCTTTAAACCCTCTCCTTACATTAATTAGCTTTTCTCTCTACATCACTTAGTTTAAAGGTGTGACTAACTCCTAGGTCAATAGCTTTTAGCAAAAAAATAAAAGTGAAATAAATTCACTTTTATTTTACTGGTGTATATATCTCTAAATATTCAATATTTTCCTCATCTTTATATCCATTAAACAATAGATTTACAAAAGCTATTCCCATAGTCTCATAACCTAATTCATTAGCTTTCCTTAAAATTGACGTAACCATACTTTCATCAACGTTGTCACATTGTTTATCAACAGGTACTGCTATTACTATATATATACATTTAGGATAAGATATAACTTCTCTTTTTTCACAACCACTTTTCCCCAGCTTATCATATAAAACATATCTCTCTTCTATCACAGTTTTGCTATTAAAATAAACTATTCTCGAAATTCCCGATAAATTTACAGCTTTTTTTAATCTAGTGGAGTAATCATACTTTTCTAATATTTCACTATAAGTTTCAATAACATTACCTTTCATATTTATTTCATTTGTTATTACTATTGGCTTCATTTTCCTAATAGTAAACTTATTTAAACTTTCTTTTATTGATTTACAATCTTCCTTGATGTCTTTAATGCGTTTTAAAAGTAATTTTTTATACTCTATTTCTTCTTCAATCTTTCTTTGCTTTTCATTTAATATAGATTCTATTGTATTTAAATCATCACTCTTTTTAATTTCTTGTATCTTCTTAATTTCTATATCTATATCCCTATAAAAATTAACTGTTACTATTTCATAAATATCTTTAAAATTGTATTTTCTATAACCATTTTCTTCATCCTGTTTAGGATTAATTAAATTTTTCTCCTCATAGAACTTTAATGTATCTCTTGATATCCCTAAAATTTTTGCCACTTGCCCCACTGTATACATCTCAACACCCCAATTAAAATATAATTTATAAAAAACTTAGTAATAATAATTTATACACAAAGTAATATTATTTTATATACTAATTAATTGAAAAATAAATATCAGCAAAAATTAATGCTTTAATTTATTAATACATAGTATTAGAATATTTTCCCCTACTCTATCCCATACTTTTTCTCTGGATTAAAGTTATCAGGATATCTTTCTGAAATAGTAAGTTTTTTATTTTGATCTACACCTGCATAAAAAACATCTTCAATAGCATTTATATTTTTCTTTTTAAGTTCAGATTTTAGCCACTTTTCATCTACCCCTACTATTTGAAGATTTTTATCCACTATTTTTCCATCAATTATAATATCATTTATCAAAGAAAGATTCTTTACCTTTATATTCATATCATATGGGGTTATTGGCTTTTTATCTGCTTTAATCAAAACTGATAACTGGCCATTGCTTTCCATTATTGCAAATTGTACATCTTCTATATTGAAAACATCCTTCTCCCTTAACTTCATCATAAGCTCATTTATTGTAATTCTAAGTTTTTTTATATTCTTATCAATAATACGCCCATTTTCTATTAATATTAGAGTCTTTGCATTTACTATGCTTCTAGCTATATAGCTTTTTAAATTTAAGTAGCTAGTTGATATAGTTAACAATGAAAAAACTATTAATGCTATAACTCCTGAAAAAACCACATGATCTTTATCAATTATAATTTTTGCAATCATTGATCCTATAGATACTCCCATTACGAAATCAAAGAAATTCATTTGTGAAATAATTTTGATACCAATTAACTTACTAAGAACTAATGCTAATATATACACTAAAATACCTTTAATTATTGTACTAAATAATATGCTACTATACATAAAATTACCCTCCTATCCTAAGATACAATTATATTTTTAGCAAGAAAAGTAATTTTATCCCTATCTAATCATATCATCTCTCCAATATTATTAAACTTAAGTGTTAACATTCATAATTATTTAAAAAAACTATAGAGGAATCATCCCCTTTTTTTAATCTAGGATACTTTAATATATCCTTATCTTCTTCTTCAATTTCTCTTATTAACTCATAAGTATTCTCAGCACCTAAATCAATTAATCTTTCTATTAATTCAGCTTCATTAAAATGCTTATAAGTATCAACTATTGCAGCAAAGCCATCACTCATTAGAGCTAAATTCTTAATTTCCTTATCTAAGAACTTTCCTTCAATACAATGATTAACAGCCTCTTCATTAAACTCTAATATCCAATATCCATCTTGAGTATTTTTCAACAATCTATTTTCTATTAAAATTGGATTAATAATCTTCCTTGCTTCTACCCAACTTATATTATTTTCATCTCTTACCTTAAGCATTTCACTTATAGCCCTATTATCAAACTTCTCTAATGATGTATCTTTAATTTTAGCTACATTATTATCTATATCCTTTATTAGAAGTGTACAGTCTCCAAGCATAAAGTATTCAATTATATCTTCATTTTTTCTAACTATTGATATAGATGCTGATGGCCTTTTTATTTCTTCTATATAATTTAAACCACACTCTTTATAAAATCTATCTCTAATTATTACTATCCCTTCTAAAACTATATCTCTTATAGTTTTACATTTATCATTTAAATTATCTTTTAAATATTTATCCCATTTATTCACAAACCATCTTGCATCGCTTTCAAATGAAGTTAATTTTTTATCTGTTAATCCTGTAGCTCCATCTAGTACCCATGCCATATTTTCATCTGCATAAGTAATATCTTCATTGACCTTCTTAATTGACTCGTTGATTATCTCCCATTGAAATTTACTCATATAACTCCTCCTATATTTTTATCCCTTTGTATTATTCCACACTATTTTACAGATTAATTTTCTACACATCTCCTACATAGCTACGTGTTAAATTCAGCATTATAAGCTGTCCTTTATCGCTATATTTTTCATAAATCTTTTTTAATTCATTAATATAGTCATTATACTGTTCATTATTACTTTCTAGCTCATATGAGGATAATCTCTTTCTGTATTTAGTATAATTCTCTATACTTTTCTTTTAAACTCCTATTCGTCTGTTACCTAATATTATTTACTTTATTTCTTAACAACTAAAACTTTATCCCCATGAACTCCTAAAATACTTATTCCTTCATTCAAATATCCCTTTATTTCTTCAATTATTTCCTGGGTAATCTTCTCCCCACTAGAAACTAGCGGTATCCCAGGTGGGTAAGGTACAATAGCTTCCTTAACAACTCTCCCTTTTGCATAATCAAGCTTAACCAATTCTCCTTTATGATTAAACACCTCATAAGGTTCCATTTCCTTTTCAGGGATAACAGAATTAAACTTTATAGACTTTTCCTCATTCATAAGTAAATCCATATCTAATTCTTCTAAAGCTTTGTAAAGTTTTTCCAAACCGTTATCAACATTAGCAGGTGATAAAAGTAATACAACTCCAGAGAAAAAGCTCATTTCGCATTGTATTTTCTTACTTCTTAAATAATCCTGAAGTTTACCACCACTACATCCTTTAGGTAAAACTAATACGTATCTACTTAAATCTATATCATACCCTTTAGGTAATTCTTCCTTTGAAAGAACTCTTACCTTACCTAATTCATTAACTTTCTTCTTTTCTTTTTCAGCTTTCTTAATTAAATTTCTATAATCCTCTTCTCCATATTTGCTCAAGTAAAATCTTGCATAGTCTAAAGATGCCATTATTAAATAAGATGGTGATGTAGTCATAAATGAACTTATATAGAAATCTATATTCTCATTCTCCTCATTAACTAATAGGTAAGCTCCTCCTGTCAATGCTGGTAAAGTCTTATGAGCACTTACTACAGTATAATCTGCAAGGGGTGCAATATTTTTAGGTAAGTTTTCACATAATCCATAATGTGCTCCATGAGCTTCATCAATAATTACCTTTAAACCTCTTTTCTTTAGGTCTTTAATTATCTCTTCCATATCATAAGATATTCCAAAATAATTAGGATAAGTTAATATAATTCCCTTAGGATTGTCACACTTTTGAAGAACAGAATATATATTATTCTTATCTGGAGGTAAGAACAATCCCCCATCACCAAAAACCACCGGTTCAATATATCTTACCTTCAGTTTTCTTAATATCAGTCCGTTATAAACTGATTTATGGCAGTTTCTTTCTACCAATACCTCATCACCTTCATTAAAGGCAGAAAATATTGAAGATAGGTTTCCACTTGAACTTCCATTTACTAAAAAATATGCTTTTTTAACCCCATAGTACTTTGCTAACAGTTCTTGTGACTCTTTAATTACTCCTTCTGGATGATGAAGATTATCTAATGGATCTACTTCTGTTATATCTAGGCTTCCTAAATTTTCTCTTAAGTAATTTCCTATTTCATCTCTAGAAAAAGCAAGACCACACTTATTTCCTGGCATAGAAAAAATAGTGTTTTTTTCTTTATGATAATCTATTAATGCTTGTAATAATGGTAATTCTTTATTCATAAAGCCCCCTTGGCATAATAATTTCTATAGAAGGATTTTTTAAAACCTTTTTCGCTACATGAATTATGTCTTTGGATGTTAATTTTTCTATTCCTTCTAACATATCTGTGAAAATATTAGTATCTTTAAACATTATGGCATAAGTAGTCATGCTGTTTGCTAATCTAATGCTTTGTTCTTCTTTAAATAATTTCTTTAACTTTATACTCTTATAAAGTTCCTCTATTTTCTCCTTAGTGAAATCTTTCTCATATTTCTCAACATTATTAAAAGCCTCTTTTACTAAAGTTAGTGATTTATCTAACTTTTCTTTAGATGTACTAAACTCTATTTTATAAAGTCCTATATGCTTTTCATTTGATATTGTTGTTATAACATCATAAACTAGCCCATTTTTAGTTCTTAAGGTATCAAAAAGTATAGAGTTCATTCCTTCTCCAAAGAATTCATTAAATATTCTAAAAGACTTAATTTCTTCATGAGTTAAATTGCTTATAGTAAAAATCATCTCTACTCTACAGGAGTTTATCCCTTCTCTAAAGTCTATATATTCTCCTAGTCTAGGAATTTCAATAGAATCTTGCACTTCTACCTCTTCCCCCTTCCATCCCCCAAAGTATCTTTCAACCTTTTCTTTTACTTCTTCAAACGTTAGATCTGATACTATACTTATTACAGCATTTTTAGGAGAATAATATCTTTTGTAGAAATCTTTAATATCCTCTAAAGTAATTCTATTTAAATCTTCTATTCTTCCTATTATAGGGTACTTCAATCTATTTTTATTAAAAGAATGGATGAGAAGCTTATCCTCACAAAATTGTTGTAGCTCCTCATCCCATTCATTTAATTCTTCCTTGATTGAATCCATCTCTTCCTTAAATCCCTCTATTGGAAAACTTGGGTTTAATAAAATATCACTAAAAATATCTAACCCCTTATATAAATCTTCTCCTAATAAAGTTCCATAATAAATTACATAAGGAAAATTTGTCATAGCATTAGAAAATCCAAATATTTTACTTAACTCTTCATTTATTGTTTTTTCACTTCTAGTTTCAGTGCCTTTAAATATCATATGTTCTGTAGCATGTGCTAAACCTAAAAGCCAATCTTCAACAGAAGCCCCAGCTTCTAAACCAATAGAAACTGAGGTTAACATTGAAGGCCTATTCTCGTAAATTAATTTCATTCCATTATCTAAGATGAATTCCTTCATAACTTTTCTCCTAAGATTGTAATTCTTCAGCTTTTAAAGCTATTGCACATTCAATTCTCTTCTTTTGCATTTTACAACCTATTTCATATGGAATATTCATATCTCCATTAAAGTTTACATTGTTAGCTTGGCATCCACCACTACAGTAGAATCTAGCCCAACAATCCTTACATTTTGGTTTGTTGTAGATATGAGCCTTCTTAAACTTCTTACCTAATTCAGCATCATAAGTATCATCCCAAATGCTTCCTAGCTTATACTCTTCCTTACCTACAAACTGGTGACATGGGTAAACTTCACCTTGTGGTGTTATTGCAACATATTCAAATCCTGCTCCACAACCTGAAATTCTCTTATAAACACATGGTCCACCTTGTAGGTCTATATTAAAGTGGTAGAATTTAAACTCGTCTCCCTCTACCTTTCTTCTTCTCATTTCTTCATATAACTTATCATAGTTATCAAATATAGTTGGAAGGTCTTCTTCTCTTAAAGCCAAAGGATGTCCATTTTCAAGAACAACTGGTTCTATTGATATTTCTCTAAAGCCTTCATTTACCATAGCTTTAACATCTTCATAAAAATCAGTATTTGCTCTAGTAAATGTTCCTCTTACAAAGTACATCTTTCCTTCTGTTCTCTTATCAATCATCTTCTTTATGTTAGGAAGTATATCATCATAAGAACCGCTTCCATCAACCTTAATTCTTACATTATCATTTACTTCTTTTCTTCCATCTAAAGAAAGGATTATATTACCCATTTCCTTATCCATGAATTCCATCATTTCATCATTTAAAAGAGTAGCATTAGTAGTCATAGTAAATCTAATGTTCTTCTTCCACTCCTTTTCATGCTCTCTAGCATAAGCAATGATTTCTTTTATAGTATCCATAATCATAGTTGGCTCCCCACCAAATAGATCTATTTCAATATTCCTTCTTGGACCACTTCTCTTAACAACATAATCTATCGCCTTCTTTGCTGTATCTATATCCATAACACCCTTGTGTCCATGGTATTCCCCCTCATCAGCAAAACAATACTTACATCTTAAGTTACATCCATGAATTATGTTTAAACAAACAGCCTTTATGTAGTCTCTATCATCCATTGATCCATGAGCTATTTCTTCATATTGATCTCCAGAATAAAGGATTCCTTCTTTAACTAGTTCCTCTATTTCATCGTATGCTTCCCCAATAACACTTTCTTCGTACTTTCCTTTTAGATTAGTTAATACTTCTTCCTTTGATTTTAAACTTGAATCATCTAATATGTCATAAACAAGCTCGTCCACCACATGAACAGCACCTGTATTAACATCTAGTATAAAATAGTTTCCACCTTGTTCAAATTTATGAATTAATGACATTTATTTCTCCTCCAAACTCTTAGTAAAGAAGCAGTAACTTCTTTACTAAAGTTACTGCTTCTGATAATTAGTTTTCGCACTCTAAGTTTGCAACTGTGCAAGAAGTCTTACAAGCAGATTGACATGAGTTAGCACACTCTTTACAACCTGGTTTGCATAAGCTGTTTTTGATGTTAGTCTTGTTAATAGTCTTAATATGTTTCATTAGCTTATCCCCCGCTTTCCTTAATTAACGTGAATATTATACCATAACTACCATTGGTACAAAACACTTTTCTAAGTTTTCCATATTATTAATAAAATATATATTCTTTTATTCTTATTTATTACTAATCTTTCTTTTTCTAGCTTTAAGTTCAGAAAAAGCTGGGTAAAATCCTGATTTAATTGCTATATTTTGAGATATAACATGAGATTGACCAGTTCCATAGAAAGGTACTTTTTCAAGACTTAGTATCTTTTGCTTTATGAGATAAACAAGGTTTGTCCCAATTCCTTTTCCTTCCCATCCTTTAAAAACATTAATTCCTATTTGCCACATGTTTTCTGAATCCATACTAGCTCCTGCCATCCCAATTATATTATCATCTTCATCTAGCGCCGCAACACCTAAAACATCTGGGTAGTTCTCATCAAAAACAAAAGCTTCATCAAATCTCCCATCATCTTCAAACTGTTTTATTTCTTCTTGATTATACCACTTTATTTTTGTCATCGGATTAGCCTCTTCTACATTTTCCTTTGGCAAATAATACTGATGGGTATCATCAACCTCATCTCCAATATCATTTAGCTTCTTTTCTAATGCTCCTAACACTCTAAAAGAAAATATCCATTCACCAGAAAAGTTTAATAACTTTTCCACACACCATTCTCTTAATTCTTCACATACACATATTATAGCTTTCTTACCAAATACAAGTATTTTTATCGGACTGTACTCATCCCCATAATTTCTTCTTCCCTCTCTTAACTTATAGTCTGTTATTAAATTCTCTTCCTTATTAAAATCCTCTATGCTACAATTATAATCTCTTGATAATTGTTCCTTAACCTTCTCTAACATTTCGTTTCTATTCATAAACTTCTCCCCAAATTATTTTTATCTAAATTAATTATATCTCATATACAGCTCATGACCCAATTTTCCTATATATTTATATATTTTTAAGTTCATATAAATATATAAATAATCTAATAAAGTATTAATAAAATTCGCTTTTCTTATTTATTAGAGCTTATCAAGTTTCATATAACTCAACTGAAATTTTAATATTCGTCCATAAAATTAAAGAAGAAACACCAACTTTAGTAATGTTTCTCCTTCATCATTATTATCTTTATTAATTCTATTACCCTTACTATTCTTCTATATCTTCTTTAGATATATAACTTGTTACAATAAATCCAACTATCCCAAGGACAATTCCTATTAAACTATTTATTCCATCAAAGCCTGGAAATACTCCAAAGACAGACCCTAAAATAAATCCAAAAATTATCATATAAGTTTGTTCAGGATATTTATTTAATAACATCTCTATTAATCTTGCACTTAAAACTGTTCCAACTATTCCTCCTAATGCTATAGGAATAAGTATTGGAATATTAAAATCAGTTATTGCTGTTATTACCGTATTATATAAGCCTAAAATTAATAACATAAATGACCCGCTTATTCCCGGTAGTATTAGTGCTATAGCTATAACTACTCCTCCAACAAACAACCACATAAATATAAATGGTGTTAAACTAACTATAGCATCTGAATATCCATTGTAATCTCCTGACATAAGTAACACAGTTACAAATCCAATAACTAAATACACTAAAGACCTTTGACTAAATGACCTCTTTGAAGTAGCTTTTTTAAACATTAATGGAGCTCCACCTAAAATAATTCCTATAAACATATATCCCAAAGGAATGGGATATTTCTCCAATAAAGTTTTAAATATATTACTAAATAGAATTATTCCTACTATTGCTCCAAGTCCTACTCTAAATAAAATCTTATATTGATTTTTAAAGTCCTTAACTATATTATTTACCGCATGTATTAACTTATCGTATATACCTAAGATCATCGCAATAGACCCACCGCTAATACCTGGAACTATTTGAGATATACTTATTATCACTCCATAAATAAACTCCTTAAAAAAAACCATGACTCCCTCCAAAATATTATTTTTTAACAATTATATCACTATTTTTAACATAACTTATATATATTAACCTACATTTAACAATATCAACCTATCATAAAGAAAAAATGTGGGGTGGATATTTATTTTGCTTGTTCAGCCGCAACCTCCAAGTCAAATTAAAATTTTATATTTCCCTAGACATAAAAAAAGAACTACCCTTAGAAAGTAATTCTTTTAAATTGGTTATTCTTTTTCCTTATTGCTTAATTCAATATTAAAAGTTGTAATATTATTTTCACTTGTTACTCCAACTTTTCCTTTATATTTCTCCACAATAGACTTAGCAATAGAAAGACCTAATCCATATCCACCCTTTTCTCTTGCTCTTGCTTTATCTACCCTATAAAATCTATCAAATATTTTATCTATATCCTCTTTAGGAATTGTATCTCCTTTATTGGTTACTGATAATAATATTTTTTGTTTTCTTTCTTTTAACTCTACATTTATAGAACTTTTTTCATAGGAATGTTTTATGGCGTTGTCCATTAGTATTCCTATTACTTGATTTATGCTCTCCTTATCTCCAGTAAACTCTATATCATTTTGAATATCTGAATCTAACATTAAGTTATTTTCATACATTATTGCTTCAAAGCTTAATAATTGACTCATAATTGCATCACTTAAATTAAACTTAGATATTACTCCAAGAACTTCATTATTATCAGCTTTTGCAAGATAAAGTAGATTATTAACTAGGTTTGACATTCTTTCAGTTTGAAAGGATATATAATTAATCCATTTCTTCTGATTCTTTATGGTGTCCTCTTCATTACTATTAATTAGCTCTATATTAGTATTAATTATGGCTAATGGTGTTTTAAGTTCGTGTGATGCATCTGCTATGAACCTTTTTTGTGAATTATAGGCTGCTTCAACTGGTTTTATTGATTTATTAGCTATAAATATGCTTACTATAAATAAAAAAATCAAACTAATTGGTCCAACTATAAATGACGTAATTACTAATCTCTTTATAGTATTTAGGTGAATAGTACTATCTTGAAATACCATCTCAATCGCTCTTGGTCCATTTCTATATAGATAAGCAAAATTATAATTATTATATTTTATAAATCCTTTTTCTTTCTTATTATTTATTGCTTTTTGAACTATATTTACCAAGGTATCTTCATCCATATTATAAGCATCATTATAAAGTAATCTTGAATTCTTAGAATCATAGATAATAAAGGTTGTATTATTAAAAGGCTTGCCCCTCCCATCTATCTCTCCGTTAGGAGACATCTTCATCCCATTTAAAGTATCACTTAATTGAGTAAATATCATGTATTCTCCATTTTTGCTTGTTCCAATATATATAGCAGAAAATATAGCTATTACTATTGCTATAAAAAGAATCATTAAAGTAGTTACAAATTTAACCCTTAACTTTTTAAACATCATTATTCTCCATCTTTATATTCTAAAATATAACCTAGATTTCTTATAGCTTTAATAGCTACCTTAGATTTTAAATAGGATAGTTTCCTTCTTAAAAATGATACATATACTTCAACATTATTATGTTCTGCTTCTGATTCATATCCCCAAAGCTTACTTATAATATCATCTTTATTTGAAATCATATCCTTCCTATTAATTAGTAATTCTAAAAGTCCAGATTCCTTTGCAGTAAGCTTAATACTATTTTCTTTTGATCCTAATTCTAAATTACCTATATTTAAAGTAATATCTCCATAAGACAATAGGTTATCACTTTGTACCTCACCTTTTCTTCTAGTTAAGGCTCTAATTCTTGCCATAAGCTCCTCAACATAAAATGGCTTAGGCAAATAATCATCTGCACCACAATCTAACCCAATAATCCTATCCTCCACTTCCCCCTTAGCTGTTAAAAGGATAATTGGTGTTGATATTCTTTCTTTCCTTGCCTTCTTTAATACTTCTATTCCATTTAATTTAGGTAGCATTATATCTAAAATAACTCCATCATATATATCCGATAAAATATAGTCTAATCCACTTTCTCCATCAAAAACTCTATCAACTATGTAATTATTCTTTTCTAAAATTGCACCAAGCGCCTCTGATAATTGTACCTCATCTTCAACTATTAAAATTCTCATTTTTTCACCTTCTTTATTAATAATATTACCATAGAAAACTTAAATGAAACTAAAAAATGTGGGGTAGATATTTATCCCCTTGTACTTAATGTAAAAAAAATAGGCTTACAAATGTAAACCTATTTCTATTATTTATTACTCAAGATTCTCTCCGTTAGTTGATATAACCTTTTTGTACCAATCAAAACTCTTTTTCTTTGTTCTTTCTAATGTACCATTTCCATTATCATCTTTATCAACATATATGAAACCATATCTTTTGCTCATTTCACCAGTAGATGCACTTACTAAATCTATACATCCCCAAGGAGTATACCCTATAAGCTCAACTCCATCCTTGATTCCTTCTTTCATTTGCTCAATATGCTTTCTTAAATATTCAATACGATAGTCATCATTTATTGAACCATCTTCTTCAACTTTATCCACAGCGCCTAGTCCATTTTCAACAATAAATAATGGTTTTTGATATCTATCATATAATTCATTCATTGTAATTCTTAATCCAACTGGATCTATTGTCCATCCCCATTCTGATTGCTTTAAGTATGGGTTTGGTAAGCTCTTAAAGGCATTTCCAGTAAGCTTTTGGCTCATAACAACTGGATCTGCGCTTCTTAATCTACTTGAGTAATAACTAAAAGCTACATAATCAACTGTATTCTCAGCTAATATCTTCTTTTCTTCTTCAGTAATTTCTATATTGAATCCCATTTCTTCAAACATTCTATTTGCATAAGATGGATATTTACCTCTTGCTTGTACATCGATAAAGAAATAGTTATCTCTATTTCTAGCTTGAGCTTCTAGAATATCTTCAGGATTACAAGTATATGGATATATTTGTCCTGCTGCAAGCATACATCCTATTTTATTTTCTGGATCTATTTCATGACCTAGCTTAGTTGCTAAAGCACTTGCTACTAATTGATGATGTGCTCCTTGATACTTAATTTGATTTATATTTTCTCCTTCTTCAAATATCAGTCCTCCACCAAATGAAGGTATATGAAGAATCATGTTTATTTCATTGAATGTCATCCAATACTTAACTTTACCTTTATAACGGTTAAATATAACATTACAGTAATTTAAGTAGAAATCAATTAGCTTTCTATTCTTCCACCCACCATATTTCTTTGTTAATTCTAATGGTGTATCAAAGTGATTAATGGTAATAACTGGTTCAATGTCATTAGCTATTAACTCATCTATTAATGAATCATAGAACTTTAATCCTTCTTCATTTGGAGCTTGATCATCTCCATTTGGAAATATTCTAGCCCAAGATATTGAAGTTCTTAAACACTTAAACCCCATCTCCTTAAATAGCTTTATATCCCCTTTATATCTGTGATAAAAATCTATTGATACATGGGATGGATAATATCCATACTCCTTCTCCATAGCTTTTTTAGCATCTGCTAAAGCCTCTTTTCTTAAGGCACCTCCCGGTAGAATATCTACCGGTGACATCCCCTTTCCGTCTTCAAGATAAGCTCCTTCACATTGGTTAGCTGCTATAGCTCCACCCCATAAGAAATTTTCTGGAATTATATTTTTCATAATTAATCTCCTTACTGCTTATAGAACTGTGATTACTGTTTCTCCTACTTTAGCCTTTTCATCACATTTCCCTACTATGTCTAAATATTGATCTGAATTTGTTATTATAACTGGAGTTACTGTCTCATATCCTTTTGCTCTTACAGCTTCTAAATCTACATCTACTAATGGGTCTCCAACCTTTACTCTATCTCCATCTTTAATGTGAGCTGTGAAATGTTCTCCATTTAATTGAACTGTATCCATACCTATATGAATTAATACTTCTACACCTTCATCTGATAATAATCCAATTGCATGCTTAGTTTTAAATATTGTTTGAACTGTTCCGTTTATTGGTGAAACTACTTTTCCATCAACAGGTATAATTGCAACACCCTTACCCATAATTCCTGATGCAAATGTTTCATCTTCTACTTTATCTAAAGCAATAACTTCTCCATTAACTGGACATGCTATTTCAACTTTTTCTACTAATCTATCTACAGTTTCTGTTGCTGATATCTCTTCTTTCCCTTCTTCTACTGGATCATCAAATCCTATAATCCAAGCAGCTATAAATGAAACTACAAATGCTATTACTGCACCTATACATGCATTTATTATATTAGCTGATCCATTTCCTCCAATATATCCTGGTAATGCTAGTAATCCTGGAGAACCTGATACAAATCTACCTACTCCTGTAATTCCAAGGTATAACCCTGAAACACCTCCACCAATCATAGCAGCATATAAAGGTTTCTTTAATGCTAAGTTAACACCATACATTGCTGGTTCTGTAATACCACAAACTGCTGTAAGTCCTGATGATCCTGCTAATTGTTTTAAGTCTTTGTTCTTTGATTTTAATGCAACACATAATGCTGCTCCACCTTGAGCTATGTTAGAAGCTAACATACCAGGTCCTACTACTGTATCAAATCCTGCTGTAGCAACATTATTTATTCCTATTGGAATTAATCCATAATGCATTCCTGTCATAACTAATAATGGTGAGAATGTACCAACGACAAATGGAACTAACCAACTTGCATATGAATCTAAGAATGCTATTGCACTTGCTATACCATCACCTAGAATAGTTCCTAAAGGTCCTAAAACTATAAGTAATACTGGTGCTGTAACTAAAATTGTAATAAGTGGCTTTGTAAAGAATTTAACTACCTTTGGTGATACTTTATCAGCTATTGGTTCTACAAATGACATAAACCATACTCCAAGAATTATTGGAATAACTGATGAAGAATATCCTGCTAAAGTTACTGGTAATCCTAAGAATGAAACTGGATCACCAGCTGTTTTTAATGCTGCAAAGTTAGGGTGTAATAATACCCCTGCTATTGTCATTGCTAAATATGCATTACACTTAAACTTCTTAGCTGCTGAGTTTGCAAGTAAGAATGGTAAGAAGTAGAATGCTGCATCTCCCATAAAGTTTAAAATGTAATATGTTTGTGATGATGTATCTATTAAATTAAATGATACTAATAGTGCTAATACACATTTAATCATACCTGCACCAGTGATTGCTGGTATAATTGGTGTAAATATACCTGCTATTGTATCAAACACTTGTACTAATTTACCTTTCTTTTCCCCATCATTTTTATTATCATTTCCATCTGCGAAGTTCCCTAGCTCAGTAAGTGGCTTATAAACACTTGCTACGTCACTTCCTATGATAACTTGGAATTGTCCACCCTTATTTACAACTCCCATAACACCTTTTGTTTTCTTTAAAGCATCCATATCTGCTTTAGTTTCATCTTTTAAGGTAAATCTTAATCTTGTTGCACAGTGAGTTAAGAATGCAACGTTTTCTTTTCCTCCAACTTTCTCTAGAATTTGTTTTGCTAATTCTGCGTAATTCATAATTTTCTTTCCTCCATTTATTTAAATTATTAATAATGAAGGTTTTGCCTGCTTTACCAGTAACAATCCTAAAAATATATATTGTCTGTACTTGGCTAAAAGAAAAAACCTAAACTAATCCTAGAGCAAAAAGGGTGAAGTATATGCTCTAAGAATAATCTAGGTTTTGCCTGCCGTTCCAGTAACAATCCTGTTAATTATTTATTTTCTGTCACACGTTGTATGTGAATCATTAGATATAATTTTTCTTCTTTTGTTAAATCATATGTATACTTTTCTTTTATAAATTTTTCTACTTTCTTTACACATTCATGTGCAATAGGATATTTAATCTTGATCATATCATAGATTTCATCATCCTTATCAGTATAGGTCTTGCCATTAAATAATCTTTGTGCAAAGAATTTTAAGTGAGTTATGAATCTGTAATAACTTAATGATTCTTCATCAAAATCTATTTTATAATGATATTTGACTATGTTTAAAATTTCTTGCATAACCTTAGTCATATTCATAAGGTTCGGCATTTCTTCATTTAATTCTGCATTAACTATGTGAAGAGCTATAAATGCCGCCTCATCTTCAGGAAGCTCTATATTTAAATCTTCCTTTATCATCTTTAATGCTTCAACACCAATACAAAACTCATCCTTATAAAGTCTTTTTATATCCCATAATAAAGCATTTTTTAATTGGATACCATTTTTATATCTATCAATTGTACTATTTATATGGTCAGTTAATGAAATAAATATACTTTCATTTAACTTCTTACCTAGTTCTGTCTTAGCATAAGTAATTATTTTTTCAGATAACAACATATACTCACTTGGAATCTCTTGTAGTAATTGCTGGAACTTATCAGTAATATCCTTATTGGTTATTGTAAATATCTTTTCGATATTATCTTCATTTATTTCTGCTCCAATCTTCTTTTGAAAAGCAAGGCCTCGTCCCATGACAATTACTTCTTGTCCTTTGTCATTAATTGAGACTACAACATTATTATTAAGTATTTTTTCAATCTTCATTATCTAACCTCCACTCTTCAAAAATATAAAAAGACAAAACCATCCCATAACAAAAAAATATTATGAAATAGGTTTTGCCTGCATTACCAGTAACAATCCGTGTATACGTTTTATATATATTATATTATCATCTCATTTATAGCCTGTCAACATTATTCTACAAAATTTTCAGAAATATTTTAAGTTTTATTTAAGCTTTAAACTATATAATTCCTTCATAAGAAAAGGAGGTGAATTAAATGAATACTCCAAAATATAGACATGAAATTAAACATTTCATTAATTATTCTGACTACTTGCAAATAAGAAATAGATTAAAACATATTGCATCGATAGATACATCTAGCACTTCTAATGGTAGATATAAAATAAGAAGTTTATATTTTGATAACCTTTATGACAAAGTTTTAATGGAAAATATCAACGGATTCAATAAGCGTGAAAAATTTAGAATACGTTTCTATAATAATGATACATCCTTTATAAGACTAGAAAAGAAAAGTAAAAATAATGGACTTTGTTTAAAGGAAAGTACTATTTTAACAAAAGAACAATGTAAAGACATTATAAATAATAATCTTAATTGGATAAAAGATTCTAATGATAATTTACTTTTTGAATTTTATAGTAAATGTAAATATCAATTATTAAAGCCTAAAATAATAGTAGATTATGTTAGAGAGGCTTTTGTATATGAACCAGGTAACGTAAGGATAACCTTTGATATGGATGTTAGAACAGGAATATACTCAAACAATATCTTTAATCCTTCACTTCCTGTTGCTCCAACTAATACAAACTTAATTATATTAGAAGTTAAATATGATGAATTTTTGCCTGAAATTATTAATAATGTCATTCAAACTAACAGCAGAGAAGTCACAACTATATCTAAATATGCTTCAAGTAGAATTTATGGATAAAAAGGAGAATTAAAATGGATAAATCACTAACATTTAATGATATTTTTAAATCAAGTTTCTTAGAAAAAGCTTCAAGTTTTTCAATATTAGATACATTTATTGCTCTTACTTTAGCTTTAGCAATTGGTATGTTTATTTTTATAATATATAAAAAGACTTTTAATGGAGTTATGTATTCTGCAAATTTTGGAACATCCTTAATTGCAATTACATTAGTTACTACATTAATAATACTTGCTGTTACATCTAATGTAGTTTTATCACTTGGTATGGTAGGCGCTCTATCAATAGTTAGATTCCGTAGCGCCATTAAAGAACCTATGGATATAGTTTATATCTTTTGGTCAATTAGCGTTGGTATAGTACTTGGTGCCGGATTAATTCCCCTAGCTGTTATAGGCTCTCTTTTCATAGGTTTATTTATGATTATATTTGTAAATAGAAAAACTTCAGATAATCCTTATATCTTAGTTTTAAATTGCTATGATAATGAAAGTGAAAAAAAAGCTGTTGATTATGTAAAACAACACGTAAAAAAGCATGTTATTAAATCCAAAACTATTTCTTCTGACTTTAAAATCGAGCTAACGCTTGAAATAAGATTAAAAGATATGAGCACAGATTTTATAAATAAGTTAGCTTCTATTGATGGTATTAATAACGCTGTATTAGTAAGCTATAATGGAGACTACATGGGCTAGTCCCCTTGTTTTATAAAACCTTTGATTAAAAGTAATAAATTTAAGGTAATTGCTTGTGTTTTCATGGTATGTGCTCTACTATTTACATCCTTTATATTGATTTATCCAAAGGAAATGTCAAATGCAAGTTCTGACCAATATTCAACCTTACTTTTCGATAACACAAAAGTTGCTGATATTAAAATTAATATATCTGACGAGGACTGGCAAGACATGTTATCTAATCCACTAAAAGAGGAATATCACAGAGCTGATATAACAATTAATGGAGAAGCTTTTTATAATGTTGGTATTAGAACAAAAGGAAATACAAGTTTATCTCAAGTTGCCTCTTCTGATTCAGAAAGATATAGCTTTAAAGTTAAATTTGATAAATACGTAAATGGACAAAACTACTATGGTCTAGACATGTTAAACCTAAATAATATTTATGCAGATGCAACATATTTAAAAGAATACCTATCCTATGACTTGTTTGAGTTTATGGGAGTTACTACACCAAAAAACTCTTTCTCCAATATAGCTATTAATGATAATAATTATGGTCTATATCTAGCTATTGAAGGATTACAAGAGTCTTATCTAGAAAGAAATTATGGCTATGACCATGGAAATTTATACAAAGCTGAAGGTACAGGAACAAATTTGAAATACACTGGAGAAACTCAAAGTAATTATTCTGGACTTAAAGATAATGCAATAACGGCTATAACAGATGATGATTTTCAAAAAATTATAGATATGATTAAAAACTTAAACAATGGAACTAACTTAGAAAAATATATTGATATAGATGCCACATTAAGGTATTTTGCAGTAAGTACAACACTTGTTAATTTAGATAGCTATCAATCTAATCTATTTCATAATTACTATATATATGAGAAAGATGGGATTTGCACCATTCTCCCTTGGGATTTAAACCTATCCTTTGGTGGATTTTCTGCTGAAATGGGTGGTGGAAACAGAGGTGAAATGAATAATTCAAAAAGAACAAGTAGCGATTTATCTACCATACATTTTCCTATTGATGAACCTACAAGCACCAACTTGTCAGATAGCCCATTATTAGAAAAATTATTAGAAGTTAATGAGTATAAAGATTTATATCATAAATATCTTAATGATATTGTTTCAACTTATTTTGATAGTGGCATATTTAAAAATAAATTATATTCTACAGCTTCTCTTATAGATGAATATGTAAAAAATGATTCTACAGCCTTCTATAGCTATAGTCAATTTAAAAATTCTTTAGACGAACTATATAAACTTGGAAATTATAGATCAAAAAGTATATCTCTTCAACTTACAGGAGTTATACCATCTACTAAAGAAGCACAAAATCAAGTTAACCTTGATGAATATCTTGGATCCAACCTAGTAAATATGAGTCTTCTTGGATCTATGGGTGGTGGAAAAGGAGATGAAAATAAGATAAATGATATAAATCAAAATACTGATTCTAATATTCCTTCTAATGTACCACCACAAATAAATAATTCTACAAATGGCAATATGAATCCTCCTGATATGGATATAAATCAAGAAGGAATTAATGGTGATATACATTCTCCTAACAATAATAGTCAGAACGGTATGACTGCTCCACCTAGTGGTAATGATATGATGATGCAGCAAACTGAAAGTGGTAACAGTAAATTACCCAAGCCAGAAGACAATCAGCAACAAATACCAGTTCCAAATGACAAAACAAAGCCAGCTATGGGTAATATGAATAGAACCAATCTTAATTCCAATAAAAGTATATCAACTCTAGAAATAGCTATTGTATTATCATCTATTGTAGTAATGAGTATAGCATGTATATTAGCTAATAAATTTAAAAGAAAAAAATATATGATATAATTAAAAACTTGGTTTCTTATAAAGAGACCAAGTTTTTAATATTAAATATATTTGTATATTTATCAAAAATATAGCTAATAATAAGAAATATTTTTCAATAAAATTTTTATAAAATTATTTTCACTTTTTCTATTGCAATGAAAATAATTTCATGGTATATTGTAAACATATTCAGTGAAAAATATTTTTACTGATATTGCAATTATGAAAATAATTTTATAGAATGAAGGAGGATGTTATGTTTAAACAACTTCAAAAAATCGGAAAATCATTTATGTTACCAATTGCAATATTACCTGCAGCTGGTTTATTACTTGGAATTGGTGGTGCGCTATCAAATCCTAACACTGTACAAGCTTATCCGTTCTTAGATATTCCTTGGTTACAAGGTATATTTAAAATAATGTCATCTGCTGGAGACGTAGTATTCGGTAACTTAGCACTTATAATGTGTATCGGTCTTTCAGTTGGACTTGCCAAGAAAGATAAAGGTACTGCCGCACTAGCTGGTGCTGTTGCATTCCTTGTAATGAATGCATCTATTAAAGGAATGATTGGTGCTTTCAACCCTGCTGTTGAATCAATCGATACAGGGGTTGTTGGTTCCATAGTTATAGGTTCATTAGTTGCATATCTACATAATAGATATCACAACATTCAATTACCTGCAGTATTAGGATTCTTTGGTGGATCAAGATTTGTTCCAATAGTGTCTTCATTTGCAGCCATTGGTGTTGGTGCAATCTTCTTCCTAATCTGGCCTACTTTCCAAGGTTGGTTAGTTAGCGCTGGAAATGGTATTGCCAACTTAGGTCCTATAGGAACTTTCCTTTATGGATTCTTATTAAGATTAACTGGTGCTGTTGGATTACATCACATGATTTACCCATTATTCTGGTATACAGAATTAGGTGGAGTTGCTCAAGTTGCTGGACAAACTGTAACTGGTGCACAAAACATATTCTTTGCTGAGTTAGCTGATCCAAATCACGTAGGTTTATTTACTGAAGGTACTAGATTCTTTGCTGGACGTTTTGCAACAATGATGTTTGGTCTACCAGCTGCTTGTTTAGCAATGTATCATTGTGTTCCAAAGAATAAGAGAAAGGCTGTTGCTGGTTTATTCTTAGGTGCTGCAATCACATCATTTGTAACTGGTATTACAGAACCAATTGAATTCATGTTCTTATTCGTAGCTCCTTGGCTATATGTAGTACATGCTTTCTTCGATGGATTATCATTCTTCTTAGCAGATATATTAAATGTATCAATTGGTAATACATTCTCTGGTGGATTAATTGACTTCTCACTATTTGGTGTATTACAAGGTAACGAAAAAACAAACTGGATTTATGTAATATTAATAGGTATTGCATGGGCCGTATTATACTATGTAACATTTAGATTCTTAATAACTAAATTCAATGTTCCTACTCCAGGTAGAGAATCCGACGGTGAGGAAGTTAAAGTTATTACTAAAGATTCTATGAGCGAAACTGCTGCTGAAATCTTAGCTGCACTAGGTGGAAAAGAAAACTTAGATGATGTTGATGCTTGTATTACAAGATTAAGAGTAGCCGTTAAAGATGTAAGTAAAGTAGATAAAGATAAGATAAAAGCTCTAGGGGCTACTGCTGTCCTTGAAGTTAAAGGCGGAATCCAAGCTATATTTGGAGCAAAAGCAGATCCTCTAAAACAAAAAATTAATGAAATAATCGATAAAGAATAATTTATAAGGAGTGAAAGTAATGAATAAAGGATTAATCGTATCATGTCAAGCACTACCAAATGAACCACTACATAGCTCCTTCATAATGGGTAGAATGGCTTTAGCAGCTAAAGAAGGTGGAGCAATTGGTATACGTGCTAACACTATAGCTGATATTCAAGCAATAAAAGCAGAAGTTGATCTACCTATCATCGGAATAATAAAACAGGATTATGATAATATGATTCCATATATTACTCCTACAATGAAGGAAGTTGATGCGTTAGTTAAAGAAGGTATAGATGTAGTAGCTTTAGATGCAACTATAAACCAAGATGAAAACTTCCTTAAAGAAGTTATAGCTAAGTATCCAAGCCAAAAATTTATGGCTGACATTTCAACTGTTGAAGAAGGTTTAAGAGCCGAAAAATTAGGCTTCCATTTTGTAGGAACAACATTAATTGGATATACTGAACAATCTAAGGGTATGAATAACTTCCAAGTTCTTTCTACACTAATTGAGAACTGTAAGGTTCCAGTTATAGCTGAAGGTAATTTTGATACTCCTGAAAAAGCTAGAAAAGCTTTAGAAATGGGTGCCTATTCAGTAGTTGTTGGTGGAGCTATTACTAGACCACAACTTATAACAAAGAAATTTAGTGAAGAAGTTCAAAAAGCAATATAGAATACTCTTACCAAAGAGATAGAGGCTATTAAGTCCCTATCTCTTATTTTATAAAAAAAAGAATTATGGTATCATTAAATATATCACTGTATTATGGAGGGTTTTAATTGAACATTATATGCGAGATACAACAAAAATATAATAACTTTTCAGATAAAGAAAAAGCTATCGCTGATTATATTTTAAATCAGCCTGATATGATTAAAAATATAAATATAACAGAATTAGCTAAAATAATAGGCACTTCTGGTGCTACTATTACTAGATTTTCAAAAAAAATTGGCTGCGATAGCTTTGTTGAAATGAAAATGAAGATCAACTTAAGTAGTAATGATAGCGATCCTATTGATAGCGATGATATTTTTTCAAGTGTCTATAGTCATTACAATGAAGTAATTGAAAGAACAAATTCAATTATAGATAAATCCGCTATATTTAATATAGTTGAAGAAATAAAAAAGGCTAATAAAATATATCTTTATGGAGTTGGTAGTTCTGGTTTAACAGCTACTGAAATGATGCAAAGATTAATAAGAATGGGATTTAATATACATTGTATCTCAGACTCTCATATGATGATTATTAATAGTTCAATAGCATCCTCTAAAGACCTTGTTATAGGATTATCTATATCAGGTGAAACAAAAGAGGTTGTAAATGCTTTAAAGGTTTCTAAAAGAAATGGTGCTAAAACTGCTTGTATAACAAGCTTTGATGAAAGTTCAATAACAGTCTATTCGGATATAATATTAAAAGTTTATAATACTCGTTTCATAGGTAGACATAAGTTTATAAACTCTCAGTTTTCTACTATGTATCTTTTAGATTTAATATCTACTGTATTACTAGAAGATAAAAACTTAGAGGAAAAAATGCAAATAACTATAGATGCCATAATAAATTCATAATGCGAAGAAAAAGGGCTAGTTGAAAATTATTATAATTTCAAACTAGCCCTATATCTTTGTTATTCCTCTACGTGTTTTGCTTCTCTTCCTTGCCTTTCAGCTTTTCTTTCTTCTATAAGGTTCTTTAATAAATGAGATAAAGTCCAATTTATAGATGTTTCTGTTACAATAGCCTTCATAGCTGGAGCAATTCTCATCTTTTTCATATTATCTATAAACATACTCACCTTCATATTAGGTAAATCATTAAAGATAATTGCTCTATCTCTTATCTCTTCTTCACATTCTGAAGAAATATTATCTTCTAAAATATCTTTTACCAAAGTATTTCCATTAGTCCAGTTAACTCTTATCTGATCCTTAAGTCCCATCATACTTCCATAAGTTTTTAAAAGTTTTGCTTCTTTATCATTAAAGTTACAAATAATTATACAAGGTCTGCTCATATCTTCACCTCTCTATCTAGTAAATACTAATTCATTTTCTTTAGATAAAACCTCATTATAAGTATATCCATCTAAATCAAAATCTTTAACTTCTTCTACTGTATTAATTTTATTTTGAATAACATATCTGGCCATCATTCCTCTTGCTTTTTTTGCATACATGCTAACCATCTTATGTTTTCCATCTTTATATTCTAAAAAATTCACATCTACTATTCTATATTTTTCATTTATCATAGGCATATTCAAGACACTACTATATTCTTTTGAAGCTAAGTTTACTAGTACCTTTTCACCTGGTGATGCATCTATTGCTTCCATAATCTTACCTGTAACCTTATCTCCCCAGAATTCATAAAGATCATTGCCCCTATTATTTTTAAGCTTTGTACCCATTTCTAATCTATATTCTTTAATTCTATCTAATGGTTCAATAACCCCATATAATCCTGATAATATTCTTAGTACACTATTAGAATGAAGAAAATCTTCTTCTGAGAAATCTTCTGCACCTATACCTCTATAGGCTTCCCCCTTAAAGGCAAGAATAGCTGTATATTCTTTAGTATCTTCATTATAAAAATTTCTATATCTATCATAATTCAATATTCCTAATTTATCTGATATTTTCATTAATGAACATAATTCATCTAATGAAAATTCCTTTAGTATAGAAACTAACTCTTTAGTATCCCCTTCAAAAGCCCATTTCTTATCAGGAGTTTCTATATTATTAATCTTTGTATTTATAGTTTTGGCTGGAGATAAAATCATTAACATACTTTCACCTATAGCATTTCCCTATATAAATCTTCCTTAAAACCAACAAGCACCTTATCATCCTTTATAAGAATAGGTCTCTTTACTAACATACCATTTGTTGATAATAACTCTGCAGCTTCTTCCTTTGTAATGTTCTTAACCCTATCTTTTAAGTTCATTTCTTTATATAGTTTTCCTGAAGTATTAAAAAACTTTTTAGTTTCTAAACCACTCATATCCATCCACTTTAATAACTCTTCTTTGCTAGGATTCTCTTCTACTATATGTCTATCAATGAATTCTACATTGTTTTCTTTTAAGAATTTTTTTGCCTTTATACATGTTGTACACTTTGGATATTCTATAAAAATCATACTCATATTTCAATCTCCTTTATTATTTAATAATTATTATCTATTTTATCATATAAGATTTAATTTGCCTATATATAGGTAAATATAATTTTATTAACTAATAATAATTATTTTTCGCACAAAATAAAAAAGGACTACATTCGTAGTCCTTATGGTGGAGATAAAGAGATTCGAACTCTTGCCCCCCCGTCTGGCTAGTTTTTTTACGCATAAATTAATTTATGCTAAACTAGCCGCAAAAGCCATAACATGGCTTTTGCCATGCCAGGCAGCTGCCTTGCACTTTATTCTCTTACTTTTCTGTACAAAATAAAAAAGGACTACATTCGTAGTCCTTTATGGTGGAGATAAAGAGATTCGAACTCTTGACCCCCGTCTGGCTAGTTTTTTACGCATAAATTAATTTATGCTAAACTAGCCGCAAAAGCCATAACATGGCTTTTGCCATGCTAGGCAGCTGCCTTGCACTTTATTCTCTTACTTTTCTGTACAAAATAAAAAAGGACTACATTCGTAGTCCTTTATGGTGGAGATAAAGAGATTCGAACTCTTGACCCCCTGCGTGCAAGGCAGGTGCTCTCCCAACTGAGCTATACCCCCAAAATATTACCTGGCAACGTCCTACTCTCCCACACAGTCTCCCATGCAGTACCATCGGCGCTATAGAGCTTAACTTTCCTGTTCGGTATGGGAAGGAGTGTTTCCTCTATGCCATCATCACCAGATGCCTCAGATTCAAAATCTTTAATTTTGTTCTCTGAAAATTGCACATAATCATTTGAAATATCTTTAACTTGGTCAAGCCCTCGACCTATTAGTATCAGTCAGCTACATACATTACTGCACTTACACCTC
>NZ_JADPAA010000010.1:0-120629 GCF_015669365.1 Clostridium sp. 1001283B150210_160208_E6 | reverse complement strand
AGGTGTTCTAACTACAACGATAGAATAATTTGACATTAGATTTAATTTGTGCTAGTATTTAAGTATAAGCTAAATCGAGAATTAATAATGGAGGGGAAATATGGAAACGATTGACTTATTAGTGTTTTTAGAAGATGCAGACAATGGGATTTTATTAAAACAAGGAGATGATGAAGGCAATATAATTGCCAGTGGGGATTTTTTCAAGTATATAAAAGAGGAAAATATAGAGAAAATGCATTACATAAATAGAAATGAAACAAAGATTAAATTGATTTGTAAAGATAATACTTGTCCTTGTTGGATAGAAATGGTATAATTGATTAAGAAAAACGATTTTGAGACTGATAAATTAACGTTTATTAGTCTTTTTTTATTGACTTTATTTAATTTCTTGCATATAATTATATAGAAGAGTTTATAATATATATAAAGATATATTAAAGAAGGGTGTGTTTATATGGGAAATAAACTATACTTATTAAATGAATTACCGAATGAATTATATAAAATTATACAAAAAGAAATTAATAACATGAAATTACAAAAGAAATTAATTGAATCTTTTGCTGAAAAGGGATTTGCTACTAATTTAGTAGATGAAATTTTTAAAGATCAAATTGATATTGAGAATTTAAACAAAATGGAATTAATATGTTTGGATACAGCTTTATATGAATATACGGAGATTGATGATATAAAGCCTGAGCATTATTATTCAGAAGCGGAATTAAAGGCGTTTGAAAGCTATAAAGTAGAAAAAGAAGAAAGAATTGAAGAAATAGAAATACCAGTGACTTACTTAAGTGAAGGAATGTATCAAACTTATGGAACTGGAAAAATTTATTCAACTTGGAGAAAAAATAGATTAGTAGGATATGATAAAAATATCCAAAGAGCATCTACGGTAGTTACTTTATCAAATGGAGAAAAGAGAACCAAAGCCACTGTAAATTATGAAGGTATTTCTGAAATAAAAGAAAGAATGTTAAATAAAGATATTTTTCCAACTTCAATAGCTTTTGCTACAATCAAATATAAAAAGAAGAAACCACAATTTGAGTATGTAGGCGATAAGGTTGTTAACTCACAAGGAAAATTATATATAACACCAAATTTTGATTCTAATAGCGAAAACTATGCACCATTTCTGATTATAGACGGATATCACAGATATACAGCTATATGCGATGCATATGAAGATAATTACGAAAAGAATAAATTTGAAATTAATGAAGCGTTAAAAGAATTAAACGTAGGGTTAGGATGCTATATATTCTTAATGACAGAAGAAGAAGCTAAGCAATATGTAGGAGATTCTTTTAAGAGAAACGATACATCAAAAGAGGGACTATATGCTTTAAAAAGTACACCTGCTAAAGATGTTGCAGATAGTATTATAAATAAAGTAGAGTATTTTTCTAACAATTACTCAAACAATGTAAATGAATTTGAAGTTAGTAAAAATTCTATAATATGTAGAGATTACCTTGCACAAGGCATAGAAGAATCAGGCATGAATTTAGATGATCAATGGGAAGTTGCTGACGAAGTAGAGAATATAAGTGAATTCTTAAATCTATTATTAAAGTATATGGTTGAAAAAACTAATAAATTTATAGATGTTTATGATATGAAAAAGAATAGCAATTTATTTAGCTTAAATATGGCTATTGGATATTTTGCTATGGCTTATACTTTAAAAGATGATTATAATTTAAATACTATTATAAGAATAGGAAATACTTTGGTTAAATTAGATGCAGAAAAAGAATTTAAGCAATTAAAACTTTCAAATAAATCTGCTAATGTTAAGAAAATATATGACTATTTTAAAAATTTAGTGGAGGAAATATAAATGACTGAAAAAGTTTTTGGTAAATATAAAAACGAAGAATATGATGAATATATTGAAAAGAAATTAATATTTATAAATAGTAGTGAAAATTATAGTAAAAATACAAAACAATTATATTTAAGATTATTTGATAATTATACCCATTCTTTAGAAGTTTCAAAGGGAAAAGATTTATATGACTTTGATAGGATGGAGATTGTACATTTAATTAAATCAGCTCCAACGACAAGTAAGAGGACTAAAAAGAGTTTATTTAGTGCTATAAATTCATATATAAATTGGGCATGTGATAGAGGATTTAATCAGGTTGGAAATCCATGTGACACGATTAAAGTTACTGAAATACTAGATTTAAATGAAAAGGCATTAAGAGAAAGTTATTACGATTTAGATTTTATTTATAAATATATAGAATTAGCTTATACTACAAGAAGTATAACAGGAGTACTAGCACAAGAATTAATTGTTTTATTATTAATAAGATACGGGCTAACTATGGACGAAGCAATAGAGTTAAAAAACTCTGATATAGATAGGGATAATTTATGTTTAAAAATTTATAGTGAAAAAGGTCTTAAGAATATACCAATAGATAATCAATTTTTAAAATGGATAGATATTTTTAGTGGAGAAACAGAATTTTATAAAGTAGGCAAAGGAGATACTACTTATTCAATTTCTTATGCTCCTAGCGAGTATGTATTAAAAAACACAAATATAGATAAAGCAAATCAACCCTGCGTGAAATCTGCTGTATACACAAGATTTGATAAGATTTTTATTAAGATAAATTCTACTATTAGTAAAGAAGAAAGTGTGCAAAAATTAAAAGAGATGAGAACAGCAAAAATATCATTAGGTGATTTACAAAGAAGCAGAAAGATAGATTTATTGCTAGAAAGATTTGAGAATAAAGGTTATGTTGGAGTAGAAGATTGCGAAGAAGTATTAAAGATATTCACATTAAAAACTACCTACGGAAAAGTGTATAATTTAAGAGATGATTTTGAATTAATTACTGAAATAAAGGTTAGAGCTAAGTTATAAAACTTGGCTTTTCTTTTTTTAGTAAAAAATAACAACAAAAATTAAATTAAGTGTTGACATTTAAAACGTAATGGTATAATATAGTAATTGTAATAAGAATTAAATAAAAAGGTGGAAAATTTATCATGGGATTTGAAATTAAAAATGGAGGACAATTATACAAAAGAGGACAAATATATAATGCAACCCTAAGTGGTACTCAAGGATCTGAACAGGGAGGACTTAGACCAGTGTTAATAGTACAAAATAATATAGGTAATAAATTTAGTCCAACAATAACAATAGTACCATTAACATCTGAATTAACTAAGGCAAAGTTACCAACACATGTAGAACTAGAAGGGTATGGATTAAATTTTAAATCAGTTATATTAATTGAACAAATAAGAACAATAGATAAAAGACGACTTAGAGATTACATAGGTCAGCTAAATGAAGAATTAATGGAAAAAGTAAATAAAGGAATACTTATTCATAATGGAATAATTAACGAAAAGGAAGAATTAGTAAAAGAAAAAATAAGTGATGTTGAAGGACTTGATAAGTTTATATGTAGATGGCTTCTTGCAGGTGGAGCTATAAAAGACATTGAGAACTATATAAAAGAGATTAAATATAAAATCAATGAAATAAATAATATTATATATAAATATAGAATTAATATTAAACTAAATGTAGAGTATCAATATGTTATGGAGGATGTTATTAATTTAAATAGGATGGTGGGTTAATTTATGAAAATTGGTAATGATGTGAAAAGTGATTTAAGATTTATGTTTGCGTTAAAAAAATATGATGAGTGTTATAAAAAATTGTTTGTTTTATATAATCAAGAACAGGATAATGTATTAGATAGATGTTTTGTTTTAAGAAGTTTATCGTTAGTATGTAGAAATATAAAAAAAATAGATGAAGCTAAATTCTATATACAAGAAGCTAAAAATATAATAGAAAATGAAAATAATCACAAGACCGAACAATTGTGGACTATGTGGGCATATGTTGAGTTATTTAAAGATCAGCTTAGTAAAGCAGAAAGAATTAGATATTATCAATATACAAAAGAAAAAATGATTGATATTAATGCTGATAACAGTTTGATTTTAGGGTTAGATGTAAGCATAGCATTAGAAAAGAATGACTATGAAAAAGTATTAGACATCATTGATATTTGTCTTCAGCATAACACTGAAGATGATTACATAAATATAAAAAATAATATATTAAATGAATTAAGAACGAAAAATATAGATATCTATAATACGGCAAAAGAAATGGAAAATAAATTATTATATGCATAGGAGATAAGGTTATGAAATTTCAAAGAATTTATATAGTATCTTATGGTTAAGATACTAATTAAAATATTAGGAGGAATGTATATGAAAAACATTAAGAAAATTATTGCTGTAGGATTAGTAGCAGTTGCATTAGTAGGAGGATTATTTGTGGTAACAAAACAACTGAATGTTGAAACAAATCAAGAACTAGCAATAGATCCACCAATGAAATACTAAAAACAATACAAAAGAAATTAAATACATAAGAAGAAAAGAGTAGTCTATGATCAGACTACTCTTTAAATTTTATAATAAATAAAAAATTAATAACAAAAATTAAATATAATGCTTGACAATATTTATTGGAAGATTTATACTAATATCAAGAAGTAAATATTGGTGCAAATGGAGGTATTAAAAATGTGTAAAGCATTAAGTTATTCAGAACAATTAAGTAATGTAATTAACAGTGCTAGAGATGATTTTGACAGTCTAAATAACCGATTAAGCTTATTAGATAAGATGCAACAAGATATATTACATAAAATAGAAAACACAAATAGTATTGATCTATATGAGGGATGGAAATTAACAAAGTCCCTACAAGAGATAAGAAGAGAAAGACGGAAGATAAAAGACGAATTGGAAACAATGGTAATACTTATTAGAGACTTAGGACATCTTAAAAAGACCAAAAGCAAAGTAGAGCAGAAAGAAACGGAATTAAACAATAGATTAAAGAAGACAAACAAAGGCTACAAAATGAGAGTATTAAAATCAACCGAAGACATCTTAATTCAAACACATAGTAAAGTAATCAGTGTTGTAGGATAGGAGGTGTGAGAAGTGAAAATATTATTAGGATTAACTGCCTTATTCATAGTAATTATGGTTATGGCAATGTGCAAGACAAGCAGTAAATGTAGCAGATTAGAAGAGAACGAGATGGATTACGACATAAATAAAGAATTACATATATAACAGCAAAAATTAAATATAAAAGCCAATAGAATCGAGGATTTAAAGTGAAATTTAAGGAGGGTATTAATGAAACATAGTGCAATAAAAGAATACTTAGTAGAAGATAAACAATTAAATAAATTTCTTAAACAGAAAATAAGAGTACATGAAATTTATAATAAATATAAAGACGAACAAATTAAAGAATTGTTAGATATGTTTAAAGAAGACTATATTGAAATATGTAGGCAAATAAGAAGTAATTTAAAAATTAAAAATGCAATAGCGTGTGCTCCATCAACAACAACCAATAAGGTACTTATTAGTATATTTGATTATGAATTAAACGACGGTGAGATAATATATGCGAACGTGAGTCAAGATAGTGATGGAAAGCTATATGCAGAAATTTAATCATAGAATGGAAAGTTTAAATGGAGGAGAAGTAAGTTATGAGATACGAATACAGGATAGTATCTGAAAATAATAAATTGTTTATTTATGGAGTGTACTTCGATAATAAAAACAGACCTTTTGGTATAAAATACAATTTTATACCTTATGGAACTATGGATGATTTAATTAGATACAAAGAATCTTTTAATACAGCTTTTGATAAAGAAATAATAAATATTGATGATATATTACTTGAAAAAGAGGAGTATAAGCTAATTAAAGATATCGGATATGGAGTATTAATTGGAGGATATGCATATATAGATAGATGTGATTTAACCAGTAAATTAGAAGCGGACTTAGATGATTTAGGATTTAAAGCTACTTACAAAGATTGTCCAAGTGATTACGATGATTACTACGAGATAACATTTAAATAAAGTGAAAGTTTTATAAAAATAATAGGAGGTCTTAACTATGGATATAAGTATATCAGATAAAAGCATAGAAGATATGGTAGAACAAAGCGTAAGAAAAAGAGTTAAAGAAATGCAAGGTAATTATACTAGTAAAGCATATTTAGAAGATTTAATCAAAAAAGTCATTTGGGATAAGATAAAAGAGTTGTGCCCTCATATTGAAGATGAAATTAGAAAAGAGGTAGAGATTTCTACTAAAACAACATTGAAGAGTAATTTAAAAGATATGAAGAAGTCAGAATTGCTTAATATGATTTTAGACGATTTATTATATACCGTTGAAAGATATTAGGAGGGATAAATAATGAAAAACAAGAAAGGGTATTTAGATCTAGCTAGTAAGGCTTACATAGATAAGAATAAGAAGAATTTAGGTATATGGGATGTATTAAAGGGAGGTTTAAAGTAGTGAAAAATATATTAGATATGGACGAGCAAGAACTTAGAGTATGGATTCGTCAAAAGTCTACTGACAAAGTTAAGCGTAAATTAAATAAAAGAATGAGTGAGGGGTTGGCGTTATGTTAAATGAATTATCTATAAAGTTAAAGTTATGGAAGATGGGGTATCCATTATTACCAATAAAACAAGAATCTTTAAATTTATATAAAAGAGCTGTGAAAAATAATTCTAATGAATCAGATTTCCTAGCTAGATGTAAACTATCTAGAAACTGGTATTGTAGCACAAAAGAAAAAGTTATAGGAAATGTTACATGGAGATATTACGGAAATTTAGCTATTGGAATGAGAGATGGTGTGATAGCCAAAATCCATAATAAAGAAGGAATTTATGACTTACATATAGATAGAGATATAAAGAGAAAAATTAATGAAGTAATAGAAAAAGTTAACGTAAAGAAGGTGGCATAATGTTATATCTAATAGTAGGTGCTTCAGGAAGTGGAAAGTCTTATATATGTAATAAGATTTGTAAGAACTTTAATAAAAGTGAAGTTATCAGTAGAACAACTAGACAACCACGATATAAAGGTGAAGAAACTCATATATTTGTATCGCAAGAACAGGCAGATAAAGAGTTTAAAAATAGTATAGCTAAAACAATTTTCGATGGGAATTTATATTATGTATTAAAGGAAGATATACAGGGAAAAGACTTATATGTTATAGATCCTAACGGAGTAAAAAGTTTAAAGATAGATAAATCAAATACTATGATTATATTTTTAAAAGTTGGGCTAATAAAAAGAGTGGTTAATATGAGAAAACGTGGTGATAAATTTAGATCTATTATTAATAGAATAATAAATGACAGAAAAGTATTTAAAGGCTTTGAATATACAGCAGATGTTGTTTTATATAACTCCGATGAGTTGTATGACATGTTTAAGGAGAAAAATATAAATGACTAAATTAGAAAAATTACAAGAAATTAAATTTGCTTTAAATACACTAATAGCACAGAGACACCAATATAAACAATTTGAACCAAACGAAGCAAGGTTATCAGCGAATGAGGAATATTTAAGATTGGACTATGATTTATTACAAGAGGTATTAGATTTGATTGAGGAGGAGAAAAATTATGAAATATAAATTAGTAGGCAAATGTGGAGACAAGGAAGTTGAGTTTGATAGCATTAAAAACGCTATTTTAAGTGATATGAGCTTGTATGATGAAACAGGGGAAAGTTATCAGTTCACATATAATAACAAACTTATACAAAGGCTTAGAGATGTAGATAAAGCGTTAGACAAGAAAAATAACCATTGTATAAATATATATGAAGAAATGGATTATTTAAAATGTGAAATAGGGTTTATAGATAATTTTAGTAATTGCATTTATACTGGTGCTGAAATGAAAGACAAGGTTTCTAATTTAAGTGTTGGTGGCTGTTCTGAGTGTGGAAATACAGATGTACAAGTTTATTACATATATGATTTAATGAATGAAACAAAAGAGAAGAAAGCACTATGTAAAGAGTGTTATAAGGAGTATAAACAAAGTGGATTTTATAGATTAAAGAAGTTAGAAGGTCAAGGAAAATACGTAAAGAAAGGTAAGAATTTTAATTAAGGAGGGAATAAATGTGAGTGATATTATCGTAACTGGAAAACAAGAATTTTTAGGCAAACAAGTACCAATAATTAAAGGTGGTTTTGGAGAAAATCAAAAATGTGTATTAGCTAGTACAATAGCAGAGATACATGGTAAAGAGGTTAAATACATAAATGAATTAATAAAGAATAATATAGAAGAATTTGAAGAAGGAATAGATTTGTTAGATTTAATGTCTACCGACTTTAAAGTCGTTGCTACCGACTTAGGATTTATTAAAAGTAATAATCAAAAATATTGTTATTTATTGTCAGAACAAGGATATATAGCATTAGTAGGATTAATGAAGACCGATAAGGCTAGAGCAATAAGAAAAGAATTTAGAAGAAATTACTTTAGAATGCAAGAACATATTGAGGTTGTAGCTCAAACAAACAATGAGTTATCAGTGCAATCAAAGGAATTATTAGATTCACTAGATAACAAGTTAGGAGATTTAGAGAGATATTATCGTCCTACCCACAAGAAGAAGTTAGATATAAATAAGCACATTAAAAATTGTTTAGGTGTTAATTCTTCAAGAGAAAACGCAGATAGAGTTAAAGAAATTTTATTAACAGAGTTAGGTTTATACAAAACGTATGAAGAAGTACCAAAAGATAAATTACATAGTATAGAAACAGCTAAAATGATAGAGAGAATTTGTAATAATATAAATACGCAATTTGGGCTAATTCAAGAATGTATGTTTTAGGAGGTGAAAAGATGGTTGTAGAATTACCCAATGGTAAGGTTGAAACAGTTGTATCGCTAGATCAATGCAATAGAAAGTGTAAGGAATTACTAGGCGATGATTTATACGATTGTTTTCAATTATACAATAAACAAAAATTAATAGAAAAAGATATGCAGGCAATAGATGAGATAGATAGGGCGTTATATGATATTAAGTTATTCTCATCGGATAAAGATGATATAATACTAACACTAAATAAGTTGATGACATATTTTGAGAATAGATAAGAATATAAAAATATAGAGGAGGATTAAGAGTGACTTGTATTATAGGATATGTAGATAAAAAGAAAAAGAAAACCTATTTAGGATGTGACAGTTTAGGTTCAGATGGATTTATAAAAATATATAGAGAAGATAAGAAAATATTTAAACCTACAAAGAATAGCAATTTTTTATTAGGGTTTACTTCAAGTTATAGAATGGGACAGATATTAATGTATTCTGATATATTTCCAACTGAAAAAGAGATTGAATATGAAGATATAGTCGTTGACCATAAATGGATGGTTACTGAATTTATCCCAAGTGTAAAGAAAATATTTAAGGATAATAACTATGGAAAAGATGATAAAGGAGGTAATTTTTTAGTTGCATATAAGGATAAGTTGTTTGAAATAGAACCCGACTTTCAAGTTGGAGAAAGTAAAATAGAATATGCTTCGGTTGGATGTGGTGAATATCATGCATATGGATCTTTATTTGCATTAAAAGACAAGGATGTAAATATAACAGATAAGATATTAACAGGATTAAGAAGTGCTAGTTATTTTACTTGTGGAGTAGATAAACCCTTTTACATAATGAATACCGAAAATGATGAGATATTAGAATTTTTAGAATAACTTAAAAAGATGATTTTAATTAGAAAATAAATTAAATAATTAATTTAGAGAGGAGGTGATGATATCAAAATCTATAAATCTTACACAATACCACTGAAATACAATATATCAAAAGAAGATAAAGAGTATTTATTTAAATGTAATAAGGAATCAGCTAGAGTTTGGAATGAATGCTTACGTTTGAATAACGAGTTAATTAAAAATACAAAAGAAAGCGTAGATAGATCATATCTACAGACAGCTTTAAAAGGATTTTCAGAAGTATTACCAGCCAAAGCAATACAGTTAATTGAAAAGAAGTTTTTAGGAGCAATAAAAAGTATACAAAAAGCTAGAAAAGTAGGTAGAACTGATGAAAATTATCCTTGGAAGATAAAGAAAAATTACAACACCCTTTGGGATAAGCAGATGGTATATGTTAAAGATAATTACATATTGCTGTCTAAGTCAATAACACATGATGAAAATGGTAAAAAAGTTGTTCAAGAAAAAGTAAAAATATATTCAAAATACATTCCTCCAAATATCTGTTATGCAGAAGTTTTATATGATAATGGACTAAAATTAGCACTAAATTATTATATAGAATCAGAAGAAATTAAACAAATTAAATCGGATAATATTTCTGCAATAGATTTAGGAGAAATACATTCTATAACTTCAGTGGACACTTTAGGCAATACAGCAATAATAACAGGTAGAAAGATAAGAAGTTATAGTAGATTTAGAAATAAAGAATTAGGAAAGTTGCAAAAGAAATTAAGTAAATGTACCAAAGGTAGTAGAAATTATAAGAAGTATAGAAAAGCTATAGTTAAACTAAAGAGTAAATCAAATGCTAAAATAAATAATTCATTACATAGTGCAACTAAGCAATATAGAGATTATTGTTTAGATAATGATATAGGAACAGTAGTCATAGGTGATTTAAGTAAATTCAATATGAATTTAGACAGGCATAAGAATAGAAAAGGACAAAAACAAAGATTATCACAATGGAATCATGGGAAATTGGTAGATATGCTTACCTATAAATTATCAAGGCATGGAATTAAAATTTCAGAAATAGGAGAAGAATATACAAGTCAAACATGCCCTAATTGTGGGAACAAGTATAAACCAACGAGTAGAAATTATACTTGTAAAGAATGTGGTTTTGAATTACATAGAGATGTAGTTGGAGCTTATAACATTCTTAGTAAATATATAAATAATGGTGAGATTACAAAGTTAGATTTAGAATTAAAACCATTAAAGTATCTACGGACAACTTAGTTGAAAGTAGTAGAAGCTAATGTGTATAGCCTAGTTTAAAGACTGGTTGCTTATCTTATGGTAAGAAAAAGTACACAAAAGTCTAGTTTTAACAGAAATTAAATATAATTAGGAGGAATAACATTGAGAAAATTAATAAAAGGAAATTCGTTAGAGGTATTACAGAATATAGAAGATGACTATGAAGATATAGACAAATTAATGCTATCTGAAGAATTTAGAGATTTAATAGATAACGAACACTTAAATGATTGTAGTTGTATATTTTAAGGAGGTATTAATGAAACATATAAATAAAATTCAATTCTTTCAATCCCTGTAGACAGGGTTTCCAAGGTGTTGAGGTACGATACCAATAGAGTTGATAACTTGCTTGAAGGTACACCGTTATGGACATGGAGAAGGAGTAAAATATATACCTAATTGCTTTCAATAGGGTAATCGCCTAGTTTGAAGTGGACGAAAATAAAACTTAATTAGTTTAATTAAGGATATTTACCTTAATAGATTCGTAAATGAATTTTATTAAGGTGAAGGAATTGAATTTAGTATTTAATGAGTATATAAAATTTTTACAAGATAATGGATTAAAACATAAATTAAAAGAAGGTTATTACTGGTATGATAAATCAATAATAAAAGCATATGATAAACAAGGAAATATACATAAGATATTTAGAATATATATAGATGATGAATTAAATTTATCGTTTAAATTTTATAAAGAAGAACAATTTGAGATTGAAAGTTGGCAAGAAACAGTTAGAAGGAATAAAGAAAGGCTATTAGAATTAGAAAAAAATAGTTTAGACTTAATATCTAATTCAATACAAGAATATTCAAATAGGTGTGTAGCTGTACCATCTAGTGGAGGAAAAGATAGCTCAGTTGTTACTTATTTAGTGAAACAAATTAAATATAATCCTGAAATAATATTTAATAATACTACTTTAGATGTAGCCGATACATACTTACATATAAAGAAAGAAGATAATTTAACTATAATAAATCCCAAAGAAGGATTTTACCAATGGAGAGATAGACTTAATTTCATACCTACTAGGTTTGCGAGATCTTGCTGTAGTATTTTTAAAGAAGGTGCTATGATTAATTATCTACCCAAAGATAGTAAGTATTTATTCTTTATGGGAATGAGAAATGATGAAAGTAGTACGAGAAGTGGTTATACAGATAATTGGAAAAATACAGCATGGGGAAATAGAGAATGGGATGCAATATTACCTATTAGAAAGTGGACAGAAGTAGATATATGGCTTTATATATTTATGAGAAACATAGACATTAATCCTAAGTATAAGAAGGGATATAGTAGAGTTGGGTGGAAGTAAACACGCCCCCTTACATAGTGATATGTATTGAAAATATAGTGAACTTGTTTGTCAGCAAGGTGTACAACTTACGTTTAGGAACTATAGGAAATGATAGTTAGAAGTTGTGCTAACAGGGAAGCCTGAAGCCACTAGAGATAGAAGGTATGGTAATCCTGTGGTAAGTCTTTTTGGTTTTTACTAAGGAGGAATTAGAGATAATTTATGGAAGTATTTATATTATAAGAAACATAGTTAATAATAAAGTTTACATAGGACAAACTACACAATTAGTTGAAGAAAGATTTAAACAACATATGAAACCTTGTGCTGAAAAGTTTAATTATAAAATATATAAAGCTATAGCTAAATATGGTAAAGATAAATTTTATTATGATATTATAGAAGAAAAAATACCAATAAATAAGTTAAATGAAAAAGAAATATTTTATATTGAACTGTTTGATTCATTTAAAAATGGATACAACTCTACCAAGGGTGGAGATGGTAGGTTGTTAAATAAGATAGATGATGTTGAAGAAATAGTACATAAACTAGAAAAAGGACATAGGGTTGAAGATATTTGCAATGAATATAATTGTTGTAGAGAAACTATCAGTAGATCATTAAAAAGAATTGGCATAAAAAATACAAAATCCATACAAGGGAAAGTAGATAGAGGTTTTAAAAAAATAAATAGAGAAAAGGTAAAAGAATTATATATGCAAGGGTTAACTCATACAGAAATTGCAAATAAATTAAATATAAATCAAAGAAGTGTTTCTAGGATAGTAAAAGAACTAGGTATTAATAAAAGGGCTATGGTGGATTATAATAATGTGTGTTTAGATGAACTATTAAGTGATTTAAAAAGTGGAATGAAAAAGAAAGATATAAACAAAAAGTATGGATTTAATCAACATTCTATAAAAGTGATATTGAGGAAAAATAATATTATAATATAAAAACCAAAAAGAAAACTGCAACGACTATCCAACAATGGAGTAGAGATGAGATTGACACATTTCGAAGTGCTATACATCTCATTAAGAGATGATGATATAGTCTGTACCATTAGAAATAATGGAGTATTACGGTGGGATTGCCTGCCCTTACTATTCTAAGTCGACATGGGTTTTAGATAAGTATTGGTATCCTAAATTGTATAATAGATGGCACAATATATTAGATAAGGATTTTGTAGAGAATAAGAAAGCAAGTGTAATGAACTGTACTTTAAAAGAATATCACCTTAATTGGAATGGTGGTATGGTTAGAAATATACCTACCGAAGAAGTTATAAATGAGTTTGCAGAACAACAAGATTTAGATATAAATGTGGCTAAAAAATACTTTAATAAAACTTGTAGTTGCTGTAGTAAAAAACTTAAAAAAGATGATGTAGGATTAAGCATGAAGCTATATGGTAGACAGATAGAAAAATTTAAATGTGTAAAATGTATAGCCAAAGATTATAAAACTACCACTAAAGAACTTAAAGAAAGAATAGAACATTTTAAGAATAGTGGTTGTAGTTTATTTTAACGTAAATTAAATATAAATGTGGTACTAAAGTTAAATTCATGGCATACACTGTATTAATAAATTATTTAAAGGAGTATATGCTATGAATTTTAAATTATTACAAGACTATGAAATGGATTTAGACAAGGAAGATTATGAAAAAGGGATTATAAAATCATATTCAGTGACAAAATTTTATCCAATGTTTATTGATCTTATGAATGAGTATTTGGAAGATGATAATTTTGATAAGAATTTATGCTGTATACATTTATTCATTTATAAGGATTTAACAGTTGATTGTATTTTCTTTTATGAAACTAGAAGTAGGGAGTGGGATTCTGATTACTTAAAGGTTATAACAAGACCATATAACTTAGACGCAGTATTAGAATTGTTAGAGTTTGCAACTGTTAATATAAAAAAGAATACTAAAGCAAATCAACCTGAACATACATTAAGTCCGTTTGCTATGTATGATGAGTGGAAAAGAGATTACTTTATTAGCCAACTTACCAACACCATTCCAAGAAGAAAGTCAGAGGCTATAGTAAGAAAATATTTTAACTTAACTAGAGGAAAATTGCAAAATATGAGTATAAATGAATTGGCAGAATATATTTATGAGGAAACCGAGAAAATGGTTAAGTCAGGAGAAGCATATAGAGAATAATTAAAGTTTATAAAATCACATTTTTAAAAGAAAAAATAAATTAAATATAGAATACTTATTTAGCTACTTGCATAATATATAGTGTAAGTAGCTAAAATTTTATTAACAGATATTAAATATAAGTGTTGACATGAATATGGGTAAGTGGTAAAATTTAGTTAATAGCTACTTAAGGGGAATAAAAAATATTCAGGAGGAATAAAAATGAAAAAATCAGAAATCAAAAGTGGCGTAAAGAATATTATTACAACTACTAATAATATCAGAGGACAAATAGACAACATATTGAAACCTATTTATGAAATTAAAAAACATTTTGATGCAGTTGAAAAATTAGAGACTAAATATGATATTGCGTGTGATACTAATTTTGATGAAGTTATAGGGGTAGCTATTAATAACTATATGTATTCTAATGATCCACTTTCGGAAATTGATTGTGCTTTTGAAGATTTAATATCAGATTTAGAGTATTGGATGGAAGAAATATCTGAAGATAAACAAGAACAAATACAAGAAGAGTATATAGATGTACTAGAAAAATTAAGAGAAGGTTTAGATACATCAGATATATATGATAAAGAATCCTTAGATAAGTTATTAGTAGACTTAATTAATGCAATTAATAATTCAGGATTGGTAGAGTAAAATAAATATAAACAAATTAAGATAAAACAGCATTACACAAAAGAAGAGAACGTAGGAAATTACATAAAGTTATAGTATAATAAAAATATTAAGGAAGGTGTTAGTGTGAGTTTAATAGTTATTGATACAAAGTTAAAAAGAAAAGTAGAACATTTAAATGAATGGCAAAATGATGTATGTTCAATTAAATTTGAAGATTTAGATGATGTGTTTTGGTTTGATTCAAAAGAAAAATTACAAGAATTTTTAAATGTTCAGAGTGTAGAAAGATATTATGATGAGGAGCTAAGAAAGGGATATTTTGATTATATAAATGAAAACAATGAAAAGTTGAGATATTATATAAAATCAAACAGAGGAAAATTAGAATTGATTAGAGAAGAAAATTTAGGGGTAATATTATAATTACCCCTACCCAATAAATGAATTAATTTAAATGGAGGGTGGTTATAGGTTATGAGTTGCAATAAACTAATATGCCCTGAATGTGGAAACACAAAGAGGTTTTATAGGTCAGTATTTCTTGAAGCTAAAGTAAGGGTAAATAATACAGGAGAAACTTTAAAGAAAGTATATGACATGGATAAAGAGAATTACACTGAATATGAAGGAATCTATTGCTGTGAGTGTGATAATAAGGTAGATGAAGATTAAAATAATATAAATCATTTAAAGGAAAGGGTGTTTATTATGAACGTAGAGGTTATTAGAGATACATCTGCAAGTGTAATATTATTATTTACAGGAGAAAACATAACTCAAGATGAGGTTGTAAATTACACTGCTGATTATCTAGGGGAAAGGCAAGAGAACATAGATAAAATTAGATATTTTGGAACACCAAAAGATAAAGATATGTCATGTGCAATATTATTTAAATAAAAAAGGAGAACTAAAGATGAAAAGAAGATACTATGTAGAACTTGATATTAGAGAAGATTATTTAGATGATAGAGAAGCTGAAGGAGATCCTAAGAATCTTACGGTTGAAGCAATAGAACGTAGTTTACAAAATGATATTATGAGAATGATGTTAGACGAACACATTGAGGAAATAGTAGCTATTAAGATTAAAAGTTTAGATTAAGAAAAACTATAAAAGAGCCATTCTAAAGTATTAATAAGGAGGTGTGTTTATATGGAAGAAAAAACATGGGATTATAATATTGCAGAATTTATTGAGACACCACAAGAAATGAAAAATTTTTTAATGAAATAGATGCTGTGTGTACAAAATATAATTTATCAATATCCCATGAAGATGGTCATGGAAATTTCATTATAGAAAATTATAATAAAAATAATATTGACTGGTTAAAAGGGGCAAGTAAGAACTATTAAAGTAATCAATTTAAAGCTATATATTGTTTAAAAGGAGATTTATATATGTCAGGTTTTTTTGAAGAAATTCGCGAACAACTAATTAATAGAAGAGATGAGGTGATTAATAACGAGGTTAGCCGTGTTCAGGAGTCTGATATTATAAAGATAATATGTATAATGATTGAACTTGATATTAGTGAAGAAATAATTAAAGAAAAATTGATAAAATATTGGGATCTTAGACCGAGTGAAACTGATTATTTCATTCAAGAAGCAAAAGAGGTTGAGAAATGCAACAAGTAGACATTTATAAACTAATAAAAGCTTACAGAAGATTAAACGATAGATGTGAATTTGTAATGGCTGTAACTCCTAATAGAGAATCATGGTCTAAACTAAATCGTAAAACACAAAGACTGTATAACCAGTGCAAGAAAATAAAACCTGACGATGAACAAAAGATAGATGAATATTTAGGAATACTTAATGAATTAGTTGATGAATTTAATGATTTGAAGATGAAAAATAGGGCTTAAAATGAAGACTTTAAAAGGAGGTGAGTACAATCAAAAAGTTTATTATAAAATGTCAAAGTTGTGGAAGTGAAGATGTTGATATCCTAACAGATACAGATTATGGGTATGATGGCGAAGATGAATATTTAGTTGAGATTGGGCGATATTTTTGCTGTAATAATTGTGGAGAAACCGATGATGTTTAATTTAAATAAGGAAAGGAAGTTTTGATATGGAATTGAATACATTTATAGATGAATTATTTGGCAATATAATGACAGATGAGGGTATTAAATCAATAAAAGATATAATTAAAAAGGATATGTTAGAAGTTGGAAAGGAGTATGATTCTTCTAAAGTTGAATACCAAGTGTTTACTGAAAACAATAATTATACTCCAAGGGTAGAAATAAGTTCAGAAGGATATGATGATGGAGAAGTAATTTTTATAGATTTTCATGTTGATGAAGTGATAAAATAAAAGGTGAGGGTGTTAATTATGAGTAAGGTTAATGTGTCAATTATACGAAAAGGAAAAGATATAACTCATGTTATATTAAACAACATCAAAGAAGCTAATAAGTTACTAGATATTTTAAATAAGAAAGCTGATGAGGATAACAGTTGGATTCCTTATACTATTAAACATGAATTAGTAAATGGAGAACTAAAACAGAAATTAAATACAATGAGTATAATTACAAAGTACGATGAACCTTTAGAAGTATTTTTAAATGACAGTGTACAGGCTGAAATTACATATAAGTTTCTATATGAAGATAAAGATATGGATGATGGAGTTTATAGATTAGTTAATAAATATGAATTCAAGGTAGGTGATCCATATGTTAATTAGAGATAAGACTAATGGTTTGCAAGGTGAATTTATAGGCAAAGCTTGTAAGGCTTATGACCAGTATTACATAGTTAGAAGCAGTGGAGGTTTAAAAATATGGATTAATACAAAAAATGCAGAAGTTCTTAGAGGCGAAGCATGGGAGATGATATGAGTAATGTAATCTATTATCAACATCTGTTATGGGATTTAGGCATTAAATCAGCAAGGGGAAAGACTACTTTAAAAGAAGAAAAGATGTTAATTCAATTAATAAGATGGGATAATGAAGTAGCAAATAAGAATGATTCTGAATATAATGAAATATATTAAATATAAGGAGAGTTATTTATGGGAGAAATTTATGATGCTGTTATTATAAATGGCAATGCTTGTTGTAGTAAATGCAAAGAAATATTAGGCAGAAAAGAAGGCAACAAGTTTATAGTAGACACAGAAACAGGAATTAGTTACAACTTATTTATTAGAAAATGTAGTAAATGTAATAGGGTTAGCCAATATTGTACTGATATTGGATTAACAAAAAGAGTAATTATACCTCAAGGTAGGATTAAAGTAGGTAAAGTTACAACTGGAAGGGAAGATGATTAGATTAGAATTGTCAATTTAAATGGTAGATGGGAGGATATTAATATGTTATATAAAGGTGTAAAAGTAAATCAAATAAGTTTAATAGTAGATTTAGAAGAATATAGTGAAGATTGGAGAGAAAATGAAAGATTTGTATTATCAGAATTAGATAAGTTGGAAATTGATCTAGGAGTTGAAAATACAATAGAAGGGTTAGTGTATATATACTTACCTGATGGCAAAGAGTATGATGTTAAATATGTTTTAGATACATTTTATGCTATAAAAGTAAGGTTTGATAATGTTAAGGTTAATTTATTATTAGATGAGTTTATAGATGGCATAGGGAATACAGTAGATATTGAGTTAGAAGAGTATGTTAAATTATGTAATAAAAAGAGAGTGAAATATTTAATTGGATATAGAAATATAGATTATGTTGATGAAATATTAAAGTACGGGGAACTTGATTATAAATCAAAGTTACTTCCAGTTGTAATAATAAATAGTTGCTATACAAAAGATGAATTAATGAATTTTATTGGTAAATTTGTAACCGACATTGAAGATATGAGTTTAAGTATAGGAAGTATAGATGTATAGAAAATGGTAAAATGTTACTTTTAAAAGGTGGTGAATAATGTGATAAATACAGTAGTTTATCCTGCTTCAAAGAAACAAATAGAATTGTTAAAACAGAGTTTAGAAAGTGGATATATAAGTGAAAATGATTATAAAAAGTCTTTAATAGATTCTAAGTATGCTTATGATGTAATAGGTTCAGCTATGGCTAAAAAGAGATTAAATGATAGTTTTAGATTGATAAATACTAGTGTTAATACCATAAAAAATTATGATGGTAGAATATACGACCATAATGAAGTAGTTAATATAGGAATTTGGGATGGATATGCAATGCCTGTATATTGTTCAGATGATATGTAAAGGAGAGTGAATAAGAATGAGAAGAATAGAGTATTTATTAAAGGAAAAAATGGAATGTTATCATATACTTTCTGTGGATTTATGTTGGGCTTCACGAAAAAGAGGTTTTCAAGAGATTTCATTAGGAGTTAAAACGTATAGTGGAAAATGGATAGGTGCAAGTTGGAATACTTACGAAACATGGATAGAAGATGATTTTACAATACAAGAATTTAAAGATACATGTTATAAACTAAATATTCCATATACGGTGTTTGAGGGTGATGATAATATGTATGGATTGCATCTTACAAAGTGCGAAAAATGTGGTTGTTATATTGATAAGAGATATATGGAATTTAAGGTTTGCAAAGAGTGCTACAATAAATATTTAGACGAATATATACCATTTTAAGGTTGATAAAAGAGGAATTTTATCGACAAAAATTAAATCAATAAGGAAGTGTAAAATTAAATGATTCAATGGATATATGAAAAAATAACAGGTAGATGTTGGCATGTATACTCGCTAGAAAGAGACACACCATTTTTTAGATGTATAAAATGTGGGAAAAGAAAAGTAAACTAGGTGGAGGATTTAGAAAATATGATTACATATCAAAAATATATAGGTGATGTATTAATGGATAACACAGGAGGATATATTCACTTAACTCAATGGAATAGATCAATACAAAATATAGATGAAATAATACTAGATAGAGAACAAATAGAATTATTACATCAAGAATTAGGTGAAATACTATCAAAGGACATTATATAATAGGAGTATTAAAGTATGGTTAAAGTTAGAAAAGGAAATAATACTGTTTTCATCTCTAATACCGAAGAACATGGGGTGGCAGTGATACCAATTAAAGATTTGGATACACTTATACATGAGTTAATTCAAATTAAAAGATTAAATGATAACAAAAATTAAATACATATTTGACATAGAAAAGCATTAGGAATATAATGGTATTATGAAATACAGAAGGGAAGTGGGATATGGTAAAAAGTTATAATAAATATCACAATAAAAAGCAGGAAAAGTATGGACGTAAATGGGATTCTACAATGGAACTGGAATATTATGAACACTTATTAGAGTTAAAAGATCAAGGTGTTGTGGATGCTATTGAGTGCCAAGTAGAATATTTGCTACAGGATAAGTTCAAGTATAAAGAACAAACAATTAGACCAATAAAGTATAAGGCAGATTTTAGAGTTACATATTCTGATGGACATATTGAAGTTATTGACGTCAAAGGACAGGTATTGAATGATTTCAAACTAAAGAGAAAAATGTTGATATACAAATATAATGATATTGACTTTAGATGTATAAGAAGCAGAGGAAGGAAACCTAATAAGGTATGGGAACAGATATTATAATAACATATATTAAATAAATATTGAGGTGATAAAATGATTGATTGTAAGAATTGTTTGCATAGTGGTTTATGTATGCATGAAGATAAGGCAGAAGAATATATAAGACAACATGAATCTATGAGAGATAAATGCAGTTTATTTGATGGAGAACCAACTTGTAATAGGTTTGTAGATAATAAAGTTTTAGAAGGTAATGAATCTTTAAAAGAATGTATAGAAAGACAACAAAAAACTATCAATGAATTACATAAAAAAATTAAAGAGAATTCTGATAAAAATATACTTGATAAATATAAAAGAAAAGATTATGAACCTGTCATATTTACTTGCCAAGATAAAAAAATTCAAGGTTTAGATGAAAGAACTGTAACTGAAGATGATGAGTCTAAATACGAGTATTTTTATCAAGGTAACAAAATTGATAAAAGAACTTATGATTTGCTTAAATGTTTGGAAATTACTTTAATATAAGTAATTTAATTGGTAAGTAAAGAGGAGGAATAAAAGATGTGTCAATGTGTTAATGTTACTTTTGGAGATCATACAAATACAGTTAGGTTAAAAACTCCACAGATATATAAAGATAGATTTCCTAAAAAGCAAAGTGAATATACTTTTATGGATAAATGTATAGCAGATGAAGTTCAATATTTGTGGAGTTTAGGAATAGTAACTATGGCTAGTTGTTGTGGTCATAATAAGTCTGATGGAGATATAGCAGTATGCGATGAATTTATACCTAAGATGAAAGAGTTAGGGTATGAGGTAATGTTTAACCCTTGTTATCCTGATGATGAATGGTTGTTTAAATCAAAGAGTTGTGTATTAGAAAAGCCGAAAGAATGCTGAATTTAAGAAGAGTGGAGGAATAGTATGAAGTTAATATGTGATTGTGGTAATGAAGCAGAGTTTAACACTATAGACGAAGAAACAGGAGAAGAAGGAATGTTCTTTGAAGACGAAGGTCAATATGCTAGAATAAATACTTTCAGATTTTGGGAACAACATGACCAAGTTGGAATTATATGTGAGAAGTGTGGCAAGATGATTTGGATGTTTACGTAGGGAGGAGTGAGATATGAAGAAGATAGGTAAAATTATTTTGAGTATACTATACGACATATTAAAAAACCTAATAGAAGGATTATTTATTATATTATTTGTACTCTTAGCATTTGTGATAATGATTCCAGTAAGTTTAGTAATACCAATATTACTATTAAAAGTTACTGGAAGTTTAACTATATTTTTTATAGCATTAATATTGCAATTTGAAATATTAGATTTAGTAGTAAATGGTAAAAGTTATTTTGTTGATTATCTTAAAAACAAGTGGAATGAGGTGAAATAAAATGAATAACAAAACATTTATATTAGCAGTGGCTTCTATGTGGTTTGCAACAGCTTTAGCAGTAATAGCAGGTATATTTATAACTAAGAGTGCTAATTGTTTATGGGGTATGTTTATACCTGCTTTATGTGACGTAAAGATAGGAAATAGTAAAACAAGGGGATTATAGAATATGAAGTGGTGTAAATTATACAATAAACTAGGTAAGCAACCTATAAAAGTTACTCAAAACAAAGATGTTATAGCTATTATAGATGGAAAAGAAGTTCCATTAATTCTTAAATTTAAAAAAGATGGTTCTCCATATTTAATATCCAAAGAAGAATGGAACTTACAGCATTGTGAAAATTGTTACAACTGTAATATTTGTGATGGTTATGATGATATAAATGTGTGTTTAAGTTCAAAATGTAAATATTACAATAGAAAATAGATTTTAAAAGGTAAAATAGAAAGGAAGATGTAAAATGAAATTTTATGAATTTAATCAACATGAATATTACGGGTTGGTATTAGCAATAGATGAAGAATGGGCTAAGAGAGGATATGAAGATATAGTAGCCGATTTAGAAGATGAGGAAAAAGATATTAGTCCTGATGTTATAACTGAAGAACAAGCATTAGATAGATATAAAAAAGGTGAAATAGACGGATGTAACACAGTAGAAGAAAAGATTAATTATTTTAATGTTACGGTTAGAAGTTTCAAGGAATACATAAGCAAAGGTAAAGAACCATACACGGTGTTACTGATTGATGGAGCATTACTTTAATTCATAGATCAAAGAAAGGAGTTGTAGTTTTTGAATAATAAAATTAAAAAGATAATTAGATATAGGCATGGGAATAGTTCTTTTTATAAAATAGATCATTGTCTAAAGATAAGTAGAGTAAAAGTTAAAGAGATTATTAATCAAAAGAAAGTTGATGGTGGAACTGAGTATTTTATTGAATATGACTATGGACTTAATTTAATCAATCCTTTGAGTTGGGTTTTTATTATAATAGCTTTTTTAGATGGAGTTATCGAAGTAAGTAAAGAGATAATGGATGATTTTAAAATGACTACATATAAAGAAGAAATAAGAATAAAGGATTAGGTGTTATGAGAAATTTCAATTGTTATGATTGTATATGGGCAACGGATAAATGTAAAAATACCGATAGTGACCAGTATAATAAATTTTTAAACAATATCAGTAAATGTAGTTGTGTTGGTGTGGTAGATAATACAATAGGATGTTCGTGGAGTCAATTAGACGAAGATAGTATTTAAACAAGGAGATTTATTATGGATATAAAAGAAACCAAAAAGTTCTTTAAAAGATTACCTAATAAAGTGTTATTTAAATGTTTAACTGATGATTTTGTAAATGATTATGATAATGCTTATTCTATAGTAGCCAAAGCACTTGAGAAACAAGAGCCTTGCAAAGTTGAAGAAGGAACAGAGGGTGGGTTTGATTGGTATTGTCCATGTGGAACTTATTTATCACCAACCAAGTGTAAAGAAATAAAATATTGTATTAGTTGTGGTCAAAAGTTAGATTGGGATTAGAATACGAATTTTAAAGTAAATTAAATATATAAGGAGATAATTATGAAAAGATTAGTAGTAAATGAGGATTATGTATTAACGGAGTTATATAGATTTGGGGATGATGATAACTTTGATTATTGGTATTGGAGAAATAACAATATCTTTGATAAAAATAATTTTTACAAGAAGTTATCTGAATATGGTTATGCAGATGAAAAATATCCTGATATAGAAAATATTCTAATTGAAGCAAAAATACTAAATGGAAAATATATAGTTATACCAAAAAGTAATTATAGTTTAATAGAAAACAATAATGATGATACTTGGGATGTCTTGATCAATGGCGTAAATATAAATATAATAAATCTATTTCGTAAAAGTAGATTTGGATACAATGATAGCATTTTAAATATTATGAGAATTATTTAAATGAGTATTTTTAATTGGTTTAAATATTTATAACATAAATTAAATATATACTTGACATTATAAATCAAATGGTATAATATAGTAGATGTAGTAAGCAATTACTACCAAAAATATTAAATAAAAGGGAGAATGATATTATGAAAAATTTCACAGCAAATAGTGCATTAGCACAAGTTAAAGGATCAGTAGACGTTAAAGGAAAGTTAATTAAGGTAACTGGACAAGTAGGATTAAAGTGTCTTAGCGCTTTAGATTACTTAAATACTCATGGATATAATGTAATATATCCTGTAAAGTAAATTACATACACTATTAATAAAAAAGTCTTTAAACGATACATTTTAACAACAAATATTAAATATAATAAACAACTATGTAATTGGATTAATTGTTGCAGAGACAACAAATCCGTTGATATAGAAAATTAAATTAAGAATTAAAGAGTTACGAGGAGGAAGTAAATTTATGGAACAAACTAGAGGTTATTTTAGACTTGAAGGAAAGATATGGGGGTTAGCAAATAAAAATCCATTTACTAATTCTACTGGATCAATGAGAAGTTTATCTTTTGGTATTCAAAGTAGTAAAGAAAATTCAAATTTTGTACAAGTAGGGCAATGGGCAAATTCACCTTTATCTGTAAAAGTAAAAGCAGAAGGGGTAGAAGATGTAAAAGAAATGTCAGAACAAGAAGCTATAGATTATATCAAAGAAAATTTCAAAGATGGAGACAGCGTATATTTAAATTGTAGAGCTGAAGTAAACACTTATAAGCAAGGAAGATTAGATTACATAGTAAGTCAAATTTATATCAAATCAGAACCTATTGATTTTGATGCTGAAGATTTTGAAGAAGTAAATGAATTAAATCAAGCTGTTGTAATTACAGAAAAGCCTGAAAACGGAAGGGTTAAAGTTGGAGTAGCTAATTATCATGGGCAAATGATTGAACAAGAATTAGTATTAGAAGATGAAGATGTTAGAGAATACTTCGAGGAAAATGTAAGAGTCGGAGATCTAATGAAGCTTTCAATCTATGTTCACAATAAACCAATATATGAGGGTGAAGGAGAAACAACTACAAGAACTACATTAAAGGGAAAGACAGTTAAATCAGGTGGTAAGAAGATAAAAGATAGGACTTTACAATTAGAAGTAGTTGATGTAGATATTCAAGCAACTGAAAAGAGTAAATATACAAGATCAGAAATAAGAAGTGCAATGGAAGATGCTGAATATATTCCACAAAACAATTCTACTAACAATGCAGAAGACGAGGAGATGCCTTACTAGAATATAAATATAAAATAAATTAAATATAAAACAAGCAAATAAGGAGAGATGTAATAGATGAGTAGAATTAAAAAAGCAAAAAGAGATTCGATATATACAAAAGTATTAATAGGTGGATGTTCAGGGGCAGGAAAAACTTTTAGTGCATTAAGAATGGCTACTGGTATGGCAGAAGAATTATCTAGATTAAGTGGTAAAGAAGAAAGAATTTGTTTTATTGATACTGAAAACAGAAGAAGTTGCTACTATGCTAAGAAGTTTGATTTTGACATATTAGAATTAGACGAATATGCACCTGAAGAATATGTAGGAGCTATAGAAGATGCTTTAGATGAGGGATATAAGATAATAGTAATTGATTCAGCTTCATTAGAATGGAATTTCTTATTAGATGTTCACTCTAAGATGTCAGGTAATAGTTTTACTAACTTCGCCAAGATAGGAAGTAGACATGAAAAATTCTTAGATAAAATACTTCAAAGTGATGCACACTTTATAATTTGTTGTAGATCAAAAGAAAAATATGTATTAGAAGAACAAAACGGAAAACAAGTACCAGTTAAGAAGGGCGTTGACCTAATACAAAGAGATGGAATTGAATACATAATGACTGTCTCATTAAATATTGATATGGCTACACATTCATATTCAGCTATGAAGGATAATACCGATTTATTTGAATATGGTGGAAATTTAGTTACTGAAAAGGATGGTATTAATATTATTAAGTGGGCTAATGATGGAGATTTAGATGAAAAATATTCTAGACTAGAAAAGGCTAAGGAAGAAGCTAAGGCTAACATGGCAATGAATGAAGAAGCAGAAGCTAAGAAGTTAGCTGAAGAAGTTGAAAGAAAGAGGAATCAATCCAAGAAGTCATTAGATGAATTAAAGAAAGAAGTAATAGGATTATGTCAAAAGCTTTCTAAGGCAGGAAAGAGAGATTTAGTGTCATCTACTCTTGAAGAAGCAATAGGAAATGCAAATCCTAATACAATAACTACAGTGGAACAAGCAGAAAAAGCAATAGAAGAATTAAGTTCATTATAAAATTTAAAAGCTCACTTAATTGTGGGCTTTCCTTTTAGGAGGTGGTTATTATTAAATGCAAATATTCTTACTGTAAGCATGAAACAAACGAAGTCACTAAGGAAGATGCTATTAAAGAGGGGAATTGTTATTACCACAAGGATTGTCATAAAGAGAAAACATTAAAAAAAGAAATAGAAGAATATTGGAATGATAATATGCCTTCAGCTAGTTTGCAAATTTTAAGAAAAGTTATTAAGCAATTAATACATGATAAGAAAGCACCTGCTGACTTTGTATTATTTGTTCTGAAATATATAAAGAAAAACAATAAACCAATTAACAATCCTTTTGGGTTAATAAATTATTGTGGCAATAAAGATATACGAGAACTATATAAAAAAATGATTATAAATCAGAAATACACTAAATTAAAAAGCGAAGATAATAATGAAATTTATATAGAAAAGGTTAATTTTACATATAAACCTAGCAATAAAAAAATAACTGATATTATTTAGGTGGTGCTTATGGAAATAAAGGCTAATGATATAAAAAAATATGAGAGATTAAATAATAAAGATTTACCAAAGGATGATATAAGTGAAACTGGACTAATAGGAACTATATTAGTACATCCTGAGTATATGCTTAAAGCAGATTATATAAAGCCTAAAATGTTTTACAACAGAGAATTAGGTTGTTTGTATTATAAAGTAAGCTCACTTTACACCAAAGGTATAGTTGATATAGATAATTTTTTGATTATTAATGAAATAGAAAATGATAAAAACGCTAAGAAGATATTTGATGAACTAAATAACATAGGAGATATAGGTGATTACTTAGAAGATCTTAAATTGGTAGCAAGAGATACCATAGAAGAATATGAATTATTAGCAGAAAAGGTTATAACAGCTTCATTCAAAAGAGAAAGCTACATAAAGCTATCAATACTTCAAGACAATATCATTAACACCAATGAAAACGTAAATAAAATAAATTATAAACTCCAACAAGAGATAACAGATTTTTCAAAGATATATGTTTGTAATAAAGAAGTTTTAACTTTAGGCGAACAAGCTGACAAGATATGGGATAGTATAGTAAATAAAAGAAATGAAGGGTTTTTCGGTTTTCCTAGTAAGTTTAAAGAAGTAAATAAATATTTTACATACGAAAAAACTGAATTAGCAATGATAGCTTCGCCTAAGAAAACAGGTAAATCTCAATTTTTAGGAAATGAAGCTTGGGATAAAGTGATAGCAGGAGTGCCAACTACTTATATAGATAGAGAATTATCTACAGAAAATCATATGATAAGATTTCTTTCTTATCTTACTGGCGTAGAAAATAGAAGAATAAAAACTGGTGAAACTTCATTAAAAGAAGAATCATTATTAAAAGAAAAATTAGAATTTATTAAAAAATTACCATACATACATATTTATAAACCAGTTACAGAAATGGACGAAATGTTTATGACTATAAAAAGTCTTAAATTAAAACATGGTGTAGAATTTTTAATTTATGATTATGTCAAAGCAAACGATGGAACAGATGGAGATAAAGAATATCAAAAATTAGGAAGGCTTACGGATTGGTTGAAAAATGATGTTGCAGGTAGCTTAGATCTAGCTGTTTTAAGTGCTTGTCAAATGGATGATAACGGAACGAAGGTTGCTGACTCTCAAAAAATAGCAAGAAACTGTTCAACGTTAGCATGGTTAAAAAGAAAAACTCAAGAGGAATATGTGAACGATGGTAAAGATTCAGGTAATATGAAGTTGATAGTCAAAGATAATAGAAATGGTGAAATAATGACCGATGATGAATATATTAATTTAATGTTATATGGAAATCAATGTAGATTAGAACAAGCCAAAAATCCGTTTAGTTGTGTTGATAGTAATGTACCGTATTAAATTCTGAGGGAGGTTAGAGATGGATAAGGAGTCTATAAAAAAATACTTAAAAGATAATCCTATAAAAATACAAGAAATACTTGAATCTTTAGGTTGCACATATGTAAAGATAGGAAGTAAAAGAGTTTCTTGCTGTAATCCTGAAGAAGGAAGTGACAACAAAGGAGCTATATCCATAAAACTTAATGATTCTTTGTCTACCTCTGACTATACAAGACCTGCTTTTGAACAAATAGATGAGTATAGAGATTTCTTTTCATTAATTCAATTTATTAAAGGTTGTAAATTACCTGAATCCATCAATTATGTATGTAAAATATGTGGATTCAAATATACCAATAGTTTAAAAGGTAACAAAAGAAGCTCTAGTTATGACTTCTTAAAGAAATACAAGAGAAGTTTAAATAAAACCAATAAATTTGAAAACATCGAAGAAGTTATATTGGATGAAAGTTTTACAGAAAGATTTATAAGATGCACATGTGATTTGTTTTTACAAGATGGTATTAGCGAAAAAACACAAGAAAAGTTTGGAGTGTCTTTTGACACTTTAGATAATCGAGTAGTTTTCCCTATTAGAAATTATAATGGGAAATTACTATCATTCAAAGGAAGAACCAATGACAAAGACTTTAGAATTAATGGTATTCCTAAGTATTTTTACTATTATCCAATTTGTGCTGAACATTATCTTTATGGGTATTATGAAAATTATTATGATTTACTTATAGCGGATGAGATTTATATAGGAGAAGCTGAAAAGTTTGTTCAACAATTAGATTCTATGGAGATTAATAACTGTTTGGCTGTTAGTAAAAAGGTAATAAGCCCATATCAAGTAATGCAACTTTTAAAATTAGGAAAACCTATAGTGATAATGTTTGATAAAGATGTGACATTGGAAGAAATATTAATTGAATGTGCAAAGTTCAAAGGATTGATAGATGTATATTATGTAATAGATGAAAATAACCTTCTAAGTGGGAAAGAATCACCTACGGATAGAGGTTCAGATATATTTAATAGATTATTAGAAAATAAAAAGAAATATGAATGGGGTGGTGGAATTGCAATATAAACTTTTGGGCGAAAACAATATTAAAAAACCAATAGAAACTATATTTAAAAATAGGAATATTGACAACTATAAAAAGTTTTTAGAGGTTGGTAAAGACGATGAATTGGATTATATGTTGCTTGATAACATTATGGAAGGTGTAGAATTACTAGCTAATCATTTACAAAAGGATTCTTTAATTCAAATTATTGTTGATTCAGATGCAGATGGGTTAACTTCTAGTGCTGTATTAATAAAATATATTAAACAACAATTCCCTAATGCAAATATAGAGTATACATTACATACTGGAAAACAACATGGTTTAAGCGATGATATAAAAATAAATGACAATGTAAATTTAGTTATACTACCTGATGCCTCAAGCAATGATTACGAACAACATAAAAAATTAAAAGATAAAGGTGTTGATATATTGATATTAGATCACCATGAAGCTGATAAATATAGTGAATGTGCTTGTGTAATTAATAATCAATTATCACCCAAGTATAGCAATAAATCATTATCAGGGGTAGGAATAGTATATAAATTTATTAAAGCTATGGATGATTATTATTTTACTGATTATGCAGATGAATATTTAGATTTAGTCGCTTTGGGTAATGTAGCCGACAGCATGAATTTATACTCAAGAGAAACTAGATATTATGTTAAAAGTGGCATTGATAATGTAAATAATAGATTTTTGAAGGCATTAATAAATAAGAACAGCTATTCATTGGAAGGTAAATATAACATTATGAGTATAGGGTGGGTAATAGCTCCTCAACTAAATAGTGTTATAAGGGCAGGAAAACAAGAAGAAAAAGAGTTAATGTTTAAAGCCTTATTAGAAGAAGAAATGACATTTAATGAATTTAAACCTAGAGGAAGTAAAGAGACAGTAGAAGAAGATTTACAGACTTATATGGCTAGGATATGTGGAAACGTAAAATCAAGACAAGATAATGCAGTTAAGAAAGCTATTCCACTAATAGAGAATAAATTAAATATAGATAACAAGTTATTGATAGCTGATGTTACAGAGATATTAGATTCTAATTACACAGGATTAGTTGCAGGGAAGATAGTTGAAAAATATAATTCACCTGTAATTTTATATAGAAACGTTGACGATGTATTGGTTGGTGGAAGTGGCAGAGGTACAGATAAAGTCATTAAAGATTTAAAAGAGTTTTTAAATAACAGTAATCAATTTGAATTTTGTCAAGGTCATAAACAAGCATTTGGATTTAAGTTTAACATAGACAATTTAAATAACATAATAGATTATGCAAATAAAGAGCTGTCAAAAGTAGAGATTGAACCATTAGATTTATATTGGGTAGACTTCATTATTAATGCTGATAAGTTAGATTATTGGTTTGTAGATGGTTTATGCAAATATGAAAATGAGTGGGGAAATTCATTAGAAGAACCATTAATAGCTATAGAAGATTTAATAATAGATACTTCTAATATTGAACTTAAAGGAGATAAAAGTAAGAATACAATTTTTGAATTTAATCAAATAAAATTTATAAAAAAACATACAAAAGTTGAAGAATACTTAGACATTGTAAAGAAGGAAAAACAAATTCAAAAAGACCATGAGGTTAAAGTTAATATAATTGGAAGATGTAGAACTAATTATTATAATGATACATTTACACCTCAAATAGAAATTATTGATATAGAAACTAAAATAAATTAAAAGTAGGTGGTTACACAATGAATTCAAATAAATATACAATAACACATTGTCATACTATGTTAAGTAATGGTGTGACTAACATAGACTCAGTAACTACATATAATGATTACATAGATGAAATAGTAAATAATAAATCATTAAATGTTAATGGTATATGCATAACAGAACATGGATCTTTATTTGAGTGGTATAAGAAGAAGGAGTATTGTGAAAAGAATGGACTTAAATATGTTCATGCAGTAGAAGCTTATATCACAGAAAGTTTAGATGAAAAGATAAGAGATAATTACCATTGTTGTTTATATTCGAGAAACTTTGAAGGTTTTAAGGAATTAAATAGATTAATTTCAAAAGCCTTCAACAGAGAAGATGGTCATTATTATTATGCACCAAGAATTACATATGAGGAACTAAAAGCAACGAGTGACAACGTATTAATCACTACAGCTTGTTTAGGAGGAATATTAGGGAAGGGTAACGATATTATAAAGAGAGATTTTATTAATTTTTTATTCGACAATAAAGAAAGATGTTATTTAGAAGTACAACACAACCAAGTTGAACAACAGATATCATTAAATAGACAACTTGTGGAATTGAATCGTATATATGGAATCCCTTTAATAGTTGGAACTGATACTCATTGTCTTAATGATAAACATGCAAAAGGAAGAGAATTGTTGCAAAAATCTAAAAATATTTATTTTGACAATGAAGAAGGTTGGGATTTAACTTTAAAATCCTATGATGAATTAGTTAAATTATTTCATAATCAAAATATATTTACAAGTGATGAAATTTATGAAGCATTAGAAAATACTAATGTTTTATATAATAAAATTGAAGAGTTTAAAATAGATACAAGTTATAAATATCCTAAATTATATGATGATTCATTGAGTGTTTTAAAGAAAAAAATAAATGAAGGTGTTATTAAAAGAGGAGTTAACAAATTACCAAATTATAAAACAGAATATATTCCTAGAATACACAATGAATTAAATACTTACATACACAATGGAGCAGTTGATTTTTTATTGTTAGATGAAGATATTAAGAGTTGGGCTAGAGATAATAAATACTACTGTGGATATAGTAGAGGTAGTTGTTCAGGATCTGAAATATGTTATTTAATTGGAATAACCGACATTGATAGTATAAAGCATAGAATGAATTTTGAAAGGTTTATGAATGTAGAAAGAGTTAGTTTGGCAGATATAGATACCGATTGGCAACCTAATCACAGGGAATTGGTAAAAGATTATATATATAACAAAGATGGTTTATATTGTGCTGATATAATAACTTTTAATACAGTAGCATTAAAAGGAAGCGTCAGAGATGTATGTAAAGGGCTTTATCGTAAAAATTATAGCGTTGTGCCTAAAGAACTTATGGAACGATATAACCGACAATGTGAAGCATATGGGAAACCTCTTGATGATACATCTAAAGAAGTTGATAATATAATAAATGGAGAATATTTAAGAATAGCTAATTATATATGTGAAAATGTTGAATTAAATGAAGATAAAATGAGAAAAGAATATCCTGAAGTATTTGAATATGTTGATATTATTAATGGAACTATAGTGTCAATAGGAACTCATCCTTGTGGTCAAGTAGTTAGTCCTATACCACTAGATGAAAATATGGGATTATGTTCAATATCTACATGTACACATCCGGTTTCCATGATAGCTATGAAATCTATAGATGCCCAAAACTATGTTAAATTAGACATATTAGGTTTAGATAATATTCAATTAATAAATGAAACTTGCGAACTGGCAGGTATAGACAGATTGATACCTGAAAATACACCCGATGAAGAAGAAGTGTGGAAGGATATAGCTAAGGATAACACATTAATATTTCAATGGGAATCTGATAGTGCAGGAGCGTTTTTAAAAACCTTACTAAGCGATGAAACAATAAATAAAATTAAAAAGAAAAATCCTAATTTTAAGTATATAGATTTAGTTGCTATGGGTAATGGAGCTATTAGACCGGCAGGGGCTTCTTATAGAGATGCATTGTCAAGAGGGGAATTTAGAGATAATGGTCACGAAGCGTTAAATAAACTATTAGCACCTACTTCAGGTTTTTTATGTTATCAAGAACAAATACTTTCATTTTTACATGAATTTTGTGGATATACAATGGGGGAAGCCGATGTAGTTCGTAGGGGATTTGCTAAGAAGACTGGAACAGAGCAATTTATACCAAAGATAAAAGAAGGATTTAAAAATACAATGAAAAATAAATATGGAGTTGATGAGGATGTTTCAGAAGAATTAATTGTGAATTTTCTTCAAATTATTAAAGATGCATCTGATTATCTGTTTTCTGAAAACCATTCAGTTCCATATACATATATAGGATATATTGGTGGATATTTAAGATATCATTATCCTTTAGAATTCATAACTACGGCTTTAAATATCAATAAGGACAAAGAAGAAAAAACAACTAAAATTATTGATTATGCAAATAGTAGAGGGATAAAAATACTGTCTCCTAAGTTTGGTTATTCTAAATCAGAATATTTTATGTCAAAAGAAACCAACTCTATATACAAAGGAATAGCTTCTATTAAAAATTTAAATGAAAAAGTTGCAAATGAATTATATGAATTATCTCAACAACATAAATATAATAATTTCTTTGAACTACTTAAAGATATAAAGGAAAATACAAGTTGTAACTCAAGGCAACTAGACATACTAATTAAATTATCATTCTTTGATTGTTTTGGAAAAACAGATAAGCTATTAAGAATAGTTAATATTTATGATAACATATATACAAAAAAACAGTTCAAAAAAGAAAAGTTACCTAAATATTTATCTATTGAACTAGTTAGAAAATATGCTAATTCTGAAACAGAAAAACAATTTAAGGATGTCAATAAAGATGAATTAATAGAAGAAATTATATCTAAAATTCCTAATAAAGAAATACCTATAAATGAGATATTAGAAGCACACTTAGAATATTTAGGATATATAGACTATCAAAATAATAAATTACCTAAAAAATATGTATTGATAACTGATATAAATACGAAGTATACGCCTGTTGTTGATACATATAGTCTTAATAGTGGAGTAAGTATAAAGTGCAAAATAAATAAGAAACTTTGGAATAATGACGGAGAGTTACATAAGAACGATGTTATATATATTCATTCAATGCAGAAGAAATTTGGATATAAAAAAGTAGGCGAGAAAACTTTGGCTAATGGTAAAGTTAAACCAATATTTGAAGAAGATCAAAGTAAACAAGAATGGTGGATCAATTCTTACAGTGTAATTCATAACATTGATGAGATTATATCAGAATATGAGGTGGATAATGAAAGATAAAGATATGAAGAAAATATTAGAGAATATAGTTATATTAGTAGACTCTCGTGAAAGAAATTTTAGTCATATTAAAATGTATTTAAAGCAAAATAAAATACCTTACGAAGTAAAGAAACTAGATTTTGGCGATTATAGTTTTAAGATACCTAAGATAGAAAGTTTAGATATAGAAGAACAATCTTTTGAAAAGGAAATAGCAATAGAAAGGAAAAATAGTTTATCTGAAATATCAGGAAATTTTACAAGAGGACGAGATAGGTTTAAAAGAGAATTTAAACGTGGTGGGATGTCAATTAGATTAATGATTGAAAATGATAGCTATGGTGATATTAAAAAGCATAATTATAATACTAAAATCAATCCTAATAGTTTAGTAGCTTCATTACATAGTTTTCAAGAGGAATTTAATTCACCTTTTATATTTATTGACAAAGATAGTAGTGGAGAATATATTTATAAAACATTCTATTACTATTTAAGAAATAAGCTTAAAAATATATAACATAAATTAAATATAACAGTTGACATTATAATGGAATAGATTTACAATGTAGGTAGTGGCAGAAAATGTTACTACCTATTATTTTTTTAGGAGGTGATTATATTTTATTAGAAGCAAATAAATTTTATTATATGTTAAAAAGAACACCCATGACTTTAGTCGTGGGATGAATTTTTAACATATGATTGCAATATAGTAATAATCAAATTATTAAAACTTCTGTTTTGACTTTTAGCAATTGATTCTAATTCTTTTTTTAATTGTTTAGATATAGTTAATTGAGTTCTAGTATTATCTTTAGATATAGTCATTATAAATCACCTCAATTCAATTATAATATAAAAGTAAAAAGTTGACAAGGTGTTACCACTATGTTACAATTAATTGTAGATTGGAGGTGATAAAATGTTAAAAGCTTATAAATATAGAATATATCCAAATAAAGAACAAGAAGATATTATAAATAAAACCATAGGAAGTTGTAGATTTGTGTTCAACCACTATTTGGCTAAAAGAAAATATGCTTATGAAAACTATAAAATAAGGTTGAATTATAATTCTAATGCTAATGATTTAAAATGGTTAAAAAATGAATATCCTTGGTTAAAAGAGGTTGATTCAATATCATTACAACAAACATTAAAAGACTTAGACCAAGCATATAAGAATTTCTTTATACGAGTTAAGCAAGGAGAAAGTGGCTTTCCTAAGTTTAAATCTAAAAAGAATAACAAACAAAGTTTTAGAAGTCAATGTGTCAACTCTAATATTAGAATTGTTAATAATAAAATAAAATTTCCAAAGTTGGGTTTAATAAAATTTAGAAATAGTAGAAGTTTCAATGGAAAAATTAAGAGTGCGACTATATCCAAAACCAATACAAATAAATATTTTGTAAGTGTATTAGTAGATACCGAAAATATTAAATTAAATCCTTGTAATAATAAAGTTGGAGTAGATTTAGGATTAAAAGATTTTGCTATTACTAGCGATGGAGTTGTGTATGGTAATCCTAAATTTTTAAAAAGTTTAGAGTGTAAAATTAAATATCAACAAAGAGCATTATCAAGAAAGAAGAAGGGTTCAAGTAATTATAAAAAGAACAAGATAAAATTAGCAAGATTGCATGAGAAAATAGCTAACACTAGAACTGACTACTTGCATAAAATATCAACTGAATTAATTAATGAAAACCAAATTATATGTTTAGAAGATTTAAAAGTAAGCAATATGTTAAAGAATCACAACTTAGCCAAAGCAATTAGTGATGTTAGTTGGTCGGAGTTTAGAACAATGCTAGAATATAAGGCAAAATGGTATGGAAGAACAATATCTATAATAGATAGTTATTACCCATCAAGTCAATTATGTTCTAATTGTGGCTATCAAAACAAAGAAGTTAAGAATTTAGGACTAAGAGAATGGATTTGTCCCATATGTGGAGAACATCACGACAGAGATGTCAATGCTAGTATTAATATATTAAATGAAGGATTAAGATTAATTGGGTAGGGACTACCCTTTAGCTTGGTAAATTTACTTTCAATAGAAGGTATTACCCAAGAATCATGTGACTTTAGTCATGTGAGGTTCACAGTAATAAAGAATATACTAAAGCAATTGATCTATATAAGCAATGTATAGATAATGATGAACAAACAGAACAAGCCTATTATAATATGGGAACGTGTTACATAAAAATAAAAGAATATAATAAAGCTATTAAGGCTTTTAAATCAGTATTAAGAATTAGCGACCAGTATTCAAATGCTTATTATAATTTAGGGTTTGCATATTCTATGATTGATGATTATAAGAAGGCATATCGTTATTTCAATATAGCATGGAGTTTAAATAACGAAGACCAAGAATGTGAGAAGGCTATTAAATTATTAGAAAGCAAGTTAAATATATGGAGGTGAGTAGACTGAGTCTATTTGAATTGAAACTTGATCCTAATTTACAATGTGAATATGAACTTTATAAATTAATAAAAAAGCTAGAAAATAAAAATAAAATACTAAGAAATAAATATGTAATATCCAAACTTAAGATAGATGAACTTACAAAGAGAAGAATGTTAAATAAAGAAAGCTTTTTTTCTAAAGAAGCTTATATTGAAAGAAAATCTCTTATTGATAAGTATGGAGATTATAGGATGCTTGAGGTTGAAATTGATTCTAATTTAAGATACATAAATTATTACAAGGACTTAATTAAGCAAATAAGAAGTCTTTAAATTAGGTGTTTTATTAAAACAAATTAAATAAAAGGAGTGAATAAAAATGAACAACGATAAAGTATATGAACTAAGATTAAACGAAGATGGTCTTCAAATATTATCAAAAGCCTTATCTATATATCAATTAAAAATAAGCGAAAATATTAATGAGTGTAGGGAGTTGGGAATATATACTAATGCAATATCAACTCGAAACATTCTATGTGAAGTCCATGAACTTAGAACTATACTAAATAATACTATATGTAAAATAGAAGCATATAGAAACTTGCTTAATAGTTGTAAATAATAAGGAGTGATTACATATGAGATTTAATAAACGAAAATGTTTTGGTGGTAATGAATATATATGTGATATTTTTGCTGACTCAAAGAATGATGTTCTACTGGTTAATAAAATAGAGGGCTATTATGGATTATCCCAATACAAAGAAGATGTTTGCAGAGACTTCATATTGGACAGTTTAAAAGAGGTCAATCAAAGTCCTTATTATGGAGTTAATTTATATAATAAGAACGAAGTTGAGAATGAAATAAAGGAAGCAATTGAATATTTACAAGAAAAGATAAATAAATTGGAGTTATCAAGAGAAGTGAATAATATTATTAACAAGGTTTATGAGGATTAAAACAATAAATTAAATAAAGGAAGTGAATTGGATGAATAAAAGGCAAACAAAGAAAATAGTCAAAATAATAAATGAGCGATTTGAGTATATGAACAATTTAGACATTATAAGTGCAAGAAGATGGGGTAAGATCAATATGCAAACAAACCTTATGAGAATAGTTCTAGCTAAAGAGTATAGACCTTTTAAAGACTTAAAGAAAAATGTTGACAAGGTGATGAAATAAATGATTAAAGAAATCATAGTAGGGGTAGGTAAGTGTAGTAAAATGCAAGTTAAAATCCTTTCTAGCACATCTAATGAAGTCAGAGAGAAATTTTTAAATGATATGAAGGCAGATTATAAGAATGTATTTAAAGTTGATACAGAGGGCAATAGGACGGTTATAAAAGGTTGTGAAGAAATAGATATAAATGAAGTGGAGGTAAATTGATTAATGGAATTAAAAGATATTATTAATATTGGAGATAAAGTTAGAATTATAAATGATGACAATGAGTTAGATATTATAGAAGGTAAGGTTTACGAAGTAATAGATGCTGATGATTATGTAGTTTGTATAGAAAACGAAGAAGGTCGTATGCAGACTCATTGCAAGGAATTTGTAGAAAAGGTGGTTTAGATAAATGATCAAATGTAGCGAAGAATGTGAACCATTATGTGACTTTTGTATACACTTTATAGAAGATGATAGCTGTGAAGTGTATGACGATGGTTATTGTGCCATAGATAATAAATCGGTTAGTAGATGTGATGCTTGTGAAGATAATTTTCATTGCTGTAGAGTAGAGTAATAGGAGGGTGAAAAATAAATGAAAATATTTAAATTTTATTTAGATGGACAACTTTGTGGTATAAGAGCGGAAGACAAAGATGTTTTTGAAGTATTACTATTAAAAAATGGAATTGAACCAAATAAGGTAAGTAATGTAACTTGTGAATATTTAGATAAGTTTCAAGAATTATATCAATTAGAAATGGAAACACATACAATTCCATTTGAAAATAAAACTTTGGAAGAAAAGATAAAACACTACAAGAGAATAGAACTGTTAAAAAGAAGACTATAAAAATTACATTTTAATGACAAATATTAAATATAAAAGGAGATAAATAATGATTACAGTTAAAGATTTTTTAGATTTAAACCCACATAAAACGGAACTTAAGCATAAGAAGTTAGCTTTTACTTATTTTACAAAAGAGTTTACATTAAACAATCCTGAATATATTGAGTATGCAGAGGTTGTATATACAAATAGTGAAGGATTAGAATTATGTATAGAAGATAAAAAATATGCAGATATAGTAAAAGTATTAGAGGATATAATTATAGATAATAAGTTAAGCCTAGATGAACCTATTGTTACGTGGGATATAGATGATGGGGATATAATCAATTTCAACGGAATGGTAGAACTAGAAGATTGTCTATTGTTTTATGTTAGATAAGGAGGAGACGAGTAAATGAAATGGTGCATAGAAATAAGAGATAAAATAACAGATCAATATGTATCGGGTGGATGCTTTGGCTTAGAAGAGTTGTTAGAATGGGATTACAAGGACTATGGAATTGTGTTTTTAGATAAAGATGGTGCTAGGACATATGAACAGCATAAAAGATTATATGAGGAAGGAGCGATATAATGAGTGTAAATAGATATTTAGAATCTGCCAATAGAGGAGACTTTCAATGGCAATGCATAGAATCTACTGATGGAATAGGCTTTGGAGGGGTAGCCGTAGAAACTGTAAATTTAAAAGGAAGAACGGCGACTATTACTAGATATTGTGAAAATGAATTTGAAGTTGAGGTAACGTTAAAGCATGCAACTTTATATGACAAAGAAAAAACTTACGAAGTACTTGATTATAGAAGTTGTAGAAGAAATGCTAGAAATTTAGCCGAGAGACTGATTAGAAAAGATATTGAAAAGGATGAGGTGAGTCAGTAAATGGTACATGAACTAAAAATATTACCTTTATATTTCACACAAGTAAAAAATGGAGAAAAAACATTTGAGTTAAGAAAGAATGATAGACCATATCAAGTAGGTGATACCTTAGTGTTAAGAGAGTTTGATGGTAAAAATTATGGCAGTAGGATTATGACTAAAACAATAACTTACATATTATATGGTGGTAATTATGGATTGGATAAAGATTACTGTATATTAGGAATAAGATAAGGGAGGGAGTATAAATGAATATAGATGAAAGTTTAATAAATGGATTAATTGAAAAGGAAATTAAGAGACAATTAAATAGTAAAATAGATAAAGCCATAGAAAGAATAGTAACAAGAGAAGTTGAAAGTAAATTGAGTAGCTATCCTATTATAGATTATATTAGTGACATAATGAACAGAGATAAAGAATTTAAGAAAAATATTGCATCTGCTTGTGCAACTAACCTATACAATAACTTAGTTGCAGATAGTGATGAATATGACGACGATGATTACTACGAAGATTAAAAATAGCAATTAAAAGTATTCTTTTATAAAGTAAATTAAATATAGAGGTGATGTAATATGTGTTATGGAAGTGGCTGTGTAAACGAAACATGGGATGGAGATTGTAACTATATAAGCAAGGATGCTGATAAACTGATACAAGATAGTAAATTTAAATCTAGTTGTATTGTCTATGGATGTAGGAGTGAAATATTAAAATTTTATTTAACACAGGAAGAATATTTAGAAATGGAAAGACAATGGCATAGCGAAGAATATGATAGTATTGCAACCACAGAATATTATGAAGATATTGCTTATAGTAGATGGAGAGATGATTGTGAGAGGATAAGGTTGATAAGTGATTTAAATAGAATATAAAAATATTAATCTTAAATAAAAAGGAGTGAAGATTTGTGCCAATAATATTTAAATCCGATAAAAATGTTCATTGTGAGAATGGTTTTATAAGAGGGCAAAGAGGTAAACTTATAGACTGGTCAGATTGTGATTGTACATTATCAGAAGATGAATTAGAAAAAATATTAAAACCATTTATGGAGTATGAATGTAAGTGGGTTGGAGGTGAAATAAATGAAAGAAATTAAACAAAAATCTTGTTCAATAGGATGGACTGACGAAGTAGTATATACAGTTTTTTGTAACGATGATTTAAAGACATTGTCGATGGGAATATTGAAACAAATGAGAAACCATATTGACAGCATAATTGAGATTAAAAATAGTGCATGTTCAGATTATGATTTTTCAAATGGATTCTGTAAATCAAAAAAGAAGCCCTGTGATTATTGTAGTGATCAATCTAAAAGACATTAGAACTTAAAGTTTAATTGGTATTTGAAAGAGAAGTGAATATATGTGAATAAGAATTACATATCAAATAAGAAATATTCAAATAACACAACAAAGAATAAATCTAAGAATAATAATCGTACAAAATTTAATGCACGTAGTAGACTAAAAAGTGAGTTACCAAGGGAATTTAACGGATATGAAATAGAAAGATGTGAATTATAAAGGAGGAGATATTTGTGGATTCTAAAAAAGTAAAAATATTAAAAAATATATTATTTAAAGAAAAGGTTGAATATAGAGATATTTTAGGATTGCATACTGGAATAATACATGAATTAAGAATCAGACAAAATGGAATATTTGCTTATTGTCTTTTCTTTGGTCAAAATCTTTGGCTTAGATTAAATGAAGGTACAATGGAGTGGGAAGAAGCTGAGGTAGAATAATTAAAAATAGGAGGAGTTAAATGTTAAGGATAGTTTTTACGGGACACCGACCAAATAAATTAGGTGGGTATGATTGGAACAACCCAAAGAATCACAAGATAAGAACGGCATTATTTAATACAATAGCTGATATAATGGTTAATTCAAAAGAACATGATTTTGTGTTTATAAGTGGTGGTGCTTTAGGTGTAGATCAATTTGCTTTTGATGTAGTAAATTATATTAAATCAGTTGTTGTTTGTGACAAATATAATGTTCAAAATATAATAGCTGTACCATTCAAAGACCAACCTAATGCATGGTTTAACAAGGATGATGTTAACAGATATACAGAACAATTGAAACAAGCTGATAGAGTTATATATGTAGATACATTAGATGAATATAAGAGAACTAGTACACCTGAAGGTAAATATAATCCCCAAAAACTACAAATAAGAAATGCTTATATGGTAGATAATTGTGATATTTTAATTGCAGTATGGGATGGTAGTAATAGTGGAACTGGTAATTGTGTGCATTATGCTAAACACAAAGGTGTAAAAATAGTACAAATTAATCCAAAGGAGATTAAATAAGCTTGTAAAACGCTTGATTTAATAACATATATTAAATATATCATTGACATTATAATTTAATTGGTATATTATAGTAATCATAGGAGGTGATTAATATAGAAAGTGATTTCGATTACTTATGCGAACTAATAATAAAAGATCACGATTTTGTTAGAGATGGAATAGATACTGTTAAAGAATTTATATCTATCTCAAGCCATGAATTTAGTACTAATCTACAAAACGCATTATCACGATATTGTGCAACTCACAGATTATGTATCAAGTGTGGAGAAGAACTAGAATCATACACTTATGAAGAAGACAGAGGAGAAATTTGTGGAATGCCATGTAGTGAGACTATGACAGAATGGTATTGTCCGAATTGCGATTAAAGGAGGGATTTGATGCAGAGAAAGCTATATAGTTTGTTATTGCTTGGGGCTATATGTTTAACAGCGATAAACTATAGAACTGATACATCTGCTAAAGAGGTAAATGTATTTGAAAATAGACAGAATAAATTAAATAAAACTTACATATTGAAAACAGATAAAGTTATTACTTCACCTAAAAAACAAGAATTTATTTTAACTTATTATACGGATTTAAATAGTGAAAATGGATATGGGGCTGTAAACTGTCTTGGAGAAAGATTGGAACATACAATGATAGCTTCAAATTATTTTCCATTAGGCACTAAAATAGTTATTGATGGAGTTACATATGAAGTAAGAGATAGAGGATCTAGTCGTTTTAATAATCCTAAAAGATTAGATATGTTTATACCTAGAAACCAAGGTGAAAGTAATAGAGAGTATTACAAAAGAGTGAACAACATGGGCGTAAAGACGGTTAAAGGATATATTAAGGAATAGGAGGGAGAAGTATATGAAATATAAAGTTAAAGACAAGGAAATAGATATAGTCTTTGATGGACAATATTATGTTGGAACTTATGATTGTATTAAAATAAAAAGACTATATAAAATTGATGTTATTGACTGGTTTAATAAAAGATTTTCAAAATAGTTTTTAAAAGAACAATTTTATAACAAATATTAAATATAAAGAAGGTGTATTAAATGGGAATTGAGAGTTTAATTATGCAAGAAGAAATTGACCGTAAAGAATTGCTAGATGATACCCAAAAGATAAGAACATTTTATAGAGATATGAAAGAAACTGAAATACAGAACTTGAGTGAACTATTCGACAATATTCAATTAAGATTCATTCAAGACAACCCTGAATTAGATTTTAATTTTATAACATTTTTAAAGACATATAGTGACTACGCAAAATCTTACATAAGAAAGGACTGATTAAATTTGAAAATAATCAAAAGAGACAATACTACTCAACTATTTGATACAAACAGAATAGTTAATGCAATTTTAAAGGCTATGAAAAATGGTAGTGGAATAGTAGAAGAAGATATAGCTGTAGATATAGCAGATAAATGTGAATGGTATTTTAAAGAAGGTAGTGATATACCTACCGTACATGATGTTGAAAACTATGTATATAATGAACTTATAAGCTATGAACAGTTTGAAACAGCTAAAGCATATGAAGGATACAGGGCTGTTCAGGAATACAAAAGAAAGATAAATACTACCGATGAGAGTATTTTAAAGTTAATAGATACTACAAATGAAGATGTTATGAGGGAGAATTCTAATAAAAATGGTTATTTGGCATCAACTCAAAGAGATTTAATCGCAGGAGAAGTATCGAAGGATATTGCTAAAAGAAAGTTAATTCCACCTCATATAGTTCAAGCACACGAAGAAGGCATACTGCATTGGCATGATATGGATTATACATTACAAAACATCCATAACTGTGATTTGGTTAACCTAGAGGATATGCTACAAAATGGAACTGTAATCAATGAAAAATTAGTTGAAACACCTAAATCATTTGAAACGGCTTGTACTGTAACAACACAAATAATGGCACAAGTTGCCTCATCTCAATATGGAGGTCAAAGTATCACAATAAGACACTTAGCTCCTTTTTTAAGAGTTACATATAATAAGTATTTAAATCACTATCAAGACTTAGGATATTCACTAGAAGAATCTAAGGCATTAGCCAAAGATAGAGAAATGGAAGAGTTAAAGAATGGAGTTCAAACAATTAGGTATCAATTATCAACTTTAAATTCAACTAATGGTCAATCACCATTTGCAACTATATATTTAGAAATTGAAGTTGGAAACGAATATGAAACCGAAATGGCATTAATATGTGAAGAAATGATTAAACAAAGACTTGAAGGTATGAAGAACTATAAGGGACAAGAAATAGGTGAAGCCTTCCCTAAATTAGTATACCTTTTAGATGAACATAACTGCCTAGAAGGTGGAAAGTATGATTACATAACTAAGCTAAGTGCTAAGTGTAATGTTAAGAGATTAGTCCCTGATTATCAATCAGCTAAAATTATGAGAGAAAATTATGAAGGTAACGCATTCCCTCCGATGGGCTGTAGATCTCATTTAAGTCCTTGGAAAGATGAAAATGGAAATTATAAATGGTATGGAAGATTTAACCAAGGAGTTGTGTCTATAAATCTACCACAAATAGGTATCATAGCTAACGGTGATTTTGATTTGTTTTGGAAGATGTTTGATGAAAGATTAGAACTTTGTAAAGAAGCCTTAATGGTAAGACATAATTTATTAAAAGGAACAAAAAGCGATGTAGCACCTATACTATGGCAACATGGGGCAATAGCTAGACTTAAAAAGGGTGAAACTATAGACAAACTATTGTATGGTGGTTATTCAAGTATATCATTGGGTTATGTTGGATTATATGAGTTGGTTCAAGCAATGATGGGTATTAGTCATACAACTACAAAAGGAGAAAAGTTTGCACTTGAAGTAATGCAATACATGAGAAATAAGTGTGATGAATGGAAAAAAGAAACCAACATAGGATTTGCACTTTATGGATCTCCTGCTGAAAATACAATTTATAGATTTTGCAGAATAGATAAACAAAAGTTTGGTGAGATACCTAATGTTACAGATAAGTTATACTACACAAATTCATATCATGTAAATGTAACTGAAGAAATTGATGCTTTTTCAAAGTTAAAGTTTGAATCACAATTTCATGCAATAAGTAGTGGTGGTTGTATTTCTTATATAGAAGTACCTGATATGACTAAAAATACTGAAGCAATAGAACAAATAATAAACTTTATATATCATAATGTGCAATATGCAGAAATAAACACAAAACCTGATGTTTGTTACAAATGTGGATATAGAGGAGAATTGTTAAATGATGATAATTTTAAATGGTACTGTCCTAACTGTGGAAATAAAGATGAAAGTGAAATGCAAGTAATGAGAAGAACTTGTGGCTACATTGGTACAAATCTGTGGTCAAAGGGAAGGACACAGGAAATAAAAGAAAGGGTTTATCATCTATAATGAATTATGCAGAAATTAAAAGATATGATGTAGCAAACTCCCCTTATGTGGGGAGTACCCTTTTTGTTTCAGGATGTACCAATAATTGTGAAGGTTGCTTTAATACTATTGCTAAAGATTTTAATTATGGAAATCAATGGACTAATGATACAGAAGATTTATTTATTAAATACTTACAAGACGAACAAGTTAGAAATGCAAATATATTAGGTGGAGAACCTATGCAACAAGATAGTGATACCATTTTACATTTAGTCAAAAGAATAAAAAGTGAAACAAATGTTGATATATGGTGTTGGACTGGTTGTTTATTTGAAGATTTAATTAAAAAAGAAGATAAAGTTGAAATTCTTAAATATATTGATGTGTTAATAGATGGTAAGTTTGATAAATCAAAAAGAGATTTGAAATTAAAGTATAGGGGTTCAAGTAATCAAAGAGTAATAGATGTACCAAAAAGCTTACACAAAGGTGATGTGATATTACATGAAAAGTACAATTAAATCAATTCTAGGTGGATCATTCATAAGCATTGGTTGTTTTGCTTACATGATTACATTGGCTAAAACTAATAATGTATTCTTAGCAAGTGCAACATTCTATATTGGCTTGGGATTGATATTGCTATTTAACTGTAACTTATTTACAGGCAAGGTAATGACATTATATAATACAAAACCAACCATAAATTATATATGGGATTTGATAAATATATGGATTTATAATTTATTTGGTAGTATGGCAACCTCCATTTTATTATCTCAAATTATTAATATAGATGCTGTTGCGATAATACAAATTAAGTTTACATTATCGCCTATACAATTAATTATTAGTGGGTTGGCTTGTAACATATTTGTATGTGGAGCGGTACATTCTTACACCAAGACTAAAAATCATATAATGAGTTGGTTCTTAATAACTATTTTTGTTTTAATAGGGTTAGAACATGGTGTAGCAAACATGACTTATATGAGTCTTGCGTTTATAAATAATTATAATTTTTTAGAAATAGTAAATAATCTGTTCTTTGTTACAATCGGTAACGTAATGGGAGGATTATTAATAGCAAATTTAAGGAGAGAAGAAGAGTAATGAAGATAAGAATAAAGTATTTTGATGGAGCAACAAAATTAAAGAAGATAACAAAAGGTAATTGGATTGATGTATACTCAAGAGAAGATATTTTTGTACCTTCAGGAGAACAAAGATTGATACCATTAGGATTTGCATTAGAATTACCTGAGGGGTGGGAAGGGCATTTAGCACCTAGAAGTTCAACATTTAAGAAGTGGGGAATAATTCAAACTAACCACGTAGGTGTAGTTGATGATTCATATATTGGAGATAATGATGAATGGATGATGCCAGTATATTGTTTACAAGGTAAAGATGTTAAATATGAAACTATTGTTGAAACTAAAGAAACGAAGGAAGAAGTTTTTTCTTTCCCAAGAGCAATTAAAGTAAAAGGTACATGGATTCACAAAGGAGATAAGATAGGTCAATTTAGAATAATGGAAGTAATGCCAGAAATAGAATTCGAAGAAGTAGAGTCTTTTGGAAATTCAAATCGTGGAGGATTTGGGACTACGGGATACAAATAAAAATTCATAAAAACAACATTTTAAAAGGATGGACACAATTCAAAGTCTGTCCTTTTTTCTTTTAACATAAATTAAATATATGCTTGACACAGTATTTCATATGGATTATAATGGAATCATAATAAAGGAAAAGGAGTTGAGATATGGATAGATATTATAAAATCATAGCACATACAAGTATTAATAGTTATTATTGTAAAAGATGCAAGAGAAGTCATAATTCCTTGTATAAGGACAAGTTAAATCCAAAGATAAGTTATTGCGATAATTGTGTTACAGATGAGATAAAAGAACAAACGATTAGGATAATAGATCAAAACCAAAATAACATAAATTAAATATAAATCTAAGGGGGATTTTAGAATGATTAAACAACAATTTATTAACAAAGTTATTGATGAGTTAGAAAGAAAGGTAATCAACAAACAATATGATATACCATTTATAATAGCACCATTAGAGCAACGCTTAGATGAATGCACAGAGTTATTAGAAGATTTGAAAAATCATGGTTATTACATAGATACTGAAAACATTGACGAGGAAGATTATTGGACTTATGCAAAGTTAAGAATTGGGTTTTATGACATAGAAGATGACGAGGATGATTGTAATTATTTAAACTTTACTTATAAAATAGATTTCATTAGAGATGAACGTAATTGGGGTTATTGTACATGTTCAGAAGATGACGAGGACTATGACGCAAGACATAAATGTTGTGGACATGGTTGTGATTGGTCAGCACCTAGTTTCACTATAAGGAAAGAATACTATACTGGCAACTACAGTTGGAATGGTGATGAGCATGATTATTGGGATTTTGAAGATAAATTTTATAATGTAACATTAGAAGAAAAGGAAGATTTACAAAAGAAAACACAAATTAAATCACTAGAAGAACAAATTAAAACTTTAACTGAGAAATTACATAAATTACAAGGTTAAAACAATGAAACGTAAGTTAGTTAATGGCTTAATAATAGCCTTATCACTTACTTTAATGATGGTAACATGGAATACTTATAGAGGATATAAAAATAAACAAAAGAATACAGTACAAGCAATAGAGAATATAAACAACATGAGTGAACTAGCTGAAGATGAAATAATAACTAAATTAAATAAAGAACACTCTTTAAATGTATTAAGTGGAGAAATAACACTAAAAGTTACTTATGATAATCAAGACAATTTCGATGATGATGTGTTAGGTAACATATGGGGTAAGCTAAAGCTAAGACATTATACAAGCACTAACACTTACAGCTTTATGTTTGCTTACGACCTAAACGAACTTCCTGTAGAAATAAAAGAGGGAGTTCCTTACATAACAATTAGCAATAATAGATTAAATTTGGTTAAGTTTGAATTAGTCAGCACAGACGTAGATAGTAAAACTGGCATGTTTGCAGATATATTTACCCCTACAGAGTGTAATTCAATTAATGAACGTATTAAGAAAATAGCTAAGAATGATATACAAAGTAATAACGAACTTAGATCACAAGCTATGGTCAACTTACAAGATGATATTAGAGAGTTAATAGGTAATAACGTAGTATTTAACATGAATGAATTTGACGTAGTAGAAAGAAATGAATTTAAAATTATGGAGGTAAAAGAGTAATGAAAGGTATTGAAGAATTAATGTTAGACAATCAAACTGATGAGTTAAGACTAGATAATCAAATTAAAGTAGGTTGTATTAAGCAATCACAAGAAAAAGAGAAATTACATATAGTTGCACTTACAGATTGTCAAAAAGATAGAACTATAGAATTGATAAAGGAATCTATGATTTTTAACGAAACCATGGTTGAATTTTTACCTGAAGATATGCAGTGGAAAGTTAATTTAGAACTAGATAAATTATTATTAGAACAATTTGGAGTTAAGTAATAAACATTAACTAAAGCTTGGTTAATAAAATTATATAAACTATAAGGAGGATTATATGGAATTTATAACAGTAGAACAGTTTCAAGAACAGCCAGTTGAAGTACAAAAAGTATTTTTAGATTGGTGGCAACCCAACAAAGGAGATATATATTGTAATTTATATAACAATCAACAAGACAATGTATTGGTTATAAATAATTGCCAATTAGAAGTATTTAAAACCTTTAAAGATGATATAAAATTATACGGAATTCCACTACTAACTGAGGGACAACTAAGAAAGTTTATAGAGGATAAGACTAAAACAAAAATAGAGACATCTTTAACTGTATATAATCAATATGCTTTGTGGTTAGTAAAAGTTAAAGGTCAAGATTATGAAACTTTTGATACTAGAGAAGAAGATTTACTACAAGCATATTGGAAAGTAGCATGTATGATAGCTAATGATATCTGTAAGATTTAAAAAACTAGTTTTAAAGAAAATAATGTGTAGAAAATGCGAAGTGATTGGAGAAATAAGTAATATGTTTAAAATAGAAGAATTATTAAATAAATGGGATAAGAACAAACCAGTTAGTTTAAGAAAAATACAAGAACATGCTCAGTGTATTCGATGTATTAATAGAAATTCAGAAAGGTGTAAAAGTAAAGATAAATTCTTAATAAGAGTTTGCTATGATTTTATTCCAAGAAGTTCAAAAACTGAAAATCCATTTTAATTAGTTCATAATTCTAAGAAGGGGTGAAATAAACAATGAATTTAATAGACTTTATAGTAAGAAATATAATAAGTGAAGAAAAAGGCTTTATGTATGAATTTAACGATATAACTAAAGAAGAAGCTGAAAAAGAAAACGAAGATTATTGGAGAGAGTATCTTTTATCATATGGATTAAAACAAGTTATAGAGATAGAAGATATGGGAGGTAAAAGCGTAAAAACTGAATATATTAATTTAGATAAAGGTCAAAAACCTTATAAGGTTGGAGATAAGGGATTACATTAATAAAAATAAAGGAGGTTATAAAATAAATGCAAAAAGAAAATATTCAAGATCTAATAAATCAATATAAACATGATGGTTTTGACATAGTTGATATAGAACTTACAAATAATAGAACTATTGGAATTAATTTTAACAGCAATGAAATATTTTATACTGAAGATAAGTTGTTAATATTAGGTGATGGAATATCAGCTACAATAGACTATAGCGTTATACAAGGTATAGTTATTTAAGAAAGTATAAAGGAGAGATTACATGAAACAAAATAAATTGTATTTAGGTGGTAGCCTATTTAGTGAAAGCGAAGTAAACCAAAGAGTAAAAGAAGGCAACATGCTAGAACATTTAACTAATTATGATGTATATAATCCTATTTTAGCACCATGTAATGATAAATCCAAGTTACCTACAGCAGAAGATATATTTTGGGGTGATACAAAGGAAATACTTGAATCAGATGTAATAATAATGGATATGAGTAATCAAACTGATTTGGGTTGTGCTACCGAGACGGGAATAGTATGGGTGTGCAATTACATACATAATTTAGCAGAACAAGGCTATACATTAGAACAAATATTACAAGAGATACCAAAGAAGAAGTTTGTAGGGCATTTAAGCGATATTAGAAAAGGTACTTCACATATGTATCAAGGAAATAGAATACCATTTGGGTACAATCAGTATACAATGGGTTGTGCTTTAGAAATGGGACAAGTAAAGGATAATTTCCAAGAAGTATTAGATGAATTGATATAGACAGAAAGGAAGAATATATGACAGTTTACATAGACATAGATGAAACATTATACAACCTCTCGAAGCTAGTCATTGAGACAGCTAATAGAGAGTTTAATACAAATTATGATTATACCCAAAATACTAATTGGTGGTGGGAAGATTATATAACTAATACCGATTGTGGTAGTAGAGAGTATTTTGAGGAACTATTACAGGTACAAGGAGTATTCTTATATGGAGAACCAATAGAAAATGCTATTGAAATTGTAAATAAGCTATATAATGAAGGATTTAACATTAAGTTTTTAAGTTGTCCTCAATGGAATAAATATTGTACTTATGAGAAGGTTAAGTGGCTATCACATTGCTTTGAGTGGTTTGATGCTGATAAACATTTAATATTAACAGGAGATAAAAGCATTTTTGATAGAGTGGGAGATGTATTAATTGATGATGCTATGCACAATTTAACATGGACTAAAGGAATTAATATAGCCTTTAATCAAAAATGGAATGAGAAATACAAAGGATTAAGAATGAATTGGAATGAAATATATAATTTTTTATGGAGGAAATATAGATGTTATTAATAGGAAGTATCTTGGCAAGTTTGGGAAGCATTTTTCTAGTTTTTTCATATTTACCGCAAATCAAACAATTATTTAAAACACACAATACAGAAGGTATGTCGGTATCATTTTGGGTGATTTTATTATTAGGATTAACTTGTACTACAACAAATATGGTTATTAACAATAATCCATTAAGCGTGTTATTGCCTCAATTTTTAAATATAATTTTAGCTTTTGTTGTACTAATGCAAATAATAATATATAGGAGAAAGAAGTAATATGGCAAAATTATATTTTTACTTTGGTGCTATGAATAGTGGGAAAAGCCTTTCATTGCTTTCCAACGTTTATAATTATGAACAACAAAATAAGAACGTTTTATTGCTGAAACCCACCTTTGATGTAAGGAGTGGAGAAGGATTAATTAAAAGTAGAGTAGGATTACAACATAAAGCTACAGAATTTAACGATAACAACAACTTAATTACTATTGTAGAAAACTATAAGGTAATTACTGGTGCAACCCCTGATTGTGTTTTTGTAGATGAAGTCCATTTTGCTACTAAAGAACATATAAAGCAACTTGTAAGCATAGTTGATGATCTAGAAATTAATGTTATATGCTATGGATTAAAGAACTCATATACTGGTGAATTATTTGATAGTATTAAAGTATTATTAGCTGAAGCCAATAGTGTGTATGAAATCAAATCTAGTTGTGAATTTTGTAACTCTAAAGCTACTCATCATCTAAGAGTTGTAGATGGAAAGATAATTAGGGGTGGGGAACAAAATATAGTAGGTGATATACAAGGTGAAGAAAAGTATATATCTGTATGCAGAAAACATTGGTATCTCCCACTGATGAATGTATAGATTGATGAATAAAATCTTTCTAAAAATGGTATAATATTAACATACTGTACTATACTTTCAATAAATAGAAGTAATATAAAAACACTAACACTAATTAATTGTAGCAAGTATTACTTCTATTTTTATGTATTTATTTAATACAATATGGATAGAATAATAATGCGTTCAAACCTATTTCTCAAGTATTTATGAACGTGAAAAAAATAGGGAGAAAACAACTAATCTAATTAAAGACTAATAATTTTCTCCCTAAAATTTGTTTTTAAAAACCGTATTTTATTGCTTTATTTTTATTAATTTGATATAATTATATCAATATGTAGGGCTTGGTATACTACATATTGTCTCATTGTAGGGGTAGCCTTCAATAAGCTATCCCTATTTATTTTAACTCATCTGCAATTTTATCTACTTTATTACCTACATTTTTAACTTCTTGCGAAACAGTATCAATCTTAATATTAATACTTGAACATAACTCTCTATTTGTTTTAGCTAATTCCTCATTAACTTTAGTTATTCTATTCATTTGTTCTACAATTAACCCCCAAACCTTTTTATAAAAGAACCATAGTAATAATAATACTAAAGCTATTGGGAATCCTAAATTTGTTACTAATTGTCCCATTTCATTCATATAGATACCTCCTTTAACGTTTATTCTTATAAGCTTGTTCGTATCTATACATATTAATTAAAATACTAACTATCAACATACCTAATATCCAACTCACAATATAGACACCGCCTTTCTTTGTATATTTTATTTAAAATTACACACTATATAAATGTAGCAGTTTTCCATTTGCTACTATCCTTTATTTATACCCTACATGTCGTACGGTTGATGTGTAGGGGTTATAAGTTTGATAAGCTCCCTGACTCTACTTGTTTAATTCCATCTTCGCTAAAATATTTTTCTAGCTGAGTGTCAACTTCTACGTCCTTGTATAGCTTTACCATGTCCGATGACTCCCACCCGATCAAGTCTTGAATTATACTATCAGGAATATTAGCTAATGAAAGTGCTGTGGTAAATTGATGCCTTAAACAGTGAAAGTAAAAATCTACATTAAGACGTTTTCCGAAATGTTCTGCATATGAATCTAATAAAGATATTTTTGCAGGTTTCCACTCACCTTTTCTATTAGTAACAAATATTTCATCGATATCGTCAGGCACTCCTAATCTTTCTCTTTCCTCCATCCATAAATCAAAATATGGTTTGAATTTAGTTTTCAAAATATAAACATTTAAAGCTTTTCCTTTTGATCCCCTACCCTTAGTTTTAATCTTTTCAGGAGTTTTATATAGTGATCCATATATTAAACTTTCATCATTAATATAACTTCTTTTAATTCTTAGTAATTCAGATTTCCTTCTGCCACTAGCCCATGCTAATGCAAAAGCACAAGCGTGTTGGTATTTCCCCTTCTCTACCAAGGAATCTAACAATTCTTGACATTGTTCATCTTTTAAAATTGTCTTTTTCCTTACAGGTGTTAATACTGGTGCAGGTATTTTATTAATAATATTTCTAAAACCTTCCCATTTATCTTCTTCATCTAAAACATTTTCAATAAAATTACTCATTGAACTAATTGTACTTTTAATAGTTCTTATTCTAGCAGGACTTAACCCATTCTTAACCATATAGCCTTGCCAACTCATAATATCTTTCTTCTTAATATCAACAAAGTCTTTGTTTTTACAATGTTTTAATACATATACAAAGAATATATCTATATTATTTCTGTATGTGATTATACTTGATTCACTATGGTCTGTTGTTTCCATGTAATCTAAAAAATCATCTCTTAATTCTATATTAGCAGGATTAATTTGTGCTATTTCTTCATCTGTAGTTGAAAATAATCTATTCGTTTTTCTCGCCATGTAATCAGTCCTTTCTTTCTTCGCTTTGTTAATTTATTTAATCCCCCATAACCCCTGATAAAATCACTGTTTATTAATAACTACTTCTTAAAAATTGGCAATTCAACAAGCATAAATTTAGCGAAATAATTGAATATAACGAAATATTATGTTAATATTTTCATAGAGGTGATAGGAGGTAATCACAATGAGTACAGATAAATTCTTTGAAATAAATGGTTTTAAGGTTAGAAATAGCAAATTTTATTTAAAAGATCCTAATGGTAGGCAGGTTATTCACACAACAATTAGGTCAGATGCATATGATTCCTTAAATAAAATTGCTAAAAAACATAAGAAACCAATGAGTAAAATTCTTGATATGATAGTAATTAAATTCAATGAACACCCCGAAATATACAGAGAGTTCATAAGAGATTTAAAACAATATTAAAAAGGAGGGTAGTAGTAGCCCTCCAATATCCCTCTCTAATAAAAATCTTGATAAAAGTTTAAATCAAACCAATTACTTACTAGTTTCAATCAATCCATTTATTCAAATTTATTTTTCAGCTTATAGTAAATTATATTTATTTATGATATAGTTATAAATTAACTATTTTTAATGATACCTACGGTTCTTAATGTAGCTAATATTGAATTAACTGTAGTAATAACAGTAGGCAAATCAGCTTCAGGTAATAAATCGGCTATAACATTTTGTGCTACTATTTTATCTTGCTTTCCATTCCATTTGTTTTTTTCAGCATCAGTACAAAATCTGTTGTTAGCATCTTGAGTTATTATACTAGCAGGATGATTAGCAGGGTGAGTATAATTATTAAGTCCATTTAATTTTTGTTTTTCTGCTGTAGTATAATCATTAGTAGATAAAACTTTTCCCTCTACCTTTTCAACGTATTGTGTATGCGTATGTTCGGCATTAACATACCCCTTTGCATTCAATTCTGTTTCTGTTATATACTCAGCAGGGACAGATGTTAAAAAATTACTGTCATTTGTTAATTGTGATACTTTTGTTGGTATAACTGGCTTTTCAGTCAAATCATTATACGAGCCACTAAAATCACTTTTACCATTCCATATACCCTTTTCTATATCAGTACAAAATCTATTATTAGCATCTTGAGTTATTATACTGGCAGGATGTTTTTCAGGATGAATATAGTTATTAGCATTTTCAGCTACACCATCTAATTTAGTCTTATCCTCCTTGCTCATAAGCCCGTCTTTTTCAGTTGTTGCATTTTCGTACATTTGTCCACCTCCACTACTTTGCAAGTGCCAAGTTTTTGTTTCTTCTACAAAACCATATCTAGCTCCGCCATTATCAATTTCTATAAATACTGTGCCTGTGTGTAACTGATTTTTAATGTCATCACTCATATTAACTCTTTCTTGCGTAGTGCCAAATATTTCTTCTATACCATGTTGAGTAAATGAATTTCTTAACTCTCTATTCAAAATAGTTTCATCTCCTTTACTTGTTTATTGGTTATACAATATAACCTTAGTAAAAAGCCTAGAGAAATACTCCCTAGACTCTTTATAAAAAATTACAATTCTATTTAATTTGTGTTATTTATTTGATTGCTTTTGAGTTAGACCAGTTACGTTAATCTTTCCAACGGCAATATCATAACCACCTGTTAATAAGACAGCAATAACTACAGCGTTGCAGAATAAAACATATATTCCTAACATAGTTAAATCAACAGTACCTAAACCAATTTTAATTATTAACAAATGTATCATTGATAAAATTAATGTGTATAATTTAGTAGGAATTCTTTTTATTAATGGCAACTCCTTTGTTAAACCAACAAGTAATTCAACCATAATTACAGTTCCGATAAAAGATACTAGTAATTCAGGTGTTAAAAAATCTTGAATATTCATATTATCATTCTCCTTTTACATTTAATTTGTTTTATATCTACATTCCTAAAATAGCCTTCCAACAACCATTACCAAACCTATGATCATTATTCCCATATCCTAATTGTTGATTATATTTTCTTACAGCTTCTTTAGTTCTTCCTTCAAATTTTCCATCTAATATACCATCGTAGAATCCTAATGTTTTCAACGCTTCTTGTACAAGTCTAGTTATATTACCTTGACATCCTTCTGTTAATGGTGTTTTTTGAGAGGCACTTAATGTACATTTACCTGACCATCCATTTTCAATTAATCTTCTACCTTGATAATCAGTAAAACCTTGTCTGTTTAGTTCTTTTTGTAATCTTGCACACCATTCAACATAGCATTTGGGATTTCCTATTGAGACTTTTTTAGGTTTATTAGCTTGAATTTTTGCATTATACTTATCATTTAATTTAGCTAAAGTTATATTACCAACATTACCATCTACAGCCAATCCAGTATCAGCTTGGAACTTCTTAACTTGATCAAATGTTAAATTCCCATAACTACCATCAGCACCATATGGTGACATACTATAGCCTAAATATATAAGTTTATTTTGTATATCTTTAATATTTAAATTCTTATTAGCATAATTTCTGGCATATTCATATGAACCTAGTTTTGGTGTATTATCTACTTGTGGTTTATTTTCTTCCTTCTTTGGCTCTTCAACAATTTCAGATTCACCAACTTCATATAAAACACCCTCAATAATAGCATTAGCAATAGCTTGATGTCCAAGTTGATTCCATCTATTGGCATCTCCTTGATTATCTACAAAGCACATTTCTATCAACATAGCTTTAGCATTTGTTTTTCTTAATACATATAAATTATTATTATACTTGTGTCCTCTATTTTTAAATCCTAATTTATCACAATAATGATTAATTACTTTATCTGCATGTTCTTTATTTTCTTGTGAAGTAGTAGTTGTAGTAATTATTTCAGCACCATATCCACTGCCATTAAAAGCGTTTAAGTGTAAACTAATAAACAAATCTAAAGGTTGGGCGTTAGCTTTCTTAACAATATTATATAATTGATTACTTGAATTAGTAGCATAATCACAGCTACAATCAATAACTGTATGACCTTTTAATCTTAGTCCTTGTATTACTAAATCTCCTACAGGTCTATTCTCTACGCTCTCTTTTAATAAACCACAAGCACCACAACAACCACCATTTTGTACAGTATGTCCTTTATCTACTCCAATAACTGCCAAATATATCACATCCTTTATTAAATTTTTATATAATAAAAAGACCTAGCCATTTCTAACTAAGTCTAAATTATTTTTATTTTTATGAATATTTATTTTACTTTTTGTAATACTAATAATGTAATCTAATAAGGACCACAATACTGGCTCTATTAGAATTTCATAATAGGAGCATAATTGTATTCAATATTTATTCGCAGTAATATTATTTGCAGTTATACTCCTTTTTATTTTCCAATTAAAAGCCTTATTCTATCACTTTGGTTTACTTCGTCCTTTCGGTCTTTACTCATGTAACATACTATTACTTATTTAATTTCTTTTCTTCTTGTTCTTTATTAAATTTAACAACATAGCAATCTTTGCAATTAAAAGCACATAATCCAAAGCAGTACATTTTTGCTTTTTTATACATATAATTTCCCCCTTAATATATTTATGATTTAGTGAATATAGGTATTATATTGGATAATATTCCTGAATACCTCAAACGTCCATTTATATTAGGATGAGTACCATCTGTGGCATCAAAGTATTGTGTTCTAGTAAATTTATTAGCACCTAATATATCATAGATATTAATTATAGGTAAATGATATGCTTTTGTTGATTTTTCAGCACTTTCTACAAAGTCATATAATTTGTTATTATTAATAACATGCGTATCACTATCATATTGATAAACTCCACCATCCTGCCAAAATCTCCAAGCAGGAGTAACTGGTATAATTCTTATGTGAGGATATAATGTTAATAACTTCTCTATAGAATACCTATAAGCATTATTATATGAATAAATATTATTAGGATTGTCATTATCATATAATAATTTTCCTCTTGCAAAATCATTTGTACCATAATCCCATACAATAATATCTACCTTAGAAAAATCTAGTCGTTTTAATATCTCTATATTTTCTGCAAAATAACTTAATGCACTTGACATATGTGGTAAGGCTTCTTCCATAGGAGTAAAATCTCCAGTTTCTATACAGTCAATAATTCTACAACAACTAAATTTATCCCAATATATAGCTTGGCTGTTAGAGTCATTTCTACCTGCCATATCAGTTCCACCGAATCCTAAGTTGTATACAGTAGCTCCTGTATTCTTAGCTATAAGTGATGGTATTCCAGTTTCATCTCTAAAGTTACCAAATATACTATCTCCCATAAATACTATTGTCTTATCTTTTAATGGCTTATCTATTGAAGGAGAATTATTTAGTCTTTCTTCAATGTAATCCTCGTAATACATACCTTTTAACTTAGTATCATAAGCACTAATAATTTTTAAATAAGTATATAGAGAGCCAGTACCACTCTCTATATTTACTTCAGGTAATGAGAATCTAATATATTTGACTCCTTCTGGTATATCATAATAACAACCATATTTACCTTTATAAGATTTTACCGTATATGAAGTATTTCTGCTTTCTCCACTTATAAATGCTTTATCTGATCCATACAAGCAGTATTCATGGTCTTTATACGCACTATTAGAACTACCATCGCCAACGTATCTAAAGAACCTACTGACACCTTCGACATCTATAAAATCTGTAGTTCTATGTGTAGTTACACCAGTTTTTAAAACTCCATTAGCAATGGATAATTGCCCAACAATAGTAAACAGGTTATTTAAAGACACTTCTTCAGTCCCAACTTCAACCTTTTCAGCAAAATCAGTTTTTTCAACTGTAACCTGATTATCACTCAATCCTAATTCTTGGTACTTAACTGTACTCTTCACAAACGCATTGCCATTATAAATATATAAATAACCATCTGTAGTATTGACATAATTTCTTGTAGTATCAGTCATTTCACTAATAGAACTAGCAAACAATGGTGTTCCACTTGATACTCTAGCAACACTATCATTAACATAGTTTACTGTTGCTTTATCTTTAGTTAATTCTGATACTTCTGTTTTTTTAGCGTAATCAGTTTTAACCTTATTAACTTCTTGCACATTTTCTTCTAATTGCAACTTAACTTCATTAATACCACCCACTATAGTTTTAGCTGTAGTAGTTAATAAATTGTCTGTTTTATCCTGTTTATTCGCTACCTGTTTTACTTTTAATAAAATTTCATTTATATTCATATCTTTTATCACTTCTTTCATTCATGTATTTAATATTTTTACTAGTCTAAATAATTGTTTATATATATATATATATATCTGACTAACTACAAAACAAATTTTAACTATTTAGTTCTTTTCCACATATAGCAAGTAATATAAGGTTGTAGGTTGTTGTGTGGTTGATCACTGCCTACCGGTTGTATACCATTTGATGCACCGCCACTCCAAGCATCATTCCCAAACAATGCGTATGTAACACTACTTCCACTTCCGGAATAAAGGTTTCCAGCAGAATATCCATTCCAATCATGTATGTGTTTTGGCATTTCGAGTGTTGTTAATTTATGAGTTTTTTCTCCACCTGTTTTTTCTACTATATTAAACTCTGTTTGTGCTGTATCTACTCCAATTAAGGTTTTACCTTTTGCAAACTCCTCCCAAGTTCCACCAAATAAAGACTTTGGATTAGTGTTGTTAACACTCATATAAATTGAACCAACGGGATAAGTTAAGTTTAATAAGTTTTTTATTTTTGCAACTTCTGATTGATCTAAATCTGTATAATCATTAGTAGACAAACCCTTCCCTTCTTCTTTGTCTACCTTGTTATGTATAGTCCCTATGTTAATTTTTTCTTGTGAAGTTACATATTTGTTACTCGCTCCTTCAGAAATTAAATCTGTATTTACTACTGAAAAATCCTGAATAATTCCCCCATATTGCCTAGCGTTTACTACAATTTTTGTTCTAATATTATTATCAGTATAAAATGCTATCGTATTGGCATCTTTTACAATACTATATAACAAACAATCTTCAAACCCTTTAGTGGTTATTTCTTGCGTTTTAAATACTAAATCACTTGAATGTAAAGAAGTTGATAATGTATACATATATGTCCAGTTAGAGTCATCACTAGCTGTCCAATCTCCAACCTCAATTACAAACGAAGCATTACCAGTGGTTTTTATCTTATCTACAATTTCACCTGTGTTTATAACATCTTCTTGTAAATTACTATGATTAATCACAGCTTGTTCATTTTGAGTAGTTAATAAAGGAAGTATTCTATTAGCTTCAACATTTTGTTCTTTTAACTTAGGTTCAATTACTTGTGCTTTTGGAATTTCTACTTTTAATGATTCATTAAGTGGTTCTCCAGTAGATATATCTGATTGTAAGTTTGTATGTAATTCATTACCATCAGCTATTGCTTGTTGTAATTTATAAAATACTTGAACTGCTCCGCCCAATATTAGTAACTCATCTATTATTTCTCTGCCTTGTTCAATAATGTCACTTAAAACCTCTACTACATTTCCTTGTTCGTCTAGTTTGGTAAATATCTTATTGGCAGATATAAGAGTGTACCCTTTTGAACCATATTTAATATGATATGTTTGTGCTTTTTTACTAGGATGAAAATATATATTTCCCAAAGGACTATTATAATCAACCCAATATTGATTTTCTTCTGTTAAATCTTCATAATTATCAACTTCAACCATATCTGTACTGTCAACTATAGTAACTCTTTCTTGTTCATCAGGCGTTTCTATTAGTTGTATAACATTTTTTAAACTATTAACAGTTTGTTTCTCAGTTTTTATCTTAACTATTGGTATACCAGTATTTAAATCTTTATAGTAATCACTAATAACACCATTATCATTTTCTACTATCATTGTTTTATTCCTCCTTTAATAAATTGATAAAGAATGCTACTAATGATAATATCCTTCTTTATCAATTTATTTAATATTTGTTATAAATTATGAATTTTAATTACTTTTTTACAATAAAAAAGACCAGTTGTTAAACTGATCTTGAAAATAATATATAATTATTCTATTTCTTCTATAATAAAATCTCCTATTTGCATCTCGCTCACACCAATATTCACATTGGTTTCTTCTGTGATTGGAATATTTATATTCTCATTTGTACTCTCTATATGTAATAAGGTATTATCCTCATTAAATCTAAATTGAAAATCATCTAATACATAATATTTATCTGCTTTTCTATTAATTATTCCTAAGTTCATCCCACTCGTTAAGACTTCTACCAAAAATCCAAACAACTCATCCTTAATATGTTTACTTCTTTCTTCTTCCCATTTGTATCCACCTTGCATTAAATATTGTTCGTAGTTATCATCTGTATTTACTACATTAAATCTTTCCAACCATCTTCCGTACTGTATGAAATTTTCCCTAGTAGTGTTAATACTTTCTAGTATGCTTTCATTAATTATAAATTCATCTGTAGTGTAGTTAGTTTTACAATTTTCCATTCTCATATCCCCCTTTTGGATAGTGTTATAATATTTCAGTTTCCTTAATAATTATATCTATATCAGGAATAGCAATATTTTTACTTGCATTTATATCAGCATTATCCTTATGTCCACATACTTTACATTCAAATTTAGCTTGACTATTTTTACAATCTCTATTATCTTCATGTATACAACCACATTTATTACATCTTTTACTTGTATACTTAGGATTAACCTTTTTAACCTCTATCCCTTGTTCTTTAGCTTTATATTCTATTTTCTGTTGTAAACCATAATAAGACCAATCTTTAAGCATTTTATTATTAGTATCTGCTGTAGTTCCACTTAAATCTTCCATTTGTATAACTCCACAGTTATTCTTAACAGCAAATTCAACTATATATTTACTAATCTTATGGTTATATGTATCAGAAAAATTAGCAATCTTATTTCTAATCTTATCAACTGGTTTCATCTTAGTTTTATAACCATGTCCACATCTTCCTTTACCTGCTACTTTACTTGCTATACTTATATCCCTACGTAAGTTATAATACTTTTGTCTAAATGCTATTAATTCTTTTCCACTTATTACATTTGTTTTCCAACTAAAATAATCATATTCATCTTTGATAGAATCATATACACTCATAGTTGCTACATTAGTTATACCTAAGTCAATCCCTAGTACTCTGTTTTTATCTAATACTGGAACTTCTTCTTTATCAAAACTATATGATATAATAAGTTCTATTTTGCCTTTCTTAGATATACTAATTTGTGCTGATCCTTGTTTGTATTCTCCGTTTATTATCTTATTAATTGTAGCTTTTTTATTACCATCTAGCTTGTCTATCTGAAATTCAAACCTTCCTACATTCAGTTCTTTTTGTTTATCTTTATTAAGTAATCCTATATCTATAAAATACCCATTGTGATTTCTTAGTTTGTATGAATTGTTATGAATAATTACTTTAGAATCAAGTTTATATGTTGGTAAAGAAACTTTTCCTTTAAACAATCCATCTTTTTTGCATTTGTTATATTTGTTAACTACATCCTGTCTAGCTTGTGCAACATTGCTTGTATTTGAATCCTGTATAATTTCATTCATCCTATTCTCAATCCATGCACATTTAGACTTTCCTAATAATTCTTTATCTACTATTTTAGTATCATAAAGGTTCTTTAAATTCATACTATTTGTATCCCACAGATATAAGTAGTTGGTTGCCATGTTATAAGCTTTACTATACTTATATTGAAAATCTCTTACTATTTGTTTTGTTTCTCTATAATCATAATTTAAACATCTGATTAATGTTACTTTTATACATTTATTAAATTTCATAATTCTCATTCCTTTTTACAAAACACTCTTGTTAATATTAAACTTTACTAAATTAAATCTTTCCAACCATCTTCCATATATTTAAATACAACCTTTGTTAATATTAAACATCTAGGAGGTTTTTTGAGTTAATGACCTAATTATTTAAATACAACCTTTGTTAATATTAAACTATTGTAAATAAGCCATTTGTACTTAAACTTATATTCAATTCAAAAAGTTGTATCGGTGTAGAACTCTGACTTGTAGCCACTCCCCTACACAACCTTTACCAAGTGATTTAACACCTGAAGCATTATCGAGATATTCTTCTATAAACTTACTAATATTCTTAGTTTTATGTTATAGATACTCGATTTAGGTTGGTAAATCAACCTTTATTGTTTTTTTGATTTATTTTCTATACAACCATTCAATCACCTCATTTAGAAATATTTACTATAGTTTTATATTACACTATATAGTTTCATGTGTCAACACTATTTTAAAACTTTTTAAATTAAATTGAATAAATTGAAACTATATAGTATAATTAATTATGAGGTGATTATTTGAATATAATAAGAAATGAAATTAAAAGTTACATTGTGGCATCAGGATGGAGCATTAAAAAATTAGTTGAAAAAATCAACGAAAACAAACCCGACCATGAAAAAACCACATCACAAAACTTAAGTAATAAACTTAGTCGTGGAACTATAAAATATTCAGAAGTTAAAGAAATTGCTGAGATTATTGGTTATAAAATTAAATGGGAAAAAGAAGACCTAACCAAATAGGTCTTTATTACATACTATATATTTAATTTACTTTATATTGCCTCATTAACCTCTTTATCCATCAAAGCTACTATTCCATTTTTCTTTAATATATCATTAATAAAAAGTCTTCCTTTTTGAGTCCACTTCGTACTTAATTTTGATCCTATACTTCCATCTTTGTGTTTATATGTAACTGTATTACTTTTTGTATAACCTCTGTCTTGGTATTTAGAATATAACAACCATTGTCCTCGTTGACAATATTGTACCTTTTCATTGCTTAAAATTTTATTCAACTCTTGTGCTGACATTCCATAGTCTTTAGCTATTTGACTAACTGTCAATGTATCTGTTGATTGTAATATAGTATCTACATATTCTACCTTTGGTTTCATCTCACCTATTAACTGTCTTTGTTGTGTATTCTCAAGTTGTAATTGTTCATTCTTTTCTATACTATCTGCTAATTGTCTTAACGCTTCTGCATACGTAGGTAATTTAGGTTGATTTGATTTTAACTCGGATTCTAGCTTATTTATGTATTCTATTGTTTTATATCTAACTAATGCACTCTCGCTATTTAACATTTGCAACATCCCATCTCTATTAAGAGAGTAACAAGGTCTACTTTCTCCTTTTTTATCCTTGTAATTAACGGGCGAAATATTTCCCTCGTTATTCAAATCCAGTATATTTAACGATTCTAGCTCTTTTCTGATTTTCTTCATAAAATCCTTATGTGTTAATTGAGAATATTTTCTTTCCGTAGATTCACTTTCTAATTTTCTAAAATCATTTATAATATCTACTAGTTCTACGCTTGTAATCCTTAATTCTTTATTGTCTGTTATAATGCTTAATTTCTCCATTTAATCTCTCCTTTTATTCCATAATATATTTAATATCTGTTCCTTATTTAAATCAAAATAATCAATAGCATCACCTTCTTATAATAAATAAACAAATTTTACTTTGTTTATTTCCATTATAATACAAGTGATTGCTATGTCAAATTTATATTTAATTTATGTTGTAATAAATTAATGGTATCACTTTTGAATAAAGAACATATAATTTAATATACCAAAGAAAGGAAATGATAAAAAATGAGAAGAATGTATTATCAACTAAAGTATAATGTTAAATTAAGGCTAACTATTAATGTATTTTGGAAAATGCTAATAGGACTAGTATTAGTGCAGATTTACACACCAAAACTAGCCTATTATGGTTTAAGATATATCTCCCCGTTAATGAGTATATCTTTTATGGCTTATATGCTATTTACTTTTATAAACCATTTACATATGTTTAGCCGTTAACAAATTAAGTTAGGATTTATTAATGTTGTAGATTTTTAAGTTTTACTTATTAGCTCCTTTAATATTTCCTAACAAATTTTTAATTTACATATAACATTCTAACCATAAAACATATTTTTATACATAAGAAAGACTAGAGAATTATTATCTCTAGTCTTAATTTATTACTTACTTATTTCTTTAATTATATCATAACTATTTTCACTATCAATTTGTATCTTTAGCTTAATATCTGTATAATCAAATTTTTCAAAGTCTATTTCGTTAAGCTTATTCTCAATATCAACTATGTCTTCATTTTTTACAGTTACAAATGTTTCAACTGATTCTTCACCATTTTCTTCTACAAAAATAGCACTATATGTCTCTATATAATTATTATTGCCATTTAAGGCGTTTTCTATTGTTTTATCTATATCTAAACTAGTTTTGCCACATGCAATCATAAAAATTGAAACAAATATAGCTAAAAACGCTACCAACTTTTTCTTCATATTAAAAACTCCTCCCATATATTGCTTCTAATAATATTATATGCCAAACATCAAAAAAAGTATACATATTAATGTATATAACTTATTTTTTATTTAATATACGTTAAAAGTTTATAAATCGTTTTTCAAATACATTAACTGTTAATCTACCATGTGTAGAAGAATATATCTTAACAATATTATTGGGATTATTTATGTCAATATAGTCAGTAATGTCTACTTCTACACCGTACCCATTTATTCCTGTTGCAACAGTTGTACCATTTACGACTACTTTAATATTACTTGGTGTATTATTAACCGTTCTAACACCAACGACATCATCGTGTGTATGAGGATCTATTTTTATAACATGAGTATGCCCATCTATTACAATAGTAAATGTATGGTTATGACGATTACTCTGACCATACGTATACAATGTTTTAGGTGAAATAACTCCATTTTGTACAGGTATATATAAAGAATTTATTACATTTGAACCATCTGCTCCCCACATACTTGCAGAACACAAATATTCTACAGCTTGGTCTATATCAACTATTGGTTCAGCGTTTTCAGCAGATTTAAACATTATATGTCTATGTTCATCAACATAACTACTCGAAGCACCTTTGTTAATAGAACCTCCTGATTCAGAAGTTTTATTGACTCCACCTCCTGAACTTGCACCCCTACTCCAAAGTCTATATTTTTCAGGGAATAATGTCAAAATACACTCTTTCATTCTCCTAGTACCACTAGGAATTTTTATTGGTATTGTCATCTCACATCCATCTTCAGGAGATATATTGTCAAAAACGTTAAATTCATTGTGATTTAAAATCCCTTCATCACTTAATATAACTTCTTGTCCATCCTTAGATATAAGCCTTAATTTAGCTCTCCTAATTCCATCAGAATCCTTTTCTAAACCTAAGAACAATCTTTCTGTGTTAACAATAGCATTACCTTCAGATATTCTTAATCCAAAACCCTCTTTAGCTTTATCTGTTATTCCTATGTAGAATAAAGTATCTTCTGAGGATATTGTCAGTTTTTCTGAAAGTATTATAGTTGAAATTAATAGTTTTGCATTTATACCCTCACTAGATATGGCAATCTCGCTTGTTTTCCATCCATCTTTAGTAATTGCAAATAAATTACTTCCTAGATAAGAACCAGTTTCAGATTCTGTATCACTTACATATACACCATATGAACCCATATCTAAAATATTCTTAACACTTCTTCCGTTTACCTGCATAGTAGCTAAGTTAAGTCCATTTTCTAACAATGTTTTTGCTAAGTTATTACTCATAATGCTATCCTGCCATATTTGTTCATAACTATTAACCTTTTGATATGACTTACTTGCCTTTCTTGCTGATGTACCAAACCCCTTTTGCAGTTTATTAGTTAAGCTATCTTTATTACTAAAATAAACTTTATCAATAACGTCATTTTTAGGTATATAATCAAATCCTACCAATCTTACTTCTTCTTGTTTTATAACTTCTTCCACATCAGATTTACATAAAAACAAGTCACCTAAAGTTATTACCTTTTTCCAGTTCTTAGAACACTTAGTGAAATTAATAGAATCCATTTCCCAATCTATCTTAGGATTTGTTTTATCTTCTAATTCCTTTTTAGCATATTCATATAATAAATTAGCATTAGTGTAATAATCATCTTCTAATGTTATAATTTCATCTATATCATCTAATTCTTGTAAATCATCTTCTGTGAATATTAATCCATTATCATCTTTAGCTGTCTTTCTGTTTAAGCTATTAGAAATTTCTGATGTTCTATCATTTAACTCTTGTATTTGTTTATTAGTGTCATCTAAATCTCTCATACAAGCATTAAATTTAGTTTCCAATTCTTCTATTTCTAATTGTATTTCCTTTTGTGCTTCTTTGTCACCAGTAGCAATATATGTACTTAATAACTCCTTATTATAAGTTATCCTATTAGATAAACTCGTAATTTCACTATCTAATTTTATCTTTTTACTACCCATTAGACCGACTTGAGATTTTATTAAATCCCATTCATCTCTTTTTATAGTAGCTAAAGCAACAAATCTATTCCAATTAGTAATACACTCATCTGATAATATTTTATTATTTATGTAATAATTATAATTATAAATTATATCTCCACCAAAAATGTTTTCTCCTGAAATACTCAACCCATCTTTTCCGATTACTTTAATCCCCGTTGGTATTTCGCTATCTTCCGTATCACTAATTTCTAGTATATTACTATTAAAACTTAGCATAGGTTGCTTTGATACACCTACATTTTTCTTAGCATAACAATTAATAGTTTTAGTTATGGTATCATAATCCATTACACACTCAAATACTTCTTCTATTTTTTCTAATAAGTTTAATACATTATCGTCAATTTCATCAAAACTTGGATAAGCTATAATATCCTGTTCTATATATTCACCAGTTTCATATTGTAAATTAATATTTTCAATACTTAAATTCTTATCTGTAGTATTAACAAATGTATGACTTACTGTTTCTTGTACCCCGTCTTGTAAAGTAACAACATATTTTACACCGAACCTATTATTAACCTCATTAACATAATAAGCATCAATATGTTTTATCCCTGTGTAAAATGGATCAAACTTATTAATCACATTAGCAAATCCATACTTAGTACCTTCTTTATTTGCTTCCACTCCATTATAATTAACTGTAATATATAAAGGCTTATCTTCGGGTATGGTTATATTGAAATCTTTAGACCATAATAAGTCTTCATATTGTACATTATTCTTTGTATAACCCTCATATAAACCTATAGTTTCAATTACAGGAGCTAACTGATTAACTATTCTAGCATCATTATCAACTTCTCCTATAGTCCATTGTGTGCCTTCTAACGCTAGTTCAAGAATTCCTTTTGCTATATGAGTTTCATCACTTATAAGTTGGTAGTTTCCACTCTCAATACTGATTCTTTTCTTTTCTAAAGTTTTTTGAAATCTATAAGCTGTGAATGTTTTATCTCCATTATGTTTTTTAGTTAATCCTTTTTTCTCCATTAAGATATATCTATCATTATCATCTATAACTATTTGTTGTCTACTCAAAATCTTCATATATATAGGATTAATCTTATGATCTACACCTATATATTTAGGTACTTTTATTTCAAATTTAGAAATATCATTATATCTATACTCTATTTTATCTATCCATTCTAAAGGTATATTATATAAGAATTCACTTCTATTTCTATAAAGTTCAATTCTCATAGCCTTGCCATTAGCCTTAACACTTCTCATAAAAATCCTCCTATACATTATTTTCATCTATATTAAAATTTAATTATTTTCATAACAAAAAGGGTTTAGAATAATTCCTAAACCCTACATTCCAATTTGGTAATTGTCTATATACGTGAATAGTATTTTTGCTTTACCATCACATTCAACTTTAATTCTATTTTTACCTTTCCTAAGATAAATAAAATCCCTAGGTTTTTCTAATAACTTTGCTAAATTCCTTGTGTCATCTTGTAAATTTGTTATAAATTCATTTCCGTCAAAATCATTTATCTCAAACTCTTTATCTAATTCATCTGTTATTCCGTTCATAGTAAACTTAACACCTGTGCTAATATTAGTTATAGTAATGTTACTTGTATCACCTAATAACTTAACTCTCATTACCAATGGTATATTATTTTTATTTATAGTAGCTTTACTTTCTAATTCTATATTATAAGTATTATTAACTATTTTAACTCCACTATTGACTTGTTTTCTATTGCACCAACCTTCAGCCATTTTGAAAGTTAGATTTATATAACAATATTCATCTTGTTTTCTTACTTGAGTTCCTGATTTAGCAAACATACCTTTGTAAACTAATCCATTTGCTACTAGAATTTTATTTTCATCAGTTTTTAACCAATCTATTAAGAATTGTATTTCTTTATTGGTAACTGGTAGTGGATTCCCCATAGCATTCATTTTACATATAGTAATAGGCAACTCTTGTAAATCAGCTGTAGCTCTTACAAAATCTTGTCTACCATTTATACCTTCTACTGTTTCAACCTTATATTCAGCACCAAAATTAGTTTCAAAGTCTGCATTGCCAACTTGTACGATTCTCCACCCCAAATATTCACTACTTCTTCCATCAAAATCAAAGAAATCACATCGTCCTTGAAACATAACTACTCACCCCATTTAATCTTACTATCAGATTTAGGGGTTATATAAGCAAACATTGTATCATTTGTATTTAAAGATTTAGCTAATTTAGTTTTAAATAATAACTTATAGCCTATAGCACTTTTAGGTATATAGTTTAATTTATTACTAAACAATACTTCTACACTTACTGTATTACCATTCATATTCCTATCTGCTAAAGACCTATAATCAACATATAGGTTATTGTTTAACATGTAGAAATTCAATATCCCTATAGTAGTTTGTAATGTATTTGTATTATAAACATGCCCTCCTATATGAACATCAAAAGCTTTATTTATTAAGTTTTCAGCTTTCTCATTTATTAGTTTAGTTGCAAAATAAATAACATTTTCCGATGGTATTTCTAAGCTATTTAATTTAATAGTTTTTAACACTTGTGTATCTATTGTAGTATTCATATTGTTTATCTTGGCATTCATTTCATTTATACTATCATCTATAATTACATCTTGTTGTGCTAATATAGTATCTACTTCATCACACTTATCATCAACTTGTTTTTGCATATTAACAGCTTGTTGAGTTGTTTCTTGTAATACAACTTCGTTTTTCTTTATCTGTTTTTCCAATTCAGTTAAAGTATTTATGCTATCTATAGAATCACGTACTATATTATTATTTAAAGATGGATTAATTTTAAATTTGAAATGTTGAACTGATATATTTTCATTCTCATCTGCTATAACTATTTCATTTTCAGAAATTCCTTCATTTAAATTAAAACTATCTTTAGGATATATAGTTATAATAGTTTTTCCATCAATAATTTCATATGTTATACTTCCATCTGTATTGTCTTGTTTAACATCGTCTACAGAGCCGTTAACGTGCTGTATATGACTTATTAAATTTATATTACAGTTACCGCCTAACTCTTTATTTAAACCGTCTTCTAGTAGCTCTATAACGATTTTAATACTATCACTAGCATTGCAAATTAAAGACTTATTATTTATATCTTTTGCAATTATTCCTTTACCTTTTGTATCTAATTTTATGGAATAAACCTTAGATATTTCTGTATCCACTTTTTTATTCCTCCTTTCTAAGCGAAAAAATTAGGGAGATAACAAGCGAAACAATGTACTTGCTATCTGCTTTTACCTCCCTAAAATATTTTTAAGTATTATGTTGAATTACATCAACTATATCATCCTTTAATCTATCTAATTTGTTATCTACTAAATTTACAATTTCATCTTTGGTTACATCGCTAACACTTCCTACTTCTACTAATGGACTATTAACTTCTATTGTCACATTGTTATTATTATTAGTATTTGTAGCCACCCTAGAAAGTTGACTAGGTGTTGTTAAAATCCTACTTTTATTTCCAAAATTTTTATCTACTGTGATACCTAAATTAGCATTAATACCTTGTATATTTTTATAAATTTCTTCTGCTATTTTTAAACTATCTATATATTCCTTCATAGCATTTCCTGCTGTTTGGAAACCTACTGTAGTTTCTTTTATCATCTCATTCATAGCATTTTGCACATTTATAATCTCATCACCAATTTGTATATAACCAGTCTTCAAACCTTTTTCTATTATTTTGTTAATATTTTCAGGTTTCAATGCTTCTTGTAATGCTTCATCTAAACTTGAAATCTTATCATCTATTTTATCTGTAAAGTCATTTCTATCTTGTTCCTTAATAAGATTGTTTAATTCTTTTTGTGCTTCTTCATATTCTTTTCTTAGGTTTTCAGCCAGCATAGTATTTCCACCACGTAAAGCTTCTTGCATTTGTGCATATAAATCGGCTAAATTATTTTGCTTTTCATCTAATTCATCTTGATAATCTTCCTTAGACCACATTTTATCCATTTTGTTTTTTAAATTATTTAAGGCTTTTGTTTCTTCATCAACAAGTTTCTCTAATTTATATTTAATTAAATCGTATATCTTTTCTTCTTGTTCAGATACAAGATTTGTCATTTCTTTATTGGTATCTTTGATTTTATTAGATAAATTTTGCCACTCTTTCTCCATCTCCGGAAGAGAATTAAAAGTTAAATCAGCATAATTCTTTAGAGCTTCAGAAATGTTTTCAACTTGTTTCTTAGCTTTTTCTTTTTCATTACCTGATTTTGAATTAGCACTATTCTGCAATTGTTGTAATCTTTGAGTTGCATTAGTTATATTACCAATGCTATCAAAAATAAAACCATTTTGTTGCAATAGTCTTTTTTGCTCTGCCTGTTCTTTCTTCATTTCAGATACTTTATTTTGTATAGCTTGTTGTTGTTGTTTATATATGCTAAGTTCTTCGTTAATTATATCAACATATTTTTTACCTGTAGCATATTCTAACTTGGATTCGTAAATTCCTAAAGTGGAATTTAGCCCCTCTATAACATTATTAAGCTTATAATATCTATCTATTTTTAATTCTAAATCAGCCACTTCAGATTTACTTGACTTAGAACCACCTGAGCTATAATTAGAGGAAACAGGGTTATAACTCGAAGAAATAGGCACATAATTAGATGATACAACTGGTTTCCATCCATAAGGATTTTGATTTTTGTTAAACTTTTCTTCCCACTTATCTAACAACGGATCAAAACCATTCTGCAACATATCCATTTTAGTCTTAGTAAATTGAGATTGTTTTTCAAATATGTCTATTTTAGCTTGACTAGCATTTTTAAAGTTTTCGACATCTATACCATACTCTTTTCCTAGTTGAGAAACTGTTTTTCCTGTCATTTTAGCCATATCATTTAAAACGTTGGACATAGCATTGGCTTTAGGGTTTTGTGAACTATTGAAATTACTAACATCTACACCATATTGTTTTCCTAACTCATCAACTGTTTTACCAGTCATCTTAGCCATATCATTTAATATACGCTGAGTGGAAGTAATTTTAACATTGTCACTATTTACTTGATTTTGCGCTTCTTCAATTATAACCTTTTTATTTTGTTCTCTTAATTCTATTTCTTGATTTAAGAGTCCGTTTGCCTTTTCAAGAAATGTATTCTTATCACCTAGCATAGCAATCATTTCAAGGTCATTTGATGCGAATATTTTATCTTCTAAACTAGCAGATATCTTACCAGTTTTACCAAACTCTTCTATAACATCTTGTAGTAGCTTTATCTTGTTAGTTGAACCACTAATGGTATCTGCCATAGACTCAAACTGTTGTTTTGTCATTTCAGTTGAATTGCCTAAGTCTTCTGTTTCTCGCTTCGCTCCATTTAAAGCTCCTTGTACATTATATAGCTCATTATATAAATTCTTAGCGTCATCACTTAATTCTAAAACAGACCTACCTGAACTATAATTAGCTTCTTCCATTAGCTTTACGTTAGAATTATACATAGATAATTCAGTATAATACTCTTTTACATTTTTCTTTGCTTTCTCAAAAGCTTTAGACATACTGTCTTCAGACTCTTTTGTTCCCATCCAAGTACCATTTTCTTGATACTCTCTGATTGCTTGAATATTTTGATCTAATTGATTTTTGATTCTTTCGGCTTTTTTCTGAGACATCATCTCATTATCTAAGTCTTTAGAAGAATCCTTTAATTTTAAATCATATATCCCTTTCATCAGATTTAATTGTTCCTCATAAGAGCCAGTGTTATCTTCCAAGATTCTTTTATAATCACTATCTAGATTACTGATTTTTTCTTTTACATCATAAATCTTATTGTTGATTTCACTACGTTCTTGTTCTGTTAAATTTCCGTCTTCTAATGACTTGTTTAATTTTTCATATTGTGATATTAAGTCATTATCTCCATTTTCTTTTGATAGCACATTTTGTAATGACTCTGCCTGAGTTTTGCATTCAGACATACTTTTACCAGTACCTATAAGTTCTTTACCTAACTTACCAATTAAACTTATAGCACCTGTAATAGCTAGAGATAACCCCATAGAAAATGCTGTTTGTAGGGCTATTGTAGCAACCTTAGTAGCAATTAGTCCAACAGTAGTAACTGCTAATTTAGCTTGTAACATTGCCAAATTTGTTCCCATAATCTTTGTAGACATACCTGCTTGTTGATAAGATTGTGCGTATGTTTTTAAAGTTGCAATTTGACTCTTTAACTGTGTAGAACTTGCTTGTAAATTAAGTGTCATACTATTTAGCCCATTGAACATGTTATTCAATAATGGAATAGCATTCATAAATATTGTTGTAGATTCTCTGAACTTTTCGTTAAATATTGTCAATGCACCAGTAACAGCAGTTATTGTAGTTGGCAACACCCCTACTGTGTTAATAACACCATCAAATATATTAACAAACGTTGTACCCATATCTATGATATTTTTAACAGCATCAGTATTAATAGAATCTATCCATATCTTTTTTACACTTTCAGAAAATGCATTTAGTTTACCACTAATAGAATCCATATATCTAGCTTGTTCTTCTTCTGCACTTCCAGCACTATTTTGCAACTTTGTATACGCTTCATCTAATTTTTCAGCATTTTGCATAATACTTGCAAATACATTGGCACGCGTTTTACCTGCAACATTTTCAGCTAACAACGCTTGTTGTTTATCGCCTAATTTATCCCATACTTTGCCCATATCATTTAAGATATCAAATGTTGATCTTATATCACCTGTTTGCTTATCTGTAATGTCTACACCTGAAAGGCTTTTAACCAATTCTTGCATCTCAGGAACTAATTCACCATTTTCGTCTGCTATTCCACGTAGTCTCATGCTTATAGTTTTAAGCCCATTAGCTACTTGTTCAGGGTTTCTTAATACTTCTGTTCCAGTAGTTATTAATGCAGAGCTTTGTGCTAAATCATTATTTGCAATTGCCAAAGATGCAGAGCCAACTCTCAAACCTTCAGCTAATTGTTGTGTAGTTATAGCAAATTTATTACCAGCTTCATTTAACATATCAACTACTTGAGTTGTATCACTAGCCTCAAGTTTAAATGCCTTTAATATTGAAACTATTGAATTTGCACTATCTTCCGCAGACATATCTCCTACGTTAGATAAAATAATACTATTTTTAGCCATATAATTAGAAGCTTCTTCAAAAGTATACCCTAATTGCTTAAAAGTTGTTGTCGCCTTTATGACTCCTTCTGTAGAGCTACCTAATGCTATAGCCATACTATTTGCTTTATTAACAAAGCTATTTAATGTATTATCACTTACATCGTCAGCAACTCTTTTTAAATCCCTTAAAGCATCATCTAAATTTTTTATATCTGTTAAACCTGTTCTAAGCTCGTTAAAAACACTTCTTAAAAGCATTCCACTAGTAAAAAATAAACCTAGATTTGCAGTAACAGATTTTAAAGAATCCCCAAATCCTTGCAATTCAGTTTTACCAATAGCCAATCCTTTTGCCCTAGCATTTTGGTCTAATTTTTGCAATTCTATATTAAGTAGTCTAGTTTTATTTCTAACATCATCAACAGTGTTACCATTAAGATTAGATATATTATTTTTAATAACGTTAGAGTAATTTTTATTAACTAAATCTCCTCTATTTAGCTCTACACTTTTTAATCTTATATTTAACTTTTCTTTTTCTAATTCGATTAATTTTTGCGCTTGTTTATATTGATTTTCTGCTGTTTGTTGTTCTTTATAATTAGCTTCTAATGTTTTATTTACAATACTAGCTTCTTGTTGTGCTTCTTGTATTCTTCTTTGACTAGCCTTTTGTTTTAAAGCATTGGATGCATTTATAAACTCTTGTTCCGAATCATACTTTTCTCGTTGTATTCTATTATATTCATCAGCTTCTTGCTGTGATTCTTGTCTTTGTTTTTGACTTATTTGTTGCCACATATTAGATGTTTCTTTGGCAATTCGCTGTTGTTCTTGTGCTTGTTTTGTAATATTACTATCAATAGAAATACTTGTTGTATCTTTTGCTAAATCTTGTTTTAGTTTAATGATTTGTCCTAGCTCATCTTTATACGTAGACAACATCCTTATATCTCCATTCGGAGATATATCTATCTTTTGAGAAGCTAATTTATTTATATCAGTTAAAGCTTTTATTATTGCATTATTATCTATAGCAAAACTAATTTTTGAATTAGTTTGTATTTGCGAAGTTAAAATATCAAGTTTTTTCTTTACCGAAGCATAATCTTCAAACTCTACGCTAAAAATTGCACCCATATTATCAGCCAACAATAATCACTCCTTTCATAAAAATAAAAGGACTGACTATCAATTAGCCAATCCTAAACAACTATTATTCCCTTTTGTCTTAATTCTTTTATTATCGCATTTCTTAATTCTCCATCATTTAACAACTTCTCTGTTTCTTTATAGAAATCCCTTTGTGTTGGATTTCTATAAATCTCAGAATTCTTCCATGTGTAACCCCTACCCGTTACAATAATTGAATCAATGTAATCATTAGTATGATATTTATATTTATCATTTCCTAAAGTGTTGTTAAAAAGATATACAGTAATTCTTTGTTTATTCACTTCTATTCTCTCTACCATATTATTTTTATCTAATAATCCACCATTATCTTTACGCCTTATATAAGATTTAGGAGTATATTTTGCATATACCTCATATTCTATCGCTTCTTGCATTTTATCTTTCATAACTGATGGCACTACTTCCTTAACTGTTTCTTCACATTTCTTTTTCCAAGAATTGTATAAGTTATTGAAATTATTGAATTTATTACTCATTATTCTCACTTATTTCAGTTTTATTTTCTATTAATTTATCATTTTCTTGCATTTGTAATTCCATAGTCTTTTCTATGATGTCTTCAGGCAACATACTTATTACTTTTAAATTATTTATATATCTTGCATTTAACATTCCTAATATTTCATTTAACTCATCTCTAACTAATTCAAAAACCTCATTTGGATCATTTATAATTTCTGTTATCTCCGCCATATCATCTTCGGATGTTAAATCAATTTTGATATCTGTTAATAATGGTATTAGGTTAATAATCATTTTTACACCATCTACAGTAGTAACTAACTCCTTGCCCTTTTGACTTATTTCCATTAGTTCAAATATCTTGTTTTTTTGTTTTTGGTCAGGGTTATACACTTTTGTTATCTCATTTGCTGTATATTTTTCTAAAGCTTTATTAACTCTATCTTCACCAACTACTTTAAACACTCTTCCTGTTTCAAAATCTTCTATTACTAAACATCTTATTTCTTTTCTTTTAAATCTCTTTGTTAAACTACTCATACTCAACACTCTCCATTTATATATTTAATTTGTTTTTATAAGTTTAATGAATAAACTTAATAAAGACACCCATATAGAGTGCCTATTATAAATCTATTCTTCTGTTTCAGGTATAAACATAATTCTTCCTAGGTATTCATAAGTATCATCTTTAAGTATAGTAAACTCTGTATCTTCTGTGTTCTTAGTCTTTTCAGTATTACCTGTAATCGAGAAAGAACCTGACATTTTTGCCTTAGGGAAGAACATTTGCTTCCAATACTTAACAGCATCATTTTCATCAAATAATGGTGACCTTACGATTAATGCAAATGTTTGTGGTGCAGACTTACCAGTAATATCTGCGTATTGCACAGTTTCTTTTTGATATTGAAAAGATGTAACAAAAACATTATCATTTTCATTAATATCTACTGCTTTTATTGTGATAGTTTTTCCTTCAATAGTGTAATCTTCTGTGGCTTGTAACATTTTCTTTGTTTTTGTATTATACACACAAACTTCTTTTGTATCGAAAGGTGTTTCTGATAATGTTACTGTTTTTCCACCTCCTACAGTATACGCTCTGTCGAAGTGCCATGCCATTACAGTACCAGTTTTTATATCAGCACCTAACTTCTTCATTTGAACATCCATACGTGCTATAGGATCTGTAACTTTAAACTTAATTGTCTTATTTTTGTTAATTGTAGCTAAAGTGTCATTCCAAATACCACCCTTAATTAATTCTTCTTCTTGGTCATGTGTAAGTTCATGACTTTCAAGTGTAGACAAGAACATTTCTTCCCCTGTTGTTCTATTAATAGCAATAACTTCTGCTGTGGAAGTTTCCATATATTTATCTAATAAAAATGGATTCTCCTTTCTAGTTATCATTCTACATTCCTCCTTATTTTTAATTTATTTTATTAACAATTACCTACTCATAATTTGTTTATCCAATTTACTGTATTTAGCTTTTGTTAATAAATTATTATATGGGTTACTTTTAAAACTAAATGGTTCTGATAGGTTAGGAATAGGAATTTCTTTATCTCCTTCCATTTTGCAACCATTAGCTCTATAAATAACTGCACCAATATAATCTAATTTTCTAATTTTACTTGTAAATTCAACGTATAATCTATAATAAGTTATATCTTCAAATCCAATATCTGCAATTGCAACCATACTTTCTAAGCTTGTTTCACCATCTGAAAATCTTTGCTTCAATGCCTTATCAATTTCTTCTTGACTTCTTAGATTGGGGGCTACTCTAGGTTCATGCATTATGTTTTGTTGCATAATCACATCTCTATACTCATAAAAATTATCCCTATCTATAAACCCATAAAGTTCATTATTACAAAGAATATCAAATCTTTTTAGTTCAAAATTAAAAACAACTTCGTGATGCACTGTATATTTAAACAGTTCACAAAGTTGCTCTTTAACTTGGTTAAATGCAATATTATTAGATTCTAGGACGTCTAACATATTATTAATTTCAGGATTGTTTAATAATACAGATTCTCTATCTTCCTCTTTTAAACCATTAAGTCTTTCTTTAATCTTCACTATATATTTAATATCTGAATCCAACAAAGACTTATCTATAGCATCAATTTGAGATATATACCAATCAAATATATTATCACAATCTATTAACTTAGGTTTACTTTTCCTATCAGCTTCTCCATTAAGAATTGCTTTCTCATGTAATTGCTGTATTAAATTATTTTTCTTTTTTACATCCAACAAAATATATTCATTAGCCAATCTAATAAAGTTATTATAGTTTTTTAACTTAATTGGATGTACCAAACCTATATTCTCCACATAAGTAGGATTCATAAAGTAATTATCTAATTCCCAATTATCTTTTCTATCTTTTTCACACAACAACATAACATCACCTAATAGTTATTTTCTTTACTTCAAATTGCATATTTAGACAAACCATATTACTTTTTTGTGCTACTCTACCATACACATAATCAGTTAAGCTAAATTGTATATTACCTAAATCACTTACATACTCAGGAAATCTATTTTTATCAACTGTTACTTCGTCAAATAAATCAGCTATTAAAGCACCTATTTGATGAGTTCTTTTATTTCCTAACCCCATAAGAACATTATCCTTAACTGGTATAACTATATTAACTTCTATTCCTATATCTCCTACTGACCTACCAAATCTACCACCTACATCAGTTATATATATCGAATAGCTTTCTTCTGTTGTCATTAAGGGATCAAACACTTCATCAAATATAAGCCTTTTCCTATCTACAGCATCTTCTAATAAAGAAAACTCAACATTAGATTGTGGCTTCATTTTTCCATCATAATATTTACCCATTGGTGATAGAGGGTTTAAGGAATGATAATATAAAAGTCTTTTAATATCTTGACTGTTATCTAATGTTTCACAAAACAAAGCCACAATAAGAGATGATTTATTTAATTTATTACTTTTAGTACCAATTAACCTGTTATTTAAGTCACTCATAGCCTCACCCACTTCACATTAAAATCGTTAATTTATTTGCTTTATTTAATTTCTTCTATCTTTTTGAAGTAAATATAACTCTACTTCCCACTTCTTCATTATCTATTAAAGCCTTTAATTCAAATACATTATCAGCCTTCAAACATTTTACTGTACAACTACTATCATTAGTAGATATAATTTCAGCTACACCAACCTCATATTCTTCATTTAATTTCCACTCAACATTATTATTTTGAGGTTCTAATGTGAATATTTCAGTTGTATTTATCACCATATTATCACTATCACAGCCTATAATTTTATATGTAACTGGCTTAGGTTCTTCTGTAGGTTCATCGGGAATAACACCATTATATGCGATGTTATTTTCTAAATCATCATAACCTTTTTGGTATTGGTCTTTTTGACAAGTGAACGTTAATAAGCCGTTGTTATATACAGTTATATCACCAATCTTATATATACCATATTCACTGTTGTTGAATATGAATCTATGGTCAGGCTTTAACTTTCTAGTTTCAGCATTATCTTGTACTGTTACCTTAACCTTAGTGTCAACTTGTGCATTAAACTCTGTACCTCCTGTGATTTTTACCCCGTAAGACTCACCTTCAGCAATACAAGGAATCGGATTCTTAGTAAAAGAAAACGATAATTCTTGTTCACACTCCTCCACCAAATGATATTCATAATCTCTTATCCTTTTTGGTGTGGACGTATTTAAATATATGTGATTTCTTTCGGCTTCCTCATCGGTATAGTAGATGTAATCTCCTGAGTTTAAAGAATTTACAAAAGCTTTAACTTGTATTTCCTTTTTATTATATTTAATCAATACTTTATTAGGTGTGTTGTTAATCTTAACACTTTTAGCCTTATCGCTATTAATTAATATTGAAAACTCAGTAATTACATTTTTATTGGCTTCATTATATTGCTGAATCATTTCATCTCTAAAGCTGTCCACACAACTCTTACCATTAGTACCATTTACAGCTTTAATATAAGCTAAACTATTAGCATCCAAAATTACAACACCTCCTTCTAGTAAACAAGCAAAAATTCGCCAGTTTCTCTATTCCTAGTATTGTAATTTCCTAATTTATTGTTGAACAACTGCCTTTTAAATTCAACCATTTCTTTGAATGTTTTTCTTTCATTTGCAGGTGAAAACACCTTTATATCATCGCCTAGATACTTCTGCATAGCTTTTAATTTCACAAGTGCTTCATCGAAATACTTTACTACCATCATATCTGAAATTAAGTCTTCCTCGATTCTAGTAAGATTAAAATTAAACTCTTCCATATCATCATCTTTATCTAGAAAATCTACATCTTGTGCAATAGATATCATTGGTTGCAATTCATTGACTGAATCATCTAGCAATTCAACACTTCTTCTATTAATTATTTCTAATAATTGTTCTTCTGTAACACCATTAACGCAAAAATACTCTTTATCTTGTTTTATTTTTCGTATAAATTTATCTGTCACATTTTCATAAGGAGTCATTATAAAACCTCCTTTTACTATTTTGCCTTAGCACTTTTCTTTGCTTCTGCCAACTTCTTTTTTTCTTCTTTTAATTTTTTCTCTTTATCCTTTAAATCTTTTTCTTTTTGGGTTAATTCTTCTTCTTTAGATTTAATAATATTTTCTCTTTCTTCTAATACAGCTATATCAACATCAGAACTAACTTGTGGTTTTAAGTTTTCAGTTTCCATTCCTTCTAATTCTGATTTTCTAATACCATCATAAATTTCTTCTTTTCTTGCCCTAATATAATCTTCAACCTTAGTTGCAATAAAATATTTATTTGTATTCTTTAAATATACTAGTTGAGATAAGAAATTATCTATAACTTGTTTGCTTGTTATTGATAGGATTGTTTCTATAACATAATTAGTAGGATGTAAAATCATATCTTCTATTTCTTCTCTTGTAAATACTTCTGATTCTCTATCAATATTTATATTTAAAGCCTTAAAAACTTCTTCTTCTTGGTCTTTTTCAATCCTAAGAATTCTTTTCTTTAATAAGTTAGGATCTAATCTATAAAGGTTTCTTAATTCAGAAAACAATATAGAAATTATATATGGTTCATCATTTTCTGTTTTTACAGGGAATACCAATCCATTCCCTCTTGGATCAACTGATGGTGCAAATAATTCACTATCATAATCATTATAAACATTTATCATATCATCATTTTTCAACATAAATTATCTCTCCTTAAACTCAATAATAATAAAAGGTAGGATGTTACTCCTACCTCAATTACCTAAGCTGTTTTCTTTAACTTAGCTATCTTTTCTATCTTATCTATGCATACACCAAATTCAACACCAGTGAACTTTAATGAAATAGTTTCATTGTTGTTATCATTAGTAACTAAACTTCTCATTTCGCCCTTAGTGTACATTTCTCCTATCTTTCCTGCTACACCTATTACAACATCCTTTGGAAGTAATGTTTCACCATTACCCATCTTCTTTCCTGCCTTAATAGAGTCTAGTTGAACGCCATTATATACTTCAAGCATAGATACTTGGTTTAGTTTGTCCTTCATAGCTTCAGAATAATAGTTTTCTATTCCTGATACTCTAGATAGCTCTCTCATAGTAGTTGATAAACCAACTGCTTGAGGTAATCCACCATCAAAGTTGTAATCACCTAAATATCCTGTGAAAGCATCTACAGCTTCTTTTGTCATTGCTCCTGTATAAGTCTTAACATTATCTCCACCAACTAATAGTGAATCTAAGTAATTCATTAATACAGCAAATCTCTTAGCTTCAAATTCTTGTAATGCAAATATTGCTAATGTAGCAACACCTAATGCACCATTTCTTCTAAGATTAGACATTGGTATTTCAGTTTCTATTTGTAAGTGTTTCTCCATAACTGTACCAACTGTAAAGTCTATGTAAGACTTATCAACATTACCAGTTCTGTTTGCACTTTCTACAGCAACTAAAGTATTCTTGTATGACTTTTTAACCTTTAATAAATCAAATTCTCCATATGAGTTTACATCAAACATTTGTTCTAAAATTTCATTTGGAGCTGTAAATATTTCAGGTTCAATAATCTTTACAACAACTTCTGCAATAGATTCCTTTGCTTGTGTATTTCCATACTTCCATGCCTTATTTACCATATCATCTACAGTTTCTGAAAATGCCTTTTCATCCTCTGATAATTCTGCATTTGTAAAAACGTTTTTAGCCCATTGTAAAGCTTCACCGTTCTTAAACATATCTGCTACTCTTTGTTCGCTTAATTCAATTCTTTCCATATTATCTTCAGTCCTCCTTTTATTTAATCTATTTTATAATCTTAAACCCTAAATATTTAGCACCTGCAATATTCATAAATCCTAAAGATCTAATTTTACTTGTGCTTGAGTCAACAGCCTTGACTAACTTTCCATTAGCAACATCTAAAGTTTTACCTGCCACTGCCTCAGCTTCAGGTAGGGCAACTGTATCACCAAATTCAGTAGTAGCATATCTTTCTCCTTCTTGTGGCACTTCAAGACCTGCTAGCTCCCCTGACTTTATTAAATCTTGTGTTATTGATAAGTCAGATACTGGTTCTCCATTTGCAACGTCTATATCAACAACGACATCTCTTACTACTACACCTTCAAAATCTGCTGTAGCAGTTGCTAGAACTAACTCTCCTTTTGCATCATCAACTTTAACAAATGATCCTCTTTTCATATCTGTTTTTGCTCTTTTTGTAGCATCAATATTCTTACCAACTATTGTTTGTAAATGTCTTAACATATTGTAATTCCTCCTTCTATCTTCTTTTATTGTTTGAAAGCATATCCAAAATTGAATTGCCACTCGAACCGTTGTATTCATATTCTTCTGTTGAATTTAAATCAGTAGATACTTCTATATTTTCTTCTGACGTTTCAACGTTTTCTTCAGATGTTTCTGCTTGTTTTTGAGAATTTGCTTTAATTACTTCTTCAGCAATGCATTTTAAAACTTCATCCTCATTTAATTCAGAAATAGCTTTTTGAAGCCTTTCGCTTGTCTCTATAAATTCTTCAGTTATATATCCACTCGAAATAGCTGTCTTCTTTAGTTCTTCTTTCTTTTCAGCAATTTCTTGCTTTGCTTGTTCTGCTTGAATTTCTTCTATTTGATTTTTAAATACTTCTAAAGCAGAAATAGTCTTATCTCTTTCTGATATTATTGCTTCGTTAGCCTTAATAGTCTCGCCAAGCTTCACAATATCACTTACTTTTTCAGATAGTTCAGTTTGAACTCCTTTTAATTGTTCCTTTAGTTCAGAAACATTAACTTGAGATTCTTTTGGTACAAACACCATTTTTACTTCCTCTTTTGATACAACAGATATATCTCCATTGTCATCAATTGAATATGAAACTTTTAAAAAGTCTTCATCTAGAGATTTATCTCCACATCTTTTTAGATAAGCTATATTCTCTGTAGGATAAACTAATTCTAAGTAATACCACTCTGTACAGTCTTCTTTTTCAAGTTCCCATACAATATTTCTTAATTTTTTAGAAATATCATTCATTGTCAATGCCGATACTTCTATTTCCTTGTTTTCTTCTGCCATTTCTTCTCCTCCTTTTTTATTTAATTTATTTTCTTCTGATTGTTGTTCAGATAAAATACTTTGTCTATCAATATCAATAGCTTGTGATAATTCATCGACTTCTTCTTCAGCTACTTGTAAATCAGTAACTTTTGAACAATCATAAGCAGGATTAACAATTGAACCATCAACAGGTCTTCGACCTAACAAGCAATGTCCAATATAGTAGCCTTCATTTATAATATCTACACTCTGTCCATTTTCAATAGATTTTGTTGAGTCAGTAATACATAATTCCCAACTACTAGACAAAGGTTCGTTATTAGCTACTTTATTAAGAATTACATTTTTAGCATTTTCAAACCTACCCCACATCAGAGCTTGTGCCGTAATATAATCTTTTCCGTCTATATTTTTTACTTCTGCATTTAAAAAAGTACCTATAGCATCAGTATCTAAAATAGTTTTTGTGTTTAACTTTCCATCTTCTAAAACATATTTTGTCTTCTTATTATGGCTCGTAAAATCAAACTCATCAGTATTTGCAATTTTAGAAACCCTTCCTACAAGTGGTTGATTGATTAATGTAGGCAACCAATTATTTATTGTATCCTTATTAATCTTTTTTCCATTTTTATTAGTTTCAAAGTCACATATTATAAAATCCAACAAAAGATTACCATGATTATCTTCGGAAACTTCTATCTGTTTAGATAAAATAACTTCATTCATCTTAATCACCACCCTTCTATACTTTTACAGCCTTGTCTTTGTTTTGTTTATCAATAATTGCCTTATCCTGATCTTTAGATTTTTCAGAACCATTACTATTTTTCTCACCGTTATTATCCTTGGTGATAATATTATCTTCCTTACCTGATATAGTAAACGAAGTAGGATGACTTACAAATACATTATCTAATCCCTTAGTTCCATCACCATTGTCAATTTCATTCTCGTACTTTCTTCTTTCTAATTCTTCATCAAAATTGATATCAAGCAATTCAAATGAAGTTTTATATGAGGCTCCAATCTTTGAATATAAAGCATCAAATAATCTTAATCTTGTTTCATAATCAAGTAACAATGTACTTTGTATTTCTATCTTAGGCGAGTATTCTACGGGATATCCATTTTCAATACACACATCTTTATAAAACTTGTTTATTATAGGTTCTAATTGTTTTGTTATCTTATTAATGCTTTTTAATAAATCCTCATACGATAACTTAACAGTGTTAACTCCACTTTTGCTTTCATTTGTAATAAAAGATATTCCTAGTGCATTAAGAACTCTATTTCTATTAGATAAAACAGTTTCATTGCTAGTTAAATCTGTCTTAGGTTCTAATATTTCTAAGTTTTCAACAAATGGAGTCCCTGTGTATATAACTACATCATCACTCATAGCTTTTAATAAACTAGCTTGTGAATATCCAACTGCGTTTAAATCAAATGATTTACCATCTTGACTTATCATTTCTTTACGCATTTTTTGGAAGAATACCTTTTTAGCTTTAGCATTCAAATTCTTTCTATCTACATTATCAATAGTTTCAAGTGTTAGCAATGGAGGCAATGCTTTAAACATAGGAGTAACCCCATATGGTTTACCGAAATTATTTATTCTTACCACGCCTATATTTTTAGGATTTAAATACACATATCTATCACCAAGTTTATACGCTTGGTAAACTTCATCAGGATAATCTCTTTTTATCTCCTTATCTATAGCTAGGTCTATACTTACCTTTTGTTTATATTTCATTTTTCCATATTTCTTCATACTTGTAGTTAATTTTGTTTTTAATTCTTGAACATTAAATACAACCAAAGGTTCTCCATTTACGTTCCTGTCAGTTATTTCAACTACCTTTAATGGGTACTTTACTATTCCATAACCTTTGTCTTTATTGCCTTTTTTATAGAATATATAGTTACCTTCTGTATATGTAGTCATAACTGAATTGATTATTAATTTCTCAATGTCTATTTGTTCATTAAAATTGTCAATTACCAATTTTAAATCTTGCTTTAATTTACTCTCTTGTTTCTTGCTTTTTTTATCAATTTTAACAACTGGATAATTAACCTTAAACTTTGTATTTATGTTATTCTCAATTATCTCAACTGTTTTACCTATAAGATCATCTTTATTTATGTTGTACTTAACCAATCCATTAATCTTAAAAACCTTATCTATATCATTTTGAGTATTTTTAGCTAAGTTACTTAGTTCACTAGAAGTAGTGATATAGGTATTGCTTTCCTTATCTAATAACTGGTCATATAATTCATTCATTTTTCTATTCTGATTACTTGCTAAATTAACAAAGTCAGCAAATTGACTATCTAAACTATTTTTATTTATTTCACTCACAATATAATTTCCATCTATATTAGATAAAAGCATACATTCGCCTTTTTTGATTACAGGCAATTTAGCATCAATAGTATTATTGTTATTTTTTTGTTGAGTTTTCTTTTTTTTAGGCACTATATCACCTCCTATATATTTAATTTACTCTATAAAGTTATACCTTGCACAAACATCGGTGCTTGTGTCCAATCTATCTCGCTATCATTTCTACTCGTTAATCCTATTTCTAATTCTTGTATAAACAAGTTAGCCATAGCAGAAGTTACGTATTTATCCTTCATTCCATTAGATGGTTCAGTTAATTTAATTTTTCCACCTTGTATAAATTCTTTGTTTAGGTTAATCATTTCATTTAATGTTAAATCTGAATACATATAAGGTGCTTCTAATCTAACTTTTTCTTCAATAGTAGAAGTTTCATATTCTTTTTTATCGCCTAAGTATAAATCTTTACAATTCATATGACTAACAAGCATTTTGTACTTCCCATCTCTCATAGCTCCTAACATAGTAGTATGCATTTGATGGTTATTATCAGCACTTCCTATAAACGCCCACATAATAGGGGTAGCATTAGGATTTTTACATCTGTTAGCCAAGTCTTCGTTGTTAAAAACTTTTATAGGCACATATTCTTTGTCTCTTTCTTCATCGTATAGTATTTTCGCCATTGAATCCACAATACTTGTTCCATAAGTACGTCCATCGAACACAAAATAATCAGCATTAAAGTCTTCTAATATCTGCCTTACCCTAATAGCTTGTGTGTCAGAATCAGTACCTTCAAAAGCTTCTGTATAAACTTCATTTCTATCATATTTTTCTCTATTAGGTAATGCTCTGATGCACTTAATAACAGTTAAGTCATTCTTTACTTTTTTGGTAGATTTCGACATAGCTATATCCATAGCTACTATCCTAATTTCTCCTGATTGTTTTTTTATATCTCCAAACCTATTCTTTTTGTTGTCATGGTATTCATCAAGTGTTTTTGGATACCATGCTTTTTGTATTTTCTGACAACTAGATACTAAATCGTATGTATAATATTGATTTTCACTTCCACCTGCCATAAGGTTTAAATATTCCATATCATATGTTACAGAATCAAATTTCTTCTTTTCTTTTAACATCTGCGCTCTACTTCTTATTCCATGTTTAACTGATAAAGCATAATCTGTAGCGAAACAAATAGCAGTTCCTTCATACATATCCCTAACTGAATCTTTTATGGTTTTCCACATCCAATGAGATTTCCAAAATGCAGAACTTAAATATATTTCTCTAGGTTCTTCTTGTAAATGTGCATATTCAGGTTTCATAGTATATGGAGTTGGTCTTAATATTTCCATAGGAGAGAATACAGCATCTATAATTTCTTTTTTACATTGTCTAAACTCATCAGTAATTAAAACTGTACTTCTTGCCCCTCTCGCATCATCGTTACAAGCGGTAACAACAAATGTACTTCCATTGTGGAAGATTACTTCAATTGCATTTTGATTGGTTTGAACTTTCTTTATTTCTCTATTCAGATTAGGACTCATATTCCTCAATTCTTTTTCTATTTTTTCAGTTATTAATAAACCTGCCGTCTTTTTAAGTTTTGCAGTGGCAACAACCTTACTTCCGGGGTATAACACACAAACAGCACAAGCATATAAACTTGTAATAAATGATTTTGCTATAGCTCTTGCACATATCAATACAACTGTTGGGGCTAAATTCATAAGATACAACATTATGATTTGATAAAAATGTAGCTTTATCCCAAAATAATGTAATACAAATCTATGGATATTTCTTCTGTAGAATGTAACCCAATCAATAATGTTTTCTTCAAACTTCTTATCAAGGTCTTCTTTTTTTGTGATTTGCATAGGTCTTTTTGTCATATCATTACTATTTTTATTGTTTTGACGACTATTTTTAAAGTTAGTAATACCCATATAACATCACCTCTTTATAAGTCATCTTCTTCTATTTCCTCATCAAATTCTATATTTTGAAATTCTTTATCAAAATCTCTACTACCTGTAAGCAAATTCTTCATAGGTCTTAATACGAATCTTTCAAAATATTCTTTTATACCATCGTAATCTTCATATAAACTCTTATCTTGAAAATACTCTGCCGGTCTATTTTGTTCTATATCCTTTATCCATACACCAAATATCTTTGCTGAATCAGTTTCATTGACTGCTGACATTGTTCTTGGTGTTAGATTAGAATTATCCATTAAAGTCAAAAGACCTTTCTCTAACTTTTCTGTACTATCTCCTTTAGACCTTGCATTCCTTATTTCTAATTCTTTAATACATATCATTTGCACTAGTCTTTGAACTGATAATTTACTACAATCATTATGAGTAGTCCAATCCATATAGTCGTCTTCTAACCATTGCAACTCCTCATCTGTAAAAGATCTTCCCCATCTTTTAACAACTTCTTTATCTATAACCGAAGTATTTTCCTTTATTACTTCCACATCTATACTATCGCTACTATCAAAATCATCACCTGCACCATTTACGCCACCTAAACTATTTAATTTAGTCATGTATATTTGCCATATAAGAGTATCTTTATTATTTTTTTCTAATTCACTCATTGCACCATTAAATGATGCTAAATTAAAGCATATTCCTAAAGCTCTACACATATAATAAATTGCTAAATGTTCATTTTTATATTTTGAATAGTATTTATCATATACACCCCCAATACAGGTTTTACATATAGGAACTTTACCTATGGCTTGATATATATATGATTTACTCATGTAAAACTCTCTATCAGACTTATCCTTGCCACAACAAGTACAAACCAACTTTGGTTTATCAGTTTTGCTTGTGGTTTTCTTTGCACTTGCCACTATTCTCACCCTCTTTTAATTTTTTCATTTTTATATTCAAACTACCTATTTTCTAAATAAGCACTATAAAATACAAAAAGACTAGGAGAATTAACCCCTAGTCAACTTAAATCACTATAAAATCACACTTTTATATATTTAATTTATTCTATATGTAATAAATCTCTTAAATCTTCTAGTGCTTGGTTATATCCTTCTTGAAAACCAACTTCAAAACATTCACATTCACAAGAATCTTCATCTGATATTGCAATTGCTATATTTTCTGAATAAATCTTATCCATATCTACTAAATCTTCTATTTCATCTTCTATTACAACTAAATCAGCACCATCCATGCCTTTAGCAGTACCATTATCAAATAAATAGTTCTCTAGTATGTAAATATAACCTTCCCCTGTTAGTATTTGAGATATAATAACAGCAACACTATTATTTATTTCTTCTATAACCTCAAATTCTTCCATTTCTTCAAATACTCTACCATCATCAAGCAAAGCTAAAACTACCTCATAAGCTGTATCTTTTGATAATATAAAGTCTACATCTTCTGAACCTTCCATTAAATCTAATATTAAATCTTTCATATTTTTCTCCCTTATTCTTAATTTATTTGCAAATTAACATCTCTAATATATTCAATTTCACCTTTATTAATAAGCATGAGCATTTGACTTGCATGAGTTAAACACTGAACCTTATCTACGCTATAAGGATTATATCCAAATAAACATCCTATAGTTATAACATAAGTTCCATTATTTTGGCTTGTTATATTAAAATTATGGTCATGTCCTTTAATTAAAATATCATATCTTTCCTCATTCATACTAACTTCTGCGTCATAAAACTTCTTTGAATTCCTAGGACTTTTATCTCCATGCTTTAACTTTATTTTCTTTCCTTGAAGATAAAAAACACAACAATCTTCTTTGTAATCACCTTCGCAAACTCTAACTCTATCATTCTTAGCTTTTTCAAACCATCTTTTTAAATTTCTATTTATGACAAGAATATTATTATCACCTTCTATATTGGCGTCTTTATCACCATTACCTCTTTGATGATTACCGCCAACTGAATATAAGTCAACATTAACTTCAAGTTCTGAAATGCTAGTTATAAAGTTATACATTAATTCTTCTGCCATAACAATTTGTTCATTAGAGTTGAACTCACAGGTATATGATTGGTTTTTTCTCATGTAAACACCTTCAGTTAAATCACCTGCTTGTAATACAATTACTTTTTTTACATTGTTTTTACGAACTTCTTTATGTATTTCTGATAATAGCTTACTCAATCTCTTTTCTGCTATTTTATAATTGTATGAATTGCCTTTATAGTTATCTATAACATAACCTACATGCCAATCACTCACACCAACTACAAGAACGTTATCTGACTCCTCAGTTATCACCTCATAGTTTAATCTATTAAAATTTTCAACTTCATTATCTATGTAATCTTTAATGTCTTCGGCTATTTCAACATTTTTAATAAGATCTCTTTTTATTCTCCCTAATTGATTTGTCTTATTTTTTACTATTTGCTTTTTAACATCTAATTCTCCAATAGCTTCAGTTATCTCGCTAAGTTTACTTTTTACTTCTTTCTTACCTTTTAAGGCTTCAATTGCGTCTAAATAACCTATAGAATAATTTTTATATATTCCACGTAAATAACTTTCTTGAAAATTAGTTTCTAGTTCACCATTAATTATTTCAGCAACTTCTTTATTAGTTAAACTTAACTTAACCCTATTGTCATAACATCTATATATGTATTGCTCTCTAGTTTCACCTTCTCTAATCCTTAACTCTTCCATATAATCTCCCTCACTTATATATACTAGTTTTTAATTTGTTCTAATCCACACCTTGGACATTCAACAGCAATTAATCCACTTACTTTTATATCAGTTACATATAATTTTTCTCTTAACTCTTCTTCTGAAGCATGATAATTGCAATTTTCACATATAAACCAAGTATTGTTTTTGTTTTTCTTACCCATTATTATCTCTCCCTTAATTTTAAGCATAAAAATAAGCCTAGTTTTACAACTAGACTATAAATGTATCAGTAGGATTAACCTACTGGCATGTGGCGTTACGCCTTCCGTATTCTACCCATCACCATTTTTCATCAAGACTTTGGACTTGCATTGGTTGGTTTAATAGACAGTCCATACAAAAGGATGAAGTTACGCTTGTAACCCATTTCCAAAAGTAGAACTGAATCTTTTTAGTTGGTAGCATCCTCACGCCCTACTACCTTTCTCCTTGTACTTCGGAGTTTTAAAGAGGAAACCATTTTAGCATAATATAAAGGGGTAAAATCCTAAATATCATAGGCTTGTCGGGACTCACATAATATAATGCACCTTCTCCACTCGTGAGAAGTATCTTTGAATTATAATGCCCGATTTACTAGCAAGGAGCGAATCACTTGCCTAAATCCAAGCACTATGTAAAATGGTCAGTTAGTCTCACTACCGACAGTTTCGAGTATTCTCAACTCTTACTTCACTGTTATGATTGATTTTAACATTAAACAATTCTAATTTAGACAACTATAGAGATATATTTAATTTCTGCTTAAAATCAACCTTTTATTAATTGTCAAATCCCATTTTAAGGTATCTGCAATTCTTTTGTTAACATCCCACTTTGTCAAGGCACGTAAGAGATTCACGTTAAATTGTAGCTTTGTTTACCTATATGTAACTCTTAGCCCTAGCCTATTAATCATATTAGGCTTATTCATATTTCGTAGCAACTCCTTACTACAATTACTATAATATACCATTCTAAATACAATGTCAAGCATTATATTTAATTTATGTTATAAAAATTATAAAGCTGTTTCAACCTTCTTTTTAATAGTTAATTCAACATCTGTACCATCAAAACCTCTGATAAATTGTGATACATCTATTTCATTTCCATCTGATTCTAATATTATTGATCCATTTTCTATATCTTCTGCATTTAAAATTCCACTTAACTTTACTTCATCTGTAATTATTCTAACATTATTCTTTGCTTTTCCTGCCATTTTAATTGACACTCCATTCTAAATAATATACTTCTCCAAAAAAGGTGCAATTAAGCACCCTTATGGAGAGTTAAAAGGGGAGAATTATGAATTTATATCAACACTAAAAAGTGAGGATAGCGTATTAAAGGTACGCAGGGGGATACGCACCTTATAAAACATAGATTTACGACCATCTCAGTCATAATAAGCAGTTATATTGTCTTGCTTAGGACTAATTTAACTATTGACTTGAATATATAAATAATATATAATATAATTGGTTGTTTATACATTCAATTTGTAGAAAGTTAAAAAGTGACTCTAAGCGTTGATATTACTTGCCTAGAGTCACTTACAAAAAATATATTGAATTTTAATAATGCTTACAAATGGCTTGGTTGTGCCATTTGTAGCACGTTAGCAAATCGAACATTATTCATTCTTACTCTTGCTTTTTCTCTATCTATTTTCTTTGAACATTTTTCACAATATTCTCTTTTCCCGTTAGTTTGCTTTACCCTTTTACCACAATTCTTACACATGATATATCCATTGTCTAAGGGACTTTTAATATTTTTCTTTAAATTTTCATATATAGTTTCACCAAATATATCAAATAAAAATGCCTTCTTGTTATTTCTATTTGATGAATATATATAAGCTATAACCATATCAACTCCTTCAACTTTAGATATTTTTAACTTATTACACTCATTTATAAAATGTTGTTCTACTTGTTTGTTTATAGATAAAAATGTATCCATTATATCAAAATCATTTTCCTTTGATCTTACTATGCATTCCTTTTTCTTATTTTCTAATTCTTTATACACATCTATTAACTCATCGTTTATATCTATATTAGGATTATTCATAAGCATAGTGTATCTAAATCTACCAACACTTTTAAAATTATAATTATTTTGTTTGATACTCTCTATATTTTTACAAATTCTATTGACTGTACTGTTATTCATAGGAGCAACATCTTCTTTATGTTTGTCTTTTGCAAATCTAAAGAAATACGGTAGCTTACCATTTGACTTTTTCATTTTTTCATTTACATCTTCAGGTACATTTGGTACTAGTAATGTTTTAGCTCCATCTATAGTAAAGTTATTTAATGCTGTTATCTGCTTTATAACTGTTAAATCTGCATTTTTTCCATCATTAACTATATCATTATCATTCCACATTACTGTAAGTTTATTTGAAAATTTGCCTATGTTATTAAATTTAAAAGCTTTTGTTAAACTCTCATATATATTCTGTTCATTTATTATCTGTGGATTAGCCTTACCCATTTCATAATACAAAGGAACTATATTTAACATATTTCTCTTAGCTACATTTATAAGTATTTCATCTGCTATAACAAGCCCTCTATCACCATCATTATCAAATTGAAGTATTTTACTAATTAAATCATGTGATGACGTATAAACACCATCTGTTATAAACCATTCTTTAGTTTCATCTGATAAAATATTATCTCTAACAGCGTGTTCTCTATATAAATGAGGACTTCTATTGACTAATAATTCTTTACACCCATTAAACAATCTGCATGATACAGAATTGTTTTGTAATATTCCTTTAGGCGTTTCAATATGTAAAAATATATTTTGAAGCCATGCAAATACATCAGGTAACAGAAATGTATAAGTTGCATTAATTTTAAATTTACCGTATTTAGCTTCTTTTTTTCTAGCATTTAATTGACTAGCTAATTCTTCTTTTACATGATAATCCCTTAATAACTCAGGATATATTTCAAGACACTTTTGAAAATAACTCTTATTAATATTATCTTTATTTGCACCTAACATTTGTAACATTGTATCCCTATCTGAATACCCCTTTGTTATAAATTCATCAACCTCATCGGTAAAGTGTTTTATTTCATCATCTGTAATATCTAATAACGTTTGCCACATCTGATAATTAAAACATGCTTTTCTAAACTGAGATGTATTTGGTTCTAAGTTACACATGTTTGCCTTACAGTTGTATTCTTTAAAATATTTTTTATATTCATCCCAACTATTATAATATTTATACATTTTAAATTGAGATTTGCTAAATATATATCTGATATTGTCTTGTTTTAGATCCCATTCTTTTCCGTATATATCTTTAATTTTATAATTACTGTTATTGTATTTATCACAAAATTTAATATAATCAACTGGTGTCATTAAACCTTTTACCCAAGGTAATCTAATCATAAAATTTTTTCTACTTACAGAAGGTAATATCATACCACAACCATCAGAATGAGGTATAGGAACTTGCATATTTTTTCTAGTGACTTCAAAAGTTTTATTATCAATATAATCAACTTGACCTTCCACTAATGTTTCAAAATCATCTACAACTATTGATTCATCTATATTAAATCCTTCTATTTCATCAGTAGCACTATTACATAATGCTAAATACGCTAAAAACTTATTTATATTACAGCCACACTCTTTACTTGTGTTTATTTTATTGATTGTTAAACCACACATTAGCGTTTTTTCATATTTATTCCACTTACTTTTCTCTATAAAGATTACCTTTTTTGTTCTTATCTGTCCTGCTGATGCTGTAAACACTTTATACTCTTTTGTATTCCCATGTTCATCTTTATATTTAAATCCATTGTTGATTATTTGTTCTAATATTGCATAATGGTATATCCTTACAACTACTAAATCAGTTATTATCTCATCAGGTTTTATATTCATAGCTCTGCTTAATGAGTTTTCAAATAACGTTATTCTATTATATTGAGTTAATGCCTTTGGATTTAAATTTCTCACACTATTTTTTGAGCGTTTTACTTCATTTGTAAATTCAATATTTATATCCTTTAATTTCTGTTTTAATTTTTTATAGTCTTCATTGTCTGCTACAATTGATGATATATCTTTATTTAATTTATTTTGAAATATGGATATCTCCTTTTCTTTTTCTTGCTTTGTTCTAAAATCAGCAATCTTATCTATCTTTACATTATATTTCAACCAAGCTTTTAATTTATTTAACTCTATAATCTCATCTTGTGTTTTATTGTTTTTATGTAATAACTCACTTTTTCTTAAAAAATTGTTTTTATATGTGCTAAAATCAATTTCAGCATTTTTGAATTTCTTATACATCTCAAATTCTTCGTATGCTTTCATTTCATTTTTTATTTTTAACTTCTCTTTATTTATCTCGTTTTCCTTATCCGTATAGAAAGCTTTTGTGTCTACACTATATATTGAAAATTGTTTATCCATTTAATCCCCCTATTTTATATTTAATATATGTTATTATACTATACTAATTGATATTCCATCAGATTCTATGGTATAATCAAAGTCGTGGTCAACTTGTTCTCTAAGTAAATCAACCACATTTGTTGCAAGATGAGCTTTTATTTCGTTTTCGGTGTAATCCTCATCTTGTAACTCCCATTTATTTAATTTAATATGTAACTCATTTCCTATTATTCTAGTCTCTATCTTTAATTGCTCCTCAATTTCTGATAAAGCCCCTCCTAGTTGTCTAAAATCTTCCATCATTTTCCCATTCCTTTCGTACTATTTATTTACTATTTTATTATTATGCATTTAAAAGCCGTTTAAAGGCGATTTAAGAGGTTTTATTTTTAGGCATATAAGTTATCGTCTAAATATATAAAACCGTTTCTAGGGGCAAATAAACGCTCTAAAACACATAAATTTATATTATATGTTATTTAACTGCTTATTATTCCAATTTATACAATCATTTGACCACTCCTTTACCTTAAAATTATTGTTTTAGTGATTAATTAGTTATATTTAATTTATGTTATTAACCACTATCTATAATATACTAGAAATCAAATGCTATGTCAAATTTTTCTATAAAAAAATACAAGCACGAATTAATCATGCTTGTGTAATTTAGATTCATCATATTCTAAGTATCCTAAAGCCATTTCTTCTATAGCATCGTGATCATATTGTCTTCCTTCAAAATTGTTAAATCCACTTCCAAATTTAAGTTGTTCTTGCTTTTCATTATTCCAAGGGTTTTTTAAAGCGGATAATATTAAGGCTATAAATGGAATATCTTTTCTATGTTTATGATACCTCATTACTTTATCTACTTCTGTTTTAAAATATTCAATCTTATCATCACATTTAGCTTCTTCTAGTGCCTTTAGTATCTTTTTTGCATCAGAAACTCCGTTAATCAAGGCACCAACTGAATTTAGTATATATTCAACAGTCATTTGTGTACATTTTGACTGAATCTTATTTTTGGACTTAATATATGATTTTATATGAGTAACCTTTTTTCCTGTTTTAAAAGTTTCATACTCAAAGTTTATATCAGTTTTATTGTTTATTTCTTCATATGCTTTTTTTAACACCGAACTTTCAAATCTAGCAAAATTATTACATGACTTAGGACATTCTAATTTAACAATAAGATCTTCTATTTTATCATATCTCCACTCTGTATCTTCAAATGATTTAAGGAAATAGTAAAATCTTTGGCTATATGAAGACTTCATATTCATAGTATACTTTATATCATAATATATTTTTTTCTTTACTTCATATAAAACCTTTTTAAATTCTATATCTATCTTTACATCAATTTCACCTTTTCTTGGCTTGTAATGTATTTTACTAAACCAAGGGAAATATACTTCTTCTTTTGTGTTTTTATCCACTAATCTAAAGCCTTTACCTTCAAAACTTTTAACAGCAGATTTTAAGTCCCTATAAATATTAGATGCCCCACCTTCCATCAATGGTTCAAATTTATCTACATTCAACGTATATTTTACATTGTCATCATCTGTTATTTCAGTTAATAACATATCTATTATAACATTTTGTTTATTAGTTAAAGAATATCTTGCTTCAATAATATTATCTGACCTCATGGCTAACTTATTATCTTCCATATTTTTCTCCTATACACAAATGACTGTTTTTTATTAATATACATAAATGAATGTTGCTATTATACATAAATGAATGTTTTTTAAGCTTATTATACACTTTTGAATGTTTTTAAATATACATAAAAGACTGTTATTTTCATTCATTTGTGTACAATAAATTTTTATTTTGCATTCATTTATGTATAGAAAACATTCATTTATGTACATTTAAAATCTTGTAGACAAGTTATTTCAATGCTTTCCAAGGTTCTACTAATTATACTATATTAATATACTAAATATAATAATATTATTAAATTATACATTAATGAATGTTATTTACCTAATAATCTACTTAAAAAACCTTTTTTATTATTATATTCTTCTTTTCTTTCTTCTAGTTTAGCATTAAGATTGCTAACCATATCCATAGTTTTAAAAGTTGCTTCTCTTTCTTTTTGTTGTTCCTTTATAAATTCTTCTTTAAATTCATTAAATTTATCATCTACTATCTCATCTACTGTTAAAGCTACTTCGTTTTTAATCTTTTCAATAACAAGTTTATTATTTTCTTCTTGGTATTGAACAAACCTACTTAAGAACTCTGCTAGTTGTTTCTGATTTTCTACAGCTATTGCTGATGCTAATGCTTGATAACCCAAGGGATCTTTTGGATCTACTAATCCACTGTTAAAATCTCCATATTGAAATCCATGTTTACTTATAATATCTGCTATTTGTTTATGACTCATACCTTTATTTCTATGCATTTCTTTAATAAACCTAAATTGGTCTACACTAGCTTCAGTATAAACAAATCTTCCATTGATTTTCTTTATATAAAGATAGTCTTCGTATGATTCAGCCCAAGTTCTTATTGTCGAAGGTGGTTCGTCAATTCTTTTGCCTAATTGAACGGCATTTATTATACATTCATTATCTTCAGGTACATTATGAAAGTTTACATCGGTGAAACTCATAAAATCACTCCTTGTTTTTTTACAATACTTATATTATATCACATTAATAAATATTTAGTATAACATTATTTAACTTTTATTAATATTAATATTAGTTGTATTTTACTTTATATCTATATTGGTTTATATAAACTTAGTTTTAATATATAATATACTTAATTTGAGTTTAATTTAAATGTTTAATGCTTTAAGTTTACTTTACTTTAATACTATATCATATATTTGTCATAAATAAATCACATATTATTCATATTATTATCATAAATGGTTCAAATGTTTATCATATATTTATCAAGTATTTGTCACAACTTTATCAGAAAGTGGATAATATATGATTAAGATATGATAAAAGATTGATATACTACTGATAAAGATATGATTAATATATGAATCATGTTAGAGTAAAATATGATAAAAAAGTGGTTGCATTTTGATAAACTTCTGCATATAATATGAATATAATGGTACAGGAGGTAACAACTATGAACACTTTGAACAATAATGCTTTCAAAATCCTTACTGTAGTTGGTAATAAAAAAGACAACATAGGATTATGCGAAGCAAGAGGAATAACTAAAGATTTAATTGTACAAAAAAGTGGATTCAGTTCTAGCACTGTAAATAGAGCAATAAAAGTATTATTAGAACATGAGTTTATAGCAGAAGCAATTATGCAAGTTAATAAAAAAGCTTATTATGTTACTCAAAAAGGTATAAACAGAATAAAAGAAATTAATAAAATTTAAGGAGAGTGTAAATTATGGAACGTAGTCAAGTATTAGTAGCAGGTTTAGGTCAATGTGGTTGTATTCTTGCAAATGGGATGAAAAAGAAAAATGGAAGGTATACCCCTATATTTATAAACTCATCAAGGGGAGATTTAAAAGGATTAACATTTGCTAACGATGTAAATACATTTATATATGGGGGAGCAGACGGAAGTGGTAGAGATAGAGATAAAGCAGAAGGATTTATTTTAAATGACCAACTAAGATTAGCTTCTTTTATTAAAAAGTATCTACAATTCAATTATATGACTGTATTTTTCTCCACTGATGGAGGAACAGGTTCAGGAACAATAAAAGAATATGTAAAAACAGTAAAAAAGATATCTCCTAGCATGGTAGTAAATTTAGTAGGTGTATTACCAAATTTAAAAGAAGATATGTTACAATTAAAAAATGCATTATCTTGTTTAGCTGATTTAAGTGAAATAGCTGAATTAGTAAATGATATTAAGTTTATAAATAATAATAAAGGTACTAATTATGAAGATATAAATAGACGTGCCATTGCTGATATAGATGCTGAATATGGATTACTTGCACATAGTTCAATAGGAAGCATAGATGAGAACAACCTTGATAATGTATGTACTAGCAAAGGTTATGGGGTGGTTCTAAATATGCCTACTAATTATAATGATGTATCTGAAGCATTTGTAGTAGCTAGAGAAAATAGCGTTTTTTCAATACCTAATGACTTAACTTGTACTTATGGTGCTGTTTGTGTAAAAGAATCTGATTACAATATTGATTTATTAACACAATCGTTATCTGCTGATGAAACAATTTATAAATCTTACAATTTAAAAAATAATATTATTTGTCTTGGTGGTTGCGAAATGCCATATGATGAAATAAATGATATTGAAAATGAGTTAAATGAAAGAGAAATGCATAGAAGATCATCAAATAGAAATAGAGGATTCAATTTTAAAACAAATATAGTTAAAAAAGAAAAGGTTAATACTACTAATCAAGCATATGATGTAATAGATGATGATGATTTAGATGCTTTATTTAATCCTGAAAATATTTTATAATTTGTAAACAAGCCCTTACTTGAATAGTAGGGGCTTTTGTCATACCCTTTGATATAACCAATTTAACACATATCTAGTATTTAATTTGCACATTTCTAGTAAATCATTCATGTAATATCTTTCAATTTCAACTGCTTTACAACTATCAATAGTGTTTATAGCTTCTTTACTATATCCCGAAGTAGTAATAAAAATAGCTTTGTCTATATTGTCTACGGTACATGATCCTATTAACTTCATAATCAATGGATTGGATACTAAATTCCTAGGAGAATAGTGCTTACATTCTACATACACCTTACCTTTATCCGTTCTCAGTATTATATCTTTACCTCCATCACCAGTCTTTGATGTTAAATCATTTTTAACCCCTTTTAGACCGAATAGCATTGAACAAAATTCTTCAAACTGGAAACCATCTAGTTTCCATATAAGTTTTTCTATCTGTTTTAAGTTCTCTTTGGTTTCACTTTTTTCACGTTCTGCTGAATTTAATGCATCTTGCGTTGCTGATATATTTCCTAACCATAACATTAAGGCAAACCCACCTAGCAAACACACTATAATAAACATTAAAAAATTCACCTTCTTTTAGCAACTTTTTGGTACATGCTACATACATTAAAGTATAACCAAATTTAAAGTGAGGTATTCAATGAAAAAGAATAAGGATTTAACAAAATTTAACGGATTTATGATAAAAGCTGTAGGCTTAGAATCTATGGTATTAATTTATAAACTATATGACATCTACTTAGGTGGAAGGATGAATTTAGGTGGTTCAGTACCTTCTTGGTTTGTATTTTTAATATTATTAGTGCCAATTAGCCCCCTTATAGGTAAGGCTCTTAAAAGTACAGATAAAGGAATATCAGATGATAGTGATATAGCTGAATTAATTAATGAACTAAAAGGAGAAAAGTAGTGGGAGAGTTTATTAGTTCTATAAGAGAAGTTATTAAAGAGTCTAAAATAGAAAAAGCTATTAAGAATAAATGGGATATTTTTATGAAAACAAAATACAATATATCACCAACTGATAAGAATGTATCAGCAAAGGAATTTAAACTGTTTGAAATTCAAGAAATTTATATTAAAAAGTATGGATTTGATGCAGTAATAAGCATACCTTATAGCAAGGATATTACTGAGTTTAGAAGTTTAATTCCTGCTATAAGTGCTATTTATAGAGCAGAAATAATAGCTGAATTAACTAGTACAAATTCTGCAATTTATATGAGAGTACACATATTAGAATTACCAATAGATGAATTAGATAAGATTAAGTTTAAATGGTATATGAGGTTATTTGATAATAAACAAAGAAATAGTTTAGGACAAACATATCAACTACATGATGCTTCACCCATTTACCATCCAACTAGAAAAGAGAATGGGAAGAAAATCACTTTAGGATATAGATTTAATTTAGATATTCCTAATGAATTGAATTACAACACACTAAATAACCAAGTAGTTGATTTAAATAGAGTATATAGGAATTGCTTACTCACATATGATAATGACACTGGATTAAGTAATATTGAAATCTTAAATACTAAGCTATCTGATGACGAAAAATACGAACCTATTAAGGTCAAACCTTGGGAATTATATATGGGTATGACACATGCTTTTAAGCCTATAATATTAGATTTTAGCAAATCAGCAAACTTATTCTTAGGTGGTACAACAGGATCAGGTAAGACAGTTGCATTAATAATGGCTTTAACCAATTTATTAATTTTTAATGATGAAAATAAGATTAATTTATTTATTACCATGCTATCAGATAAACAAGACCTTAAGATGTTTAAGAAGTGCAAACAAACAAAACACTATGCTAATACATTGGATTTGGCAAAAGCACAATTAAACTATTTATCTAAGGAGGTAGCACGTAGAAATAAGCTGTTTGATGAAGCTGACGAAGATGGAGGAATAGTTAATATTTATGAATATAACAAAGTATCCAAAAAGAAGTTGCCATTATTATATTTTATATTAGATGAAGTAGCTAGTTTTGCTGTTAATGGAAGTGAAGGTGGAGATGATACTCATACTAAAGAGGAAGTTATAGCAGATAAAGAATATTGTAATGCTTTATTATGGAAATTAGCGAGAGAAGGAAGAAGTGCGGGAGTGTATTGTTGCCTTTGTTCTCAAAGAGGTTCACTGACTAATATATCAGGAGATATTAAAGGAATGTTAAGTAATACAGTATGTTTCTTTTTCCCTAATATGCCAAGTGCTTTAACTATTTTAGGCGATGGAGATTTAGCTAAATTGGCTGTAAATCAACGTGAAACTAGAGAATTTATATTTAACGGAAATAAAATCAATTCAGGTAAAAGCCTTTATTTGAATAATGATATGGTTAAAGAGTTTTTAAAACCACTAAAACCAGCTAATCACAAATTATTGGAATTATCTAAAAGTGGCAAAGTTATGGATATAAAAGATGAAATTCAATCAAAAACTATTAAAAATAACGAAAACATCATAGAAAATGAACAAAATTTAAGTAAAAATACTAAAAAAGTAACGGTTTTTAATCCGAAAACACATAAATATGAGATTAAATATATAGAATCTGATGAAAAACCTAAAAGAAATAGTGGACGATTTAGGAGGTAGTTATGGCTAGAACGGATAAATTTAAAGGAATACTAAAGTTTGTAGACGAATGGGGTTTTATAACCACTAAAATATGTGCAAATATATTTTATAAAGATGCCACATATTCTTTAAATATGGCTCAAAGAACATTGAAAAAGTTAGTTGATAGGGGCTTTTTAGTTGTTAATTCCTTAAGAGAGGGTAAAGAGGGCATATATCAATATAAAAAAGAAGTTGTGAGTGATCATAGATATTTTTTATTAAATCTTTACAGTGAAATATATAAATATGCTGATGATGTTATATATTTTAAAACTGAAGAATATTGGTCAGTGTCTAAAAAGAGAAGTGATGCACATATCATATTTTGCACTAATGAAAATGGGAATATGATACCCCACAGTTATCTTATTGAGTTTGATAAATTTAGTAAAACTGGCTCTAATAAATATGACTTAATATACAAAACTAACGAGGTACAAGAGTGGTATTTAAATAACTATGGAATGGAGTTATTCCCTGATGTACTATTGATTAATCCTTTGGCTAAAGAAACTATTATTAGTGGTCACGAATATAAAGTTGTAGCCATTAATTATGATTTTGATGAATTATTACAGAAGGTAATTTTATGACATATGCACTATATATGGGTACTTAAATTATTAGAATGTAAAAAGTACCCCTCCCTTACATATCAACTAAAGATATGACTAGTAGCAATGAAAGAAGGAGAGTGTATGTTATTTTATACAAGAGATGGAGATTTATTATGTGCCATTAAAAATATTAATGGAAGGATTAAACTTTTAGATGCTTCAGAAGGTAATTTATATTTAAATGAATATAGAAATTATAACGATGGTGACTATTACGCTATTTATTTTGATGAACCAAATGATCAAGCTTATGTAATAGATAGTAGAACACTTGATAAGTATAATTTTCTAAAAGATGACTTTATAAAAATATTCCCAATAGACGGCATAGAAAATACAAATCCATTTGATGCAATCAGAGAAGCAATAGAGTACGTACCTATTATGGGAATATATTATTGCCTTTACAAGCATAATGAATTTTCAAGTATAAACTAAGGAGGAATTAATATGAAAGCTAAAGCAAAGAAGTCTAGTTTATTACCTTTTATAGTTGTTAGTGGAATAGGAATGGTATTTATAATTTATTATAGTACATTGACTAAACCATTAGAGAAGATATTAGCATTAATGATAGCTACTGCTTGTTGTCTTCCTTTTATCTTTAAGTTTATTAGTATGATGATTGGTGTTTTTGCTAATCAGCTTAAAGAAAACGATAAGAATTCTATATATACAAAAAAGGTAGATGCTAATGGAAATTTAATACTTAAATCTGACTATTATAAAAAGGAGAATAAAGTAGACAATAAACCCAAAGAAGAAGTTAATGTTAAAAGAAAGCCCAAAGTAGTAACTACAGAAGGATATGAAGAATTAAGAAATGTACTAACAGCATCTAGTAAGAATAAATTACTAGAAAGAGAAACTATATTAGAGTTTAAATCTATACTTAGAACTAAACTAGGTACACATTATGAGTGCTATACCAATATGAAATTTAACAATGATATGCACTTTATTTACACTTTAATTAAAAGTAGTAAGTTTACTACAGAAGACTACAAGGAAATGACAGAATGGATAAGTGAACATTTAAATATAAGTTGAGATTTTTAGTTTTAAACTATTAGCTCCTTATATTGATAAGTAAATATAGATTAGTTTGAGAATTTTAGCATTTGCTATTAGCTCCTGATTTATATTTACTTATATTTTAATTTTACATAGAGTATTAGGTTAGATTTTATATCTAGCCTTTTTTATTTGTATGTTTTTAGATTAAGTTTTCTAATGTTGGAGTGATATACTATAAAGTATCTATAAATAAGATGGTTATAAGGTTTAAATAAATCAATAAGAAATAAGATAGGGAGCGTAAGTGGAGTGGAGAAATAAGAAATACGCCCTACGGACAAGCATGATTTTAATTTTGTGGCTTCCCAAATATATAAAAATTATTCATGGAAGTTAATAACAATTTAGATATGATGCATATAATGTATTAGGATTAATTATAAGTAGGAGACTGTATGAATTATCAATTTTTTAGAAGTTTAAATGACGTTGAAAAGGAAATTACTGAGAGAGGATTGAGTAAATCAAAGAAGCAAATAGTTGAAATGGCTAAACCATATTATAATATTACTATTAATAATAATGGTACTAGTTTTACATTTTTGAATATTAATTTAGATATGCTAGTTAAATTAAATGCAGATTATGTTGTTAAGATGTTTTTGATAAATGATTGGTATGAATATGGAATTTATGATAAAGTGATGTTTGATGAATTTAACTTTTTAGTTACAGCTCTTAGTAAAAGCAAAATAACTCTTACTGCAATTTATGAATAGGATTTATATTTTTAGGTTACTAGATACTTAAATGGTATTTAGTAACCTTTTATTTTTATTCTTTTAAGGTATTGAATACTATATATATAAATTTATTTATTTTAGTGTACGATTGCGTGTTATCGTAGATTTATATAATTTAAGGCTTAAATTAGCCCTAGAATGGCTTTGTAAGTGGTTTAGAGGGTGTTTATATAGCTTTGAAATTGAAGTCGTTATAGGAGCGATTAGAGGGTATATACGTTGTGTTCGATGGAAAGCTAGTGTTTTCAATGGTTTGACGTGGTTTAATATGGTGGTTTTTGGTGTTAGCTGGTATGGTGGAGAGCAAGAGAATGTAGTGATAGTGAGGGTTTGACGATTGCGAGTACGATAAAAATAAGGTAGTTTTGATGAATTTATTAAGATTGTATTTTATATTGTACTGTGTTGATAGAACAGTTATGCCCCTTTTTCTTACTCCAAAACTACCAAAAGATGTAAATATACCCCCACTACCTGCCCTTAAGAATGGCTTAAATACTAACTTTAGCAGACTATAATTATAGTTATATACTGCTAATTATGAAAATAGATGAAAACAATAGTAATTATTATTAAATATAAAATATATGTACTAAATGCTCTGTATTGGCTTATTTACTATAGTGTCAAGTATTTTTCCTTGACAGATAATTCTCGAATTTAAGGAGTTTTGCTTTATGAAACACTTACATTACACTATCTACATACTAGCACAATAACACATAGTTATCAAAACTACATAAATAACATAAATATAAACATTAATAATCTTAATAAACTACACAATAAAAATAAATAATATTAAACATATATTAAATATAATCAACGATATTATCCATATATACACATCAACCAACCCTTACAATAGATCCAACCAATACCAACAAATAAAATAATAATAAAACATACCACCAATACCAATGCACTCTATAAACTCCATACAGGCTATCTAAGCATACTTACATTCAATCCAATAAACTACAATAACATCTTACAACCTTATCACAGGCTTAATATAACGCTTATAATAAACAATAATAACACACAAATAAAAAAGAGTAGTAATTAAACTACTCTAAAATATTATTCTACATATTGTAAGAACTCTTTATATTTATCTTCTAATCCCATATATTTTATAAAGCTATTCATTCTTTTATTATCTGCATTTAGTAAACGTATCTGTGATTCTTGATCTGAGTTATAGTTGGTATCAAACAAATTCAAAGCATCAGATCCATTATAGTTTTTATTTCTATCTATAATACCAATACTATGTAATTCATCTTTTAATCTTAGTTCATAAGCTTTAATAATCATTTCATGTATAGACTTAACTTCAATTTGTTGTGGTATATCATCACCAACATATCTTTCTACAATGAACTTAATACTATTATTAAAAGTATCATCACTGTGGTTATTAGAATTTAATTTCATTCTTACAACTGCATCATTAACATTATTTATCATTTCTCAACACTCCTTAAATATATATTTAATTTTTGTCTATAATTTATTCTAACATATAATTCTAATAAACACAATAGTATATTTAATTTATGTTTATATAATTTTATACATATATAATGAAGTAATAATAATATATCAACTCTAAACCTAGCTACAACCATCCTAACACACTACACACGCCTTACTAATCTAATTCTAATAAACTTATACACCTAACAATTAAACATCTTACAGGCTCTAATAAGACTATTTAAAAGCTATATAAATAAATCTAAAAATAAATAAACAAATATTAAATAAATCGGTAAACATTTATAAACTTCTTGCATATAATATACTATAACAACAAACAAGGGAGTACAACAATGAAACAAGAATCTATATTAAACTACTTTAAAAGTGAAGGATCTTTTTATGAATTTGCATTATTAGAAACAAGTGGAGAAGCTAGAATGAATCTATTAAACATCTATAAGGCACATTATATAAATCCTAACATGGCTAAGGAATGGTATACTAACATAAAAACACAGATAACCAATACAGAAGCTATAGAGGAGTTAGAAAACATATATAATAACATGATAGCAGAAGACTAAGAGGAGATTATATATCTTCTCTTTTTTTTACAATAAATGATAACGTAAATTAAATATAACTATTTACAATTATAACCACTAGTTATATAATAGAATCATAAACCATTTAGGAGGTATTTTTATGTATAATAAAAAAGAAGTTAATTGCTTACTTAATAAGATTAAAAGCGGATCTCTAAGTAATAAACAAGCATTAAAAGTTAAAAGTAATATACTAGATGCAATAAGCAATAATGAAGCTAATACAGGAGACAGTAAGGTACTGGCAACTATAAACAATTACTTAGAATCTTTTAATAATTACATAAAAGAAAGTATTAATAAAGAACAGAAGGAAGAATATCTATTATATATTAAACTATTAAAAACTAACGAATATAAATTAACAACAGTAAAGAATAATAAGATAAGAGCTATAAAAGAATCTAGAATGAATTATTTAAAAGATAGATTAAATATATTGGCAGATGAATATAAAATAAGTAATACAGATAGATACTCCTTGAAGTTTTATGGTATGCTAACAGGAGAAGTAGAAGATATCAAGGGTATAATATCTATAGAGGATTTAAATAGAAGTTGGGAAAATAAAATAAGACATAATTATGGATGTTAATATAAAGGAGAGAATTTATAAATGGATTATAATAACTTATTTAAAGATCTAAATACATTTACATTTAAGCATGACATGACTAGAGGTAAAAAGATATGGATATCAATATTTAAAAACTTCACAGATGATGAAGATACGACAAAATGTATAAATGGATTTATAGAACTGAATGTAATAGATAATACTGGTAAGGTTAATTTTATTAACTACAGGAATCCCAAAGACAATTTTATTGAAGTAAGTAAAGAGATAGAAAATAATTTAATAAAGTATTCTAGAGACTATGCAGATAAAAATGGATATACAGATAAAGTGTTAAACAGATATAAGGGTAAGTAAATCTTACTCTTTTTCTTTTATCAACAGATATTAAATAAATTTGACACAGCAACTGAAAAAGTCTAAAATAATAATTAGGTAAATTATACCTAAAAACTTATAAGGAAGTGATGTTATGCTGTAAATAATAAATCTATTTACATTTTGCACTAATAAATAATAGGAGGGATTATTATAAGCATTCTAAAGCAAAAACAAACAATAAAGGAAGTATTAAAAGAATATACAGAAGAAAAACAACTAATAGATGAGATATCCAACAAGATAATAATTAAACAAGCTGAATTTACAGTTAAGGAGAAAGAAGATAATAAGAAAGGTTTAGAAGTTAGAAAGAATATAACTAATTTTGAAAAAACACTTATACACAATTTTGGGAATTTCTTTTTTAATTTTTATACTAATATTCCTGATAAACTAGAAAGACAATATAAATTTAGATTTATCTATATATGTACCTTTCTAACATTTGAAGATAACAGATTGAAGATAAAAAGAAATAATACGTTTGAAGCGATGCAGGAACAGCAATTAAAAGATTACCTAAAGTTATCTGAAAGAGAATATTATAAAACTAAAAAGGCTTTAATGGAATATAATTTACTACAATACAATGACAAATACATAACAGTTAACAATAAAATAAGTTTAGTTGGTGGAGTTAATAATAAAGCTAAACAAGATTATACGAGAATATTTAAAAATAGTATATATGAATTATATAATAAATCTACAGCTAGAGAACATAAAAGATTAGGTTTATTTATAGATTTATTGCCTTACATACATTTTAAATATAATATAATATGTAAAAATCCTACCTGTGAACATATGCAAGACATAGAACCAATAACATTAAAAGAGTTAGCAATACTATTAAATTATAAAAATTCATCTGAATTAAAAACACAATTATTAAATATATTTGTAGCAGGAGAAAAGACAATGTTATTAGTAGAAGATTTCAATAAAAGATTTTTTATAGTTAATCCACGAATATATTTTAAAGGTAGCAGAACTGAACACCTTACATATTTAATTAACCTGTTTAAGATATAAGAACTTCGCAAACTTTGCTCGTTCTAAATTGTATATAAAAAGATTAATTACGTGTGCGTTCCTTACACTCCATTAACTTTTTAAATCCAATTTTAAATTATTTTTCTTTGTTTTTTTACTTATTAACTACTAATTAATATAATTATAATGGCAAGCTAAATACTTATGGTAATACTAATATGTAACTTTTTAAAACTTTGGCTATATTACTAGCTTACGGGATTTTTTTACTGCACAGAATCTATAAAAAAGGGCGATTTACTGCACAGAATCTATCTATATAGTATACAAGAGTATAAGAGAGTAAATTGAAGTAACAAGAAGATATTTTGTTCAGATAAAGTGTCACAATAAACATATATTTAAATAAATTAAATATAGCCATATATAAAATCCTTTAATCTTTTACTTATTTTTCCTTAGAATAAGAGTTCTAAAGGCTTTAAAAAGCTTCTTTTATTTTGTCGAACGAAGTAATAACAAATATTAAATATAAGTGTTGATTTTTATGTACAATAGGAATATACTAGTATTAACAGATAGGAAAACCTATTACATATTAAAGGAGTGTTGGAAATGGAAGGAATTTATGTATTAACAGTAAATGATGAAATTAACGAAGATGTGTATGACTTATACTTCTCAACTTTAGATAAGGCAGAAAACTTTATAAAGAATAATTTTAGTAATTTAAGAAAGGTAACAAGAGAACATTACGAAAATGATGATATGATATGTGTTATAGAATGCATGGGAATTGATCAAGAAAGATTATAAGAACTTAAAAGGGTTATTTTATAACAAATATTAAATAAAAGTTTGAAATAACCCTTGCAATTATCTTTGAAAGGTGTATAATAGAATTAACAACAGAAATTAAATATAAGGTTAAGCTTTATCCTTAAAAGCTTGGAGGATTTAAAAATGTGTAAAATGATGTTAAACGAGAAATTAAACGGCGTAGAACTTTATTTTGACGGGAAGCCATCAACAGAAGTGTTAACAGATCTTAAAGCTAATGGCTATAGATGGAACGGTAAAAAAATATGTTGGTACGCTAAACAAAACAACAAAACTTTAGAAATTGCTAAAACTTACAGTAATTCAGATATAAAAATCAACAGTAAACAAATTAAAAATAATAAAAAAGAGATTTTAGATATATTTAAACTTACCCAAAGTATGGTATCTAAAAATGATAATATAGGAAGATATGACTTAAAGGCAATAGCTAAAGAAACAAGAACAGTATTAAGAAGATTATTTAAAATGGTTAAATTTTCAGTAAGGATTAATAATCAATCAATTTATTGTCATGTTGTTTCAAGCCCATTTGCAGAAGGTAGTGAAATTTTAAAATCTATTTGTGAATATGCTACAAATTACATACAACAATATAATGAATGTATTTGTTATGACCCATATGGTGATTATGGCTCAAGTTATAACTTTTATGATGGAAGATTCACAGTTTCATATGATTATATTCAAACCGAAGAAAGTGAAGAATCAAAAGTTATAGAGGAATTATTTTTAATTAAATTACATGAAGCTGAAGAAATAGAAAAGATTAAAAAAGAAGAAGAATATAAAAAGCTTGAAAAACAAAAGGAAATAGAACATCAAGAGTATTTAAAAAGAGTTGAGAGAGAAAAACAACAAGAGACTGAAATTGTTAACCATGTGGAAGTAAAAGAAATAAAAGAACATGACAGTTATTATATAACTAATTGTCAATTTGCAAATTTAAATAAAAACAATACTCTTGATGAGTATAAAGAAGAAGTAAACAAAGGCGACTATACTTATGAAAAAGTTAAAATAGAAAGAGAATTACATTTTACAGATGAAAAAATTCTTTCTTACTTTGAGAATATGTTTTTACATGATTTTGATTTTTTAGAGGGTACTGGAGGAAGTGAGATTGATGACAATTCAATAAATAGCATGGAAGATTATCATAATATGAGCATCAGTGAACAGGAGCAAGTTAAGTGGAATCTATTAGGTGTTGCAGTATATTTAAACGGGGTATTACAATTTGTTATAGATACACAGGGTTATAGTTATGCTAGATATGTAGGGTTAGTTGATGGTGTTGAGGTTGGAAAAAACCTTGACACTAAGAAAAAATTAACCGATGAACAAATCGAAGAATATACAACTCAAGCAATATTTATAGAAAATTTATCAAATGAAGTGATTGAAGAAAATAATATTACTAATACATGGAATAATAACGACTGGAATATTTATAAAAAAGCTATTAAGGAAAAATTATCTTATTATATGATAAAACCACACAAAGAGTATATAAGATTTATTAGCGAGAAAAATTTACAACTTAAACAAGCAATGTATAAACTTATTTCAGAGTGTGACAGCATACAAGAACAATTTATAAACGCCAATATTCAACCACTAGAAAAAATTACTATATTCAAAATTTCAGAATGGGGACTTGGATTAAGTCAGCAAAAAGGTATATATAAAGGTTATGAGTGTAAGGATTATGCACAATATAAAGACAATGTAAATCTAATATTTAGACCTTTTAACAAGCGTAGTGATTGTAAGATTGCGTTGTATGATAAGGTATTAATATGCAAAGGTTGGATAGATATTAATGATTCAGTATTATATGATGTAGAAAAAAGTGGTAACATGATTACTAAAAAATCTAAATATAGTATGTGCGATAATAGACAACTTGAAGAAGTTTTAAATATATTAGAAAAAAATAATATCAAACCAATTATTAACACTTATAAACCTATATTTGACTAAGAAAAAATACACAAAAGAAAAAAATATTAATAAACAAAAGATAAATAAATTATGATTATTAGTTAAAGGAGAGTTAAGGGAATGGAAAATTTAAACATTATAAATTTATTTGATAATATAAAGGTTGAAAATGATAAGAGATTGAGCCAAGAAGATAATTTAAAGATGGATAAATATAGAAAAATTTTATCTGATATGAGAGAAAAATTTAATCTATATTTAGATTTTTATAAAAATAATCCAATATTAAATATGGATTACAAGGAAAATTTAAAAGTAATAGATGGCGTAGATTCTTACCAAGGTTTAGAGCATGAGTTTGTAGAAAAAATTATATTTAGAGAAATAAATAACATAATTTCAAGGGTTTATTATTATTTTAGAAACAAATACAACGTTACTCTTGAAACTATGTATCATGATAAGGATTATTATGAAGGTAGACCAACCAAAATGGAAGAAAATTTTAATTGGTATATGAACGTATCTATAGACGATTTAATCGACGATATATTTATACAATTAGGAAATGTTACTTTTGAGGAGAAATCATTAAATGAGTGTAAGGAAGAAGTGTTAAAACATGTTACAGGATATAAGGCAGACAGGGTAATAGTTAAGAATGGAAAAATTTCTTTAAAGGATTTTGTTTATTATTCTTATTGGGGCAAAGACTATGGAGAATATAGAATTGAGGGGGAATCAAAAACAGGATTAGAAAGTATATTTAAGTTGTTAACTTATTATAAAAGAAATGAACTAATAAATGACTATGAGGATATTATGGAGAAAGTTGGTTCATATAGAAATACTTATATAGGTGAATATGAAATAGGAGACGAGCTTTTAAAATCATTTAAAACATTTAAGAATGGGAAAATTGAATTTAAATTTAATAATGGCTTAGATGCTTTAAACTTTGCAAAAAAATATTTAAATTATCAAGAGTAAAGGAAAAAATATTATGAAGTATAAATATTATAGTCAAATAATTCCACAAGAAAAAAGAGAAGATATTAATAGTAAAATTTTATATTGTATAGATAATAAACTATGCGAAAAATCGGGTCTAAATAATGAGGTAATTTATAATAGTTATACTGGAGTTGGGGGATTACATTCCCTTAACTTCAAGGATTTTAACTCTTTTTACAGTTATACAGAAGCAAAAAAAGAGATAGAACAAGGACAATTTTTTACAAATCATAATGAGGGTGAATATTTAATAGACTTATTAGGAATAAAAAATAATGAATTAGTTTTAGATTTAACGTGTGGTAGTGGTAATTTATTTAACTTTTGTCCTAATGAAAAAAATTGTTATGGGAATGAGCTTGATATTAAATCTTATAAGGTAGCGAAAAATTTATATGGTGATGCTGTTATAACTCATGGAGATATGAGAAATTATAATCCTAAAATGTTATTTGATATAGTAATAGGGAATCCACCTTTTAATCTTAAATTAACATATAAAGGTGAAGAAAAATTAAGTCAATTAGTTTATATAGAAAAGTCTTTTGAACTACTAAAGACAGGTGGATTAATAGCTTTAATAGTGCCTTATAGTTTCTTAAATGATGAGTTTAGTAATAAGAGTGATATTGATTATATGAATAAAAATTTCAACTTTATAGGGCAAATAGAACTAAATAAAAACGCTTTTAAATATCTAGGGGTAGAAAATTTTAAAACTAAGATAATATTATTCAGTAAAAAAAGTGAGTTTATAACTAATAATTCTTTTGATAATGTTTTTATACAGGGTTCAGCAGAAGAAATTTATAATCGTTTTATTAAGCCAGTTAGAGAACAAAAAGAAAAAAATAGGTCAAAAATAAGACTAGAAAACATGAAAAATTATAGTGATGCTGATAAAATTTTTGATGATAAAGTAAGAAAATTATTGTTTGACATAAAACAAAATAAAAAAATTAATCATTTATATAACGAGTGTAATGGTTATTATCAGTTATATTATAATCAAATTCAACCTAAAAATATTTCAAATGAAGAGTGGAATAATATAAAAATAACAAAAGAAAAAGTTATACATAAATTAAAATCAACTTTAAGCAATCAATATGAAAAAATTGTTATAAAAAGTGAAAATAAAATCAAGACTATACAAAGAAAGAAAAAATTATATGATAATCAATCAATACCTTTTGACAATATGGAAGTTGATAATAATATAGATATATGGTTGAAAAATTTAACTTTAACAAATAAATTTACTGATGAAAAAATTAAACTAAATAAAGAGCAATTAGTAATTACTAATAAGATGTTACAGAAAAAATATGGTTATATTCAGAGTTCACAAGGAACAGGAAAAACAATAATGTCAATAGCTTACTCATTGTATAGAAAAAATCATACCAATGTAAAAAATACACTTGTTATAGCTCCTAGTATAGCTATAAATGGGACATGGATAGAAACACTAGAAGGGTTTGATATTCCTTATATAACAATAAAGAGTATATCAGATATAGAAAAAATTAAACAAGGAGATTTTTTACTAATAACCTTTAATATGATTTGTAAATTACATAAACACATTAAAAAATTTACTAATAAAATAAGTCATAAATATACTTTAATAGTTGACGAAGCTGACAGTATTTGTAATTTAAATTCAAAAAGAACTAAGGCAACTTTAAGTGTAGGCAAAAAGGCTAAATACAAATTATTATTAAGTGGAACTATGACAAGGAATAATATTGTAGAATCTTACACTCAATTCAATTTATTATATGGTTCAACTTATAACTTTATTAATGAATGTAATTATGTAATGGAGGAAGATAAGGACAGTAAAGAGTTGATAGAAAAAACTAATTGCTATTCAAATAAACCATTTCCTGAATATAAAAAGGGGTTAGAATTATTTAAAAAATCATTCAATCCACAAAAAATTACTGTTTTTGGAGTAGGAAAAAATACACAAGACATTTACAATGCTGATGAACTAAAGAGAATTATTGATAAGACTATCATTACAAGGAGTTTTGAGGATGTAGTAGGGAAGAAAATTTATAGTATTAATCAGCATCTTGTTAAGTTTAATGATAGTGAGAAAAATTTATACTATAGAGCTATTAAAGAATTTTATAGCATGAAGTATTTATTTACAAGTACAGGTAATCCACGTAAGGATAGAATGTTAGAAATAATACAACAAATAAACCTATTATTAAACATATGTAAACACCCTCAAACCTTTAGAGAGTACTCTAGTATAGAAGTACCTAGTAAATATAAAAAGGTATTAGAGTTAGTGAATGAATGGAATAATGAATATGTTGCTATAGGTTGCAGAAGTTTAAAAGAAATTACTTGTTATAATAATCTATTGAAAAAATTAGATAGAAAAATTTATATAATAACAGGCTCAACGCCAATGAAAGAAAGGAATAGTATTATTAATCAATTAAAAGAAAGTAAAAACGGAATATTATTAAGCACTCAACAAAGTTTATCTAGCAGTATATCAATTAACTTTGTGAATAAAGTTATCTGTACGGCTTTAAGTTGGAACTGGAGTACATTAAGTCAATATTTCTTTAGGTTTATTAGATATAATAGTACAGAGTTTAAAGAGGTGCATTTTATAACTTATTCAAATAGCCTAGAGAGTAATTTATTATCATTGATAGTAAGTAAAGAAAATATAAATAGATTTATGAAAAATGATGAATCGGACAACACAGATATTGAAGAAGAATTAGGAATAGATTTTGACTTGGTATCAATGCTATTAAGCAAAGAGAAAGACGAAGAAGGAAGGACATATATAAATTGGGGAAATCAAAATATATGTTAGTATTAGGAGGGTAGATAAACAAATTTACCCTCTTTTATAAATTAACGATAAAATGCATATTTTAATAACAAATATTAAATAAATGATTGACTTATTCTGAAATAAGAGTATAATAGTAAATATAGACAACGTATATTAAATATATAAGGAGATAGAGAAAAATGATTGAAGGAAAAAGAATTGAACTTACACCAAGCGAAAAACAAGGGTTACTACTTTACATTAAAGGGTTGTTAGCAGATACTGGCTACTACGAGGAAGACACAGAGGAAAGTCTTGCAGACGGCTTAGAAAAAAGATTAGTAGATACAGAAGTGCTAGAGGACTTTATAGATAGTGAGGAACAGAGTTATTTTAAATTCATGCAGAATTACATACAGGACTTGATTGTAAGTCAATAATGAAAGGGTGAGAGAAGATGATAGGTTGTATTATATGGACAATAAGCGTATTAGTAGGGATTGTTGGAGGTTATTTTCTATTAACAAGGGTAGATAATAAGATCAATTTTACAGGAAAAATAATTAATATGAAATAGTATAAAATTAATAACAAAAATTAAATATAAGTATTGATTATTTATGGTATATCATTTATAATTATAAGTGTAAAGAGTATTAAAGATAATTTAATAAAAACAAATATTAAATAAAAGGGAGAATGAGAAAGATGAGTAAAAAGTTTATAGGGTTATTGCTTGTAGGTGGATTAATAATAAGTGGATCAATGGCAATGGGTAGAGAAGTTAAAGCAGAATCACCAAAAGAAAATTTTGCTTTAAGTGAAAATACAGTACAAGAAACAAGACTTGTAAAAATTAGTAAAATAGACGATAATGTAACTATGATGACAGATGTAGTTGGCAATGAGTTTGAAGTTGAAACAACTAGCGATTACAGCATCGGAGATACATGGTTTATAAATATCACTAGAGATGGTATAAAGGAAGTTTACAGAAAAGATAATCTAGACAGCAGTTCAGAAATGGAACATAGAGCGAGGGCAAAGAGAATCCAAGACAATAAAAACAAAGAATATTTAACAATGTTTGTGGAGGAATAACAATGATAGGGATAGTTAAAAATAGAACCAAACAAAAGCGTGTCATTACTAAAACTGGTAGATTAACAAGTGAACAAATGGAAAGCATTTTCAAGGAAGATAGTAATGTTATTAGATGTATGGAGGAATTGACCAAGAAAAATTTAGACAATTATATTATTGGATACAGTTCATTTTGTTATAAAAATTGTAAGATAGGCGAAGTATATAAAGAAGAATCTGAAGAAAATGGTACTACTTACTATCTAATTACAGAAATAATATCTTCTAATATGTTTTACTGTTATAGTATTTATTCAAGATAAAATATTGAATTTAAGAAAAAGGAAGGGAGTATAAAAAAATGAAATATGCATATATGTTGAAGTTTATCCAAAATCAGATAAGTGTAGATCTAAACCAATCAATTATAGATGACATTAATAATGAATTATTAGAACTTAAGAATGGAGATTGTGCTGAAGTTGAAATAGATGGATTAACGTTCTTAATTGATAAAAACTTAAAAAATAAGAGCGATAATAATTTATTAACAGCTGGTTATATTATAAGTAGAGTAGAGTAGAAAAAATATAAGTAAATAGAATCATAATTTTAAAATAAATGGAGGTAAATTGTAATGAAATTTGAAAGAGAAATATTAAGAATTCATAGTGATAAAGAGTCAGTAGAAAAAATAATCACTTTTATCAAAGCGTATGAGGAAAAGATTAATAAACAGTTAGACGATTTTACATCAAATGATCTTGAAGAAATGTTAAAGGGTTCTAGTATTCATACAGTTGTAAGAGTAGAAAATTTTATAAAAACATACTTTGATATGTATGAAAGTTTTTTAAATAAAAGAGGTTTAGAAAAGGTGAATAATGATATAGAAGATATAATAAAAGGAATTGAAAATCAAAAAGAAAAAGATAGCAGTAAAATATTGATTGAATTAGTCAAGTGGCTAGAGAATGAAAAATGTGTAATCGAAGAAAAAGAATCAGAGAAAGAACGTGTATGGAAATCAAGTAGAAATATTATTATAGATAAAACCATAGCTAAAATAGTTGAATTAACATTTAAATAGAATCTTAGTTTTAAGGCGAGGTAAAAAATGAAAGAAGGAAAATTATCGTATAACTATGAAAATGATAGATATGGAATTATTAATAGTTCAGATCTTTGGGATAACGAGGGGTTACATTGCGGAGAAAGTTTTCGTGTTCTTCTTAACGATGAATGGATAGCTGACAGAATAGAAATGGACAGAAGTGGTACATGGTATTTAGTTAATACTAAACTAGAAGGTAATAAATTAGAAGGATTAAAGATAAAATATTAATAGAAAAATTTAGGTTTAAGTAGTAAAATACTTACCTGCTGTTTATAATCTTTCAGTAAAAAAGATGTTATCAAAACGAATATTAAATATAATTGACATACACATATAAAATTAAAAGCACATATCAGCAATAAGGTATAACTAGAATCTAGCCTTGCACATAGAAAAAATTATGAGAGGAGAAAAAACAATGAGTCCATCAGTAAAATTAATGAAGGAAAGGATTAATAACCAAAAGAGAAAAAATGCTATTAAGCAACAATCTAATATAGTCCCTGTAGAGCTATACGAGGGCGTAGAAGCTATGGTAAGAACTAACAATAAAAGAGTGCGTTACAATGATTTAAAGGCTTATTTAAGCGATATGTTCAACACTGGAAGTAATTATAATCCACCAAAAGGATCTATTATAAAATTAACAGATTATTGCGATGTGGATTTTGATTTATTATTCGAGGATAATATAATAGTAAATAAGAACAATGCTGTAATAGAAGAAAAAATATTCGCACTGGTATAGGAGGGAGTATGCAGAAGCTAAATAGACTTAAAGAAAAATTGCTTTTAAACTTAGATTCATTAATAGCAGAAAAAACCGAACATGAAAAAATACTATCAGAGGAAAAATTATCACTGGAAGAAATACGAACAGAAAAAGACTATGTAAATATTCTAACAGGGAAAATACTAGAGTTAAACGATATAATAAAAATAATAGATATAGAGTTATATGGCTAGAAAAATCTAGTCATATTTTTTACTTTATTTTTTTGTAAATTCACTTGCATTTTCATAATTAACAGCTTATAATAAAAGTAGATAACAAATATTAAATATAAGGTGGTAAGAAAAATGTGTAAGGTTATTGAAAATTTTGAAAATATGATGAATGAAAAATATAGAGGTGTAGATGCTAATTATAGAGAGAACACAATTAAGGGTTATAGAACAGATATTAAAATGTTTGTGGAATATCTAGTTGCAGGAGATCCTACAGCAGATAAGGAAAAATTAATACTTAATGTCAGTAAAAAGGATGCTAAAGAATATGTAAAATCATTAGAAAAAAATAAACCATCTACAATTAACAGAAAAATATCTGCTCTTATGAAGTTCTATGATTACATAGTAGATATAGAAGAATTGATGAATAGAAATCCTTTTACTAAAGAATTAAAAATATCTAAAATAGTGGTTGATAAATATAAAGAGCCAAAAGAAATTTTAACATTAAAAGAATGTAGGGATTTAATTGAAGCAACAAGAAAAAGACAGTTTGATGATAGAAATTTCTCTTTCAATTCATGCAGAGATAGGTTGCTATTGGGGATATATATAACCAATGGAACTAGATGTAAAGAGCTTATAGATGCAACTATGAATGATTTAGAAAAAATAGATAAGGGGTATGTAATTAATATTTCTGAAGGGAATGTAAAAAATAAAATAAATAAAAGGTTAATTATCACTGGTGAGGTAGAAAAATACCTTGATGATTATTTATTATCTAGAGAAATTAACAATATAAATACAGAAAAAATATTTACTAGTTATAATGGTGGTAATCTTACAAATGGTAATATAAATGATAGAATAAAAAAATATATGAAGATTGCAAATATAGAAAAAAAGATAACAGTACACTGCTTTAGAGATACTTGCACTAGTATATTGAGACTAAAAAAAATAAGTGACAGTATAATAACTCTTGTTTTAGGTTGGAAAGATGGATCTATGTTAAATCTATATAGTACACAGGATATAAAAATTTATGACGATATGAAAGCTGAAGCGTGTAATTTCTTATAAGGGGTAAAATTACCCCCTTTATTTTTTACAATGCTTACACCCACATGAAAGGAGTTTTAAAGGGCAAATCTCTAATCCTCTTGCTATTCGTTCTATAGTTTCTAGTCGTGGACTTTTATCTCTAGATATATTATCCCTTTCTAAATAAGAAATATAACTTTGACTAACTCCACTTCGTAACGATAATTCTTCTTGTGTGAGTCTTTTTTGTAATCTTATTGTTTTCAAATTGATATTAAACATTTATCCTCCGTTACTTGGTTTTTTATTAATTATATGTCGTTTTATGCAATGTTTGCACTAGTAAATTGAGGAAAAATGTTGAATTATATGGTATTTTATTTCTGTTAGAAATATATAAATGTTTTCAACAGAGTTATAATAAAATTAATGAGAAAAATATATTGTAATTTATATTTATAGAGTTATAATATAAATATAAATAGGGGAACAGGTGTTCTAACTACAACGATAGAATAATTTGACATTAGATTTAATTTGTGCTA